>NZ_JAIOSW010000350.1 GCF_021107415.1 Desulfobacula sp.
GATGGGGTCAAACCCGGGTTTGCTCAGTTCGTGGGGCAGGCCATGAAGCCTGCAGATCATTGGTCTGTAAGGGTATAGAAGGCAAAGGCCGCTTTCATTTGCCGGGCAGTAAATTTTTTTAGCTTTTATTTCCAGGCTTTGAGGAAAGGTTTTTTTACAATAGTTTGCGGCCTTGTCCAAAATTATTTCTTTTTTATTGGGGTCAAGCGCATTAAAGCCATGGAGCAAATAGGCTTTTTCAATATAAGTATGGTGAAAAAATAAGGATTTACAGCAATTATCCTCACACCCATTGCATTTGAAATGGTAGTCTGCGGCAATTTTGTTCCAGGTTTTATCCATAGCATCGTAAAGAGCTGCAAGAGGTTTAAAGGTTTTATCTGTCATGGCTGCTTAAATTAGATCAGGGGGTTGGGCAAGAAAATCTTGGAATATAGATTCATGGCATACCGGTCGGTCATACTGGCGATCAAATCACAAACAGACCGTTTAAGGGGGTTCTTTGAGGAGTCCCATGGTGCCATTTCCATTTTTACAAGCTCTCTTTGCAAGACGTCAGGGTTATTTAAAAAATAATTATAAAGGCCAATGATCACCTTTTTGGCCTTTACAAATTCATTATGAACTCCTGGCGAACGATAAACTTTATCATATAGGAATTTTCTTAATATGATCATGGAATGAAAGGTATCTTTGCCCATATCAAGGATAAATTTGCCATTACGCGGCCCACTGTTATACACCAATTGTTCAATCATTATACTGGCTCTCTGGGAATGTGTTTTTCCCAGTTTTTTAATACAGATGTCAGGAACTTCTGCTGAAGAGATGACCTTGCCTCGTAATGCATCATCAAGGTCATGGTTTAAATAGGCAATGATATCCGCTACTCTGACAATTCTTCCTTCGACTGTAATGGCGGTTTCTCCGGGGGTTGCCGGAATGATATTGCCAAACCCTTTGGAGTGCTTAAGAATGCCGTCCCTGACTTCCCAGGTCAGGTTAAGGCCTTTCCCTTTGTTTTCAAGGGAATCCACCACTCTTAAGCTTTGATAAGCGTGAGAAAAATGGGGTGAATAAATTTCGATCAGAGCGGTTTCACCACCATGGCCAAAAGGTGTGTGACCCAGATCGTGAGCCAGTGCAATGGCTTCGGCAAGATCTTCATTAAGACACATGGCTCTTGCAATAGTTCTTGAAATTTGTGCCACTTCAAGTGTATGAGTGAGTCGGGTTCGATAATGGTCTCCCAAAGGGGAGAGGAAAACCTGTGTTTTGTATTTCAACCGTCTAAAGGAGTTTGAATAGACAATGCGGTCCCTGTCGAGTTGGAAAGGCGTTCTGATATTGCAGATATTTTCTTCTTTCTTCCGCCTTTTTGCATTAGCACTTAAGGTACCATATTCGGAAAGAAAGTTTTTTTCTCTGAGTTGGAATTCTTTCTGGATACAAAGATTTTTATTCAAAGAGTTTTTTTGTATATATATTTTTTTGTTTGTTTTCATAAATTCATATTGAATATTTTTTGAGAGCAAAATAAACTACAATCGTTAAAAAAAAACAAGTTGAAGAATCTGGGTCATATTTGCGCATATGGAGCAGGCTTTGTAAAGATATATTTTATTTAGGAGAGATGATTTAAATTGGAGTATGAATATTACATGGGTTTGGCATTGGAACAAGCCCAAAAAGCATTTGACAAGGGTGAGTTCCCGGTGGGATGTGTGATTGTGCAAGCTGGAAAAGTGATTGCAAGTGGTGCAAGGACGGGAACAACTTCTGATAAATTGTTTTTTAGTGAAATTGATCATGCTGAGATAAGGGCTTTGAAACATCTTGAAACTATTGACACTCAATTTGAACCTGACAAATTAATCCTTTTTTCTACCATGGAGCCCTGTCTGATGTGTTTTGGTGCTATTATTTTGTCCGGTATCAAAAAAATAGTATATGCTTATGAAGACCCCATGGGGGGAGGAACGACATGTGATTTGAAAAAATTGCCCCTTTTATATCAAAATTGCGGGATTGATATTGTTCCTGGAGTACTACGGCAAAAAAGTCTTGATCTTTTTTATCATTTTTTTAATAAAGAGGCTAATTTATATTGGAAGAATAGCTATTTGGAGGCATATACTCTTGATCAGAAAATAAAGAAGATTTTAAAATAAATAGTACTTGCATTTCTTTATGCAAGCCATTATAATCGCAGGGTTATACTTGTTCTATCAAAAATAAATATAAGATCGTGTGGTGCAGGAGGTGCGAAAATAGCTAAGCGAGGAAGACAGGATCAGACAAGTGTGAATAAGGGGATCAGGGCCAGCCAGGTTAGGGTTGTCGGCTCTGATGGTGAGCAGATAGGAATTATGCCCATAGAAGAGGCATTGAAAATTGCAGGGGATGAAGATCTTGATCTGGTTGAGGTTTCACCGGATGCAAACCCGCCTGTCTGCAAGATAATGGATTTTGGGAAATTTAAATACGAGCTGACTAAAAAAAAGCAGGAGGCTAAACGAAGACAGAAAACTACTCAGATTAAGGAAATAAAGGTAAGGCCAAAAACCGATGATCATGACCTTGAAACAAAGGTCAGGCATATTGAAAAGTTTATCAGTAAAAATGATAAGGTTAAGATTACACTGTTTTTCAGAGGAAGGGAAATTATACTCAAGGAACAGGCTAACACGGTTTTGGAAAAAATTGTTACCATGACTGACGCGTTTGCCCAGGTTGAGCAGTATCCCAAGTTTGAGGGCCGCGTTATCACCATGCTTTTGGGACCTAAATAATCTAGTTTTATAAAGTTAGCAAGACGGCTTGAAAATACATAATAAATGTATGGTGGTATATTATGCTTTTTTAATTATATACTGCCATCTTTTTTAGAAATTGCAATACAGGAGAAGATAAAATGCCTAAGATTAAAACATGCAGAGCGGCTGCCAAGCGTTTTAAAAAAACAGGATCAGGGAAATATAAATTTAGAAAATCTCATTCTAGCCATATATTAACCAAAAAAACCACAAAGAGAAAAAGATCTTATAGATTAGATCAGATGATTGATAAGGCAAATTTAAAAGAGGTCAAACGTTTGTTACCCAATGGATAGTAACATTTCAATCAAAATTACTGAAAGTTTGATTCAAAAGAATAGAGAGTTGAGGAGTTTGACAAAATGAGAGTCAAAAGAGGATTTAAAGCAAGAAGGCGTAGAAATAAGGTACTTAAGCTTGCAAAAGGATTTAGAGGCGGAAGAAGTAAATTATACCGTACTGCTGCAGACGCTGTTGATAAAGCGTTGATGTATGCTTACCGGGACAGAAGAGTGCGCAAGAGAGATTTTAGACGGCTTTGGATCGTCCGAATCAATGCAGCATCAAGAATGAATGGCCTGTCATACAGCAAATTAATGAATGGTCTTAAATTAGCAGGCAGTGAGTTGGATCGCAAGGTATTGGCTGATCTTGCAATTTCTGATCCAGCCGCCTTTTCCCAGTTGGCTTCCCAGGCGAATGCCCAGTTTAATTAGATTAAACGATTAGTGAGGGTATTTTGCAAAACAGTATTATTGATATTGAAAAAGAAGCCTTTGAAAGCATAGAGCAAGCCAGTGATTCGGACCAGCTTGAACAGCTTTCCATTAAATATCTTGGCCGAAAGGGTGTGCTCACAAAATTTTTAAGAAATATTTCTTCTCTTCCCGAGGATGAGCGGCCCAGTGCCGGTAAGAATGCCAATATTCTTAAAGGAAAGCTTGAGAAGGCCGTTAAGGCTGCCTTTTCAAAACTTGATGATTTTGATGATAAAAAGTTTACAGGTATTGATGTGACCCTTCCGGGGCGACCAATCCTGCGGGGCTCTCTTCATCCTATTACCCAGGTGTCCAAAGAAATTACTGATATTTTTTTAAGACTTGGGTTTGATATTGCAGAAAGTCCGGAAGTTGAAACGGATTATTATAATTTTGAGGCCTTGAATATCCCCAAATATCATCCGGCAAGAGATATGCAGGATACTTTTTATGTGTCGGAAAACATAGTTTTGCGAACGCATACTTCTCCATCCCAGCCCCGTGTGATGGAAAAGACCAAACCGCCGGTGAGAATTATTTCACCGGGAAAGGTTTTCCGATGTGATTCAGACATCACTCATACCCCCATGTTTCATCAGGTCGAAGGTCTGATGGTGGATAAAAATATTTCTTTTGGTGATTTAAAGGGGATTTTAACTACTTTTGTTCATCAGTTTTTTGACAAGGAAACTTCTTTAAGATTCAGACCCAGCTTTTTCCCGTTTACAGAACCCAGCGCCGAAGTCGATATCCGCTGTGTTATGTGTAAGGGAAAAGGCTGTCGAATCTGTTCAAAAACAGGATGGCTCGAAGTATTGGGTTCCGGAATGGTTCATCCGGCGGTTTTTGAAAATGTCGGATATGATGCGGACAAATATACAGGCTTTGCTTTTGGAATGGGGATTGAACGTCTTGCCATGCTCAAGTATGGTATTGATGACACAAGAAAATTTTTTGAAAACGATATCCGTTTTCAAGGGCAGTTTTGATATGAAAGTCAGTTTAAGCTGGTTAAAAGAGTATATTCACCTTGACCTTGAACCTTCAGTGATTGCTAAAGAGTTGACAATGGCAGGCCTTGAGGTCGATGCAGTTGAAGAAAGGTATGATTATCTCAACAATATTGTTGTCGCTAAAGTCAATGAAGTTAAAAAACACCCAAATGCAGACAAACTTTCTGTCTGCATGGTTGACGCAGGCGGGGATGAGCTGGTTCAGATTGTCTGTGGTGCGCCCAATGTGCACGAAGGTATGTTTGTGCCATGCGCATTGCCAGGGACTGTTCTTCCCGGAGATTTTAAAATAAAAAAGGGTAAGCTTCGGGGAGAAGTGTCTGAAGGTATGTTATGCAGTGCCGCTGAATTAAAACTCAATACAGATGCCGCAGGTATTATGGATCTTGAAGGTGATTTTCTTGCCGGAACCCCCCTTGACAAAGCGTTGAAAGTTTCTGACACGGTGTTTGAAATTGATTTGACCCCCAATAGACCCGATTGCTTGAGTATCATCGGTGTGGCTCGTGAAGCAGGGGCTTTCATGGAACCAAAAGCCAAGGTGAAGTTCCCTGATTTTAAGCTGCCAAAAGATAAAATGGGAAATGAATCTATCCATGATTATGCAAAAGTTCAAATCATTGATCCTGATCTTTGCCCAAGATACTCGGCAGGCCTTTTATTTGATGTTAAGATTGAACCCTCTCCTTTCTGGCTCCAGGAAAGACTTGAATCCATAGGGCTTACTCCCATCAATAATGTGGTTGATATTACAAATTTTGTCATGATGGAAATGGGCCAGCCCCTTCATGCCTTTGACTTTGATGAGGTTGCAAAGGGCAGGATTGTCATTAGAAAAGCAGGCAGTGATATGAATTTTACCACTCTTGACAGCAAAGATCATATGCTTGAATCTGATATGCTCATGATTTGTGATGGTAACAGACCTGTGGCACTGGCCGGGGTAATGGGGGGTGAAAATTCTGAGATTTCAGATTCCACAACCAGAGTGCTGATTGAAAGCGCATATTTTAATCCGATATCCATCAGAAAAACTGCAAAGAAAACCGGTATTGCTTCAGATGCATCACACAGGTTTGAACGTGGAGTTGACCCTGAAGGGACGGTCAAAGCATTAAACAGGGCAATTGCCCTGATGGCTCAAATTTGTGATGCAACCATTGCCAAAGATATTATTGATGAATATCCCAATAAGGCGGTTCCCCGTAAAATTGATTTGAATACGGATGCCTTGAATGCCCGATTGGGTACGGATTTAGATACAGATGCAATCAAAGCGATCCTGGAATCAGTGGAATTTGAAGTTGAGAAAACAAATGACACCCGGCTGAAAGTGGGTATACCATCTTTCAGAGTGGATGTTACAAGGCCTGAAGACCTTTCTGAAGAAGTAGCCAGGCTTTGGGGATATAACAATATTAAAACAAGTTATCCTCTGGTTCCTGCAAAAGGCAGGCTTTTGGATGAAAAGATCGTTCTCAGGGAAAAAATCCAACAAATAATGACGGGATTTTCTTTTTGTGAGATCATCAATTATAATTTTATCAATGAAAATTCATGTGACAGGTTAAACCTGTTGGATAACGATAAACGGCGGCAGGTTGAAACTATTTTAAACCCGATTTCAGATCAGATGTCGGTTTTAAGGAGTTCTCTGATTCCAGGGCTTCTTGAGACAATGAAAAAAAATATTTCCCAGCAGGCAGATACGCTGAAGTTTTTTGAAATCGGCAAGATTTTCTTTGCCACACAAAAGGGATCTTTGCCTGAAGAAAAGGAAATGATTGCGGGTCTGATCACAGGCAACCGGACGGATTCTTCCTGGTATTCCAAAAAGGCTAAAGTTGATTTCTTTGATTTGAAAGGTGCGGCTGAGGTTTTTTTTGAAGCACTTATGATTGAGAACACCGGCTTTGAAAAGATTGAAAATGACTCCTGTCCTTATTACAAAGATGGATATGCAGCCGTTATCAAATTCAATGATACCCTTGTGGGTACTCTTGGAAGAATTGATGAAAAGGTTTTGAAAAATTATGGGTTAAAGCAGGATGCATTTGTTTTTGATTTCAATTTTAATGCCATACAGGACCTGCTCCCCAAAGTAGTTACAGCTGAGCCATTGCCAAAATTTCCTTCCATTTCAAGGGATATTACCATTATCGTGGACAGAGCCGTGACGGTTGGGGCAATCTTGAAACAGATTGAATTTATTTTTAAAAAAGAATCATTAATTGAAAACGTTTTTCTTTTTGATATATTTGAAGGCCAGCCGTTGCCTGAAGGTAAAAAGTCATTGTCTTTCCGGGTTGTTTACAGATCGGCAAGCAAACCTTGAAAGAAAAAAATATTAAAAAACTGCATGTAAACATTTCAAAAGCCATTCTTGTTGAGTTTAATGCAGATCTGCCGGAATAGCCGGAAAGAAGATAGCCGCTAATCATTTTTAATATGGATTTGCCTGGTTAATATTTGGGAGTAAAAGTGTTATTGACAAACCCGATATAGGTTGGTATATTATTCTGCTAATGCGGGCATAACTCAGCTGGTAGAGTGCAAGCTTCCCAAGCTTGATGTCGCGAGTTCGAGTCTCGTTGCCCGCTCCATTTTTAAATGGAAGGATGGCAGATGATTCCATTTATTGGGGATTAAGATATGATCTGAACCACTGATTTTATTTGGTGATTCTACTTGGTGAGGATTTTTTGTATTCGGAACGGGCATCTGCCCGTTTTTGTATTTAAGGATGCAAACAAAAGATAGTATGCAGGCTATATTACGGGTGGCAGGTTGAAGAAAGACAATAGCATGTTAATTGAAAAAATTAAAGAAGTTGCACAGCCATTATGTCAGGCTGAAAACTTTGAGCTTGTTCATTTGGAGATTGTCAATAGTGATGGGGAAAAAATTGTTCGTCTTTTTTTGGATAAGCCCGGCGGTATTAGATTAGATGATTGTATTTATATCAGCCGCCAGCTTTCAGATTTAATGGATGTTCATATAGAGAATATCGGCAGTTATCGGCTTGAGGTTTCTTCTCCCGGGCCAAACCGGCCTTTGAATAAAAAAGAGGATTTTCATCGTTTCAAGGGTGAGAGAGTAAAAATTAAGACAAATGAATTAATTGAGAATCAAAAAAAGTTTACAGGGATTCTTGAGATAATTAATGATGATTCTGTTGTGATTGCTGTTGATGGGAAAAGGGTTGAAATATCAGACCATGTGATCAGCAAAGCAATGCTTGCAGGTCAGTAATATGGAGAACGCGTAAGTCATGTTTATCACAGATATTAAAAGGGTTATTGATCAGGTAAGTCGCGAAAAGGGAATTGAACCGGAGGTTCTTATTAATACCCTTAAAGAGGCTATTATTTCCGCGGCCAGAAAGAAAATCGGACCCAGAGCTGATATTGAGGTTCACTACAATGAGAAAAGTGGTGACGTTGAGGTTTTCCATTTTAAAGAGGTTGTAGAAGAGGTTGAGTATTCCGACAGTGAGCTGACCCTTGAAGATGGCTATGAATATGATCCCGAGTGCGAGATCGGAGACAGTCTGGGTATTCGGATTGATACGGAAGAATTTGGTCGAATTGCTGCTCAGTCGGCCAAACAGGTTATTATTCAGAAGATGAGGGAAGCGGAAAGAAATGCTGTCTATGAGAATTTTATTCATAAAAAGGGTAAAATTATTAATGGAATAGTTCAACGCTTTGACAGGGGCAGCATTATCGCCAATCTGGGACAGGCAGAGGCTGTTTTAAGGCCCAGAGATCAGATGCCAAGAGAAAATTACAAGCGCGGTGACAGAATCAGAGCATATGTTCTGGATGTATTAGAAGAATCAAAGGGTGCACAGATTATTTTATCCAGAACCCACCCACAATTTTTAGTCGAATTGTTTAAAACCGAAGTTCCCGAAGTGTCCGAAGGGATTGTAACCCTGCGTGGTGCTGCAAGGGCTCCCGGTATCAGAGCTAAAATTGCTGTTTCCTCGATGGATTCAGATGTGGATCCGGTGGGAGCCTGTGTGGGGATGAAAGGAAACCGGGTTCAGAATATTGTGCAGGAGCTTCGTGGTGAAAAAATCGATATTGTTCAATGGAGTCCGGATATAGCAAGATTTGTCTGTAACGCCCTGTCGCCTGCCGAGATCGCCAGGGTGATTATTGATGAAGATAATCAATCCATGGAAGTCATTGTGAGCGATGAATACCTTTCCATTGCCATTGGCAAGGGAGGCCAAAATATTTCTCTTGCCTGTGAGATTACCGGCTGGCACTTAGAGGTAACCAGTGAGGAAGAATACAGCCGGGAATTAAAAGAAGGATATGACAGCCTGATGAAACTGACAGGGGTGGGGCTGTCAATGGCAGAGGTGCTTTTCAAAGGCGGATATTCTTCTCTTGTAGATATATCTGAAGCAGTCATCGAAGATATTGTTTCAATAACTGATTTGAGTGAATTAAAAGTTGAAGAAATGATTAAAGAAGCAAAAGTTATTCTGGAAGAGGAATTAAGGCAGGAAAGCCGGGATGAAGAGCCAAAAGATGATGAAGAGCCAAAAGATGATGAAGAGCCAAAAGATGATGAAGAGCCAAAAGATGATGAAGAGCCAAAAGATGATGAAGAGCCGGAAAATGGTGAAGCAGTTCAAGAAGGTGAAGACAGTTAAGGGTTATGTTACGTGTGACCTTTATGTTACGTGTGACCTTCAGGTTACATAAACAACGGGTAGCAGGCGAAAAAAGAATAAAAAAAGAGACTTACTTGGGGGCAACAAATGGCGAAGGTCAGAGTATATGAGTTAGCTAAAGATCTGAACATGACGAATAGAGCGCTTCTTAATAAAATGAAAGAGTTGAAGATTGAAGTTAAAAGCCATATGAGTTCTCTGGAGGGTAGTGCTGTCAGCGCAATTAAAAAAAGCCTTTTGGGAAAAGCTAAAAAAAAGACGGATGTCAAGATAAAGCCATCGGTTATCCGCAGGCGCAGGCAGAAAGCTGAAGTTGAAGCTGAGCCTGAAAAAATTGTTGAGCCGGAAATTGAAGAAGAGACAGCAAAAAAGGTGGATGAAAAACCAGAACAGATAATTGTTCGTAAAAAGAAAGCGCCTGTTGTAGAGGAAGAGCTAAAAGTAACGCCATCAGATATTGAGCAAAAGACGGGTAAAGAAGAATCTGAGAAACCAGAGCCTGCACCCAAAAAAGATAAACCAAAAACAAAGGTTAAAAAGGCTAAACCTGCCAAGATCATTAAACCGGTGGAACCTGAAGAGGCAGAGGCACCAGAGGAACCAGTCCAGCCCGTAACGATTGAACCGGAAGAGACAAAAGCCAAACCTGATGTTGAAAAAACACTCATTTCTTCTGTGAAGAAAAAAGAATCCAAACGTAAAGAAGCTATTATTGAAAAAGAGGAAAAAGAGACGGTCGTACAGGAAACTGAGTCAACTGGCACCGAAGGGGAAGAGAAAAAGGTCAAAAAGAAAAAGAAAAAGAAAAAGAAAAAATCAACACCCGCAAAGATCGTTAAAATAGCAGATCCTTCTGTGCTTAAAAATTTAAAAAAATCTAAGCCCGGTGAGGATAGAAAAAGACCTGGTATGAAAAACGGGCCCAAGGAAAGTGCAAAGAAAAAACCGTTTAAAAAGAAAGAACGTGTGTCATCTCCTTCTCCATCGAAGCCCGATATGGATACTCCAACTATTGATATTGCCGTGCCGGATGAAATAGAGACAGGAAAACACAAAAAAGAAAAAAGAAAAGTTGATTTTGGTGATGACAAGCCTGCCGGGAAAAGAAAACAGCGTAAGAGAAAATCCGTGATTGAAGGGGATGCATTATATAAGGGTGGTCGTGGAAGAAAAAAACGCGGTAAAGGTAGAAAGGATACAAAAGGTAAAAAAGGGAATTTTCAGAAAACCCAGATTACAACACCCAAAGCCATTAAAAGGCGTATTAAGATTGATGAGGCCATTGAACTTTCCGAACTTGCAAAACGTATGGGTATCAAAGCCAATGAGATGATTGCTAAACTGATGACCATGGGGGTTATGGCAACGGTGAACCAGACCATTGATTTTGATACGGCTGTGCTGGTTGCAACTGAATTTGATTTTGAGGTGGAAAAAGCATCTTTTGAGGAAGAGACCCTGCTCAATATACCAAATGGCGATGATGATGATGATAAAATGATCGGAAGAGCACCGGTTGTCACCATCATGGGCCATGTTGACCATGGAAAGACGTCGCTTTTGGATGTGATCAGGAAATCCAAGATTACCAGTGGTGAAGCCGGCGGTATAACCCAGCATATTGGTGCCTATAATGTCAAAACAGCCAATGGTGGACAAGTTACATTCCTTGATACACCGGGTCATGCTGCGTTTACGGCAATGAGATCCCGCGGGGCACAGATTACAGATATCGTTATCCTTGTTGTTGCAGCAGATGATGGGGTGATGCCCCAGACCATAGAGGCGATTAACCACTCAAAGGCAGCGGGTGTGCCGGTTGTGGTTGCTGTTAATAAAATGGACAAGGCCGGGGCTGATCCTGATAGAATCATGAGAGAGCTTTCAGAACTTGATCTGCTTGCAGAAGATTGGGGCGGGGATGTTATTTTTGTTAAAGTCTCTGCAAAGACCGGAGAGGGTGTAGAGGAACTCCTGGAAATGATTTCATTACAATCCGAGGTTCTGGAACTCAAGGCAAATCCGGATAGAAAAGCAAATGGCTATGTGGTTGAATCAAGGCTTGATACCGGGCGTGGTGCGGTGGCAACTGTCCTTGTCAAACAAGGGATTTTAAAAGATGGTGACTCCGTTGTCTGCGGGCTTCATTCCGGTCGAATCAGGGCAATGATAAATGATGGGGGAAACAGGGTTGATGAAGCAGGCCCGAGTACCCCTGTTGAAATCGTTGGCTTACATGGTATACCCAATGCCGGTGATGAGTTTATTGCTGTAGCATCTGATAAGGATGCAAAACAGATTGCCGGTCACAGGATGCACAAACAAAGGGCAAAGGAGCTGGCCAGGAAAAGCAGGGCCAATCTTGAAAAGATGTTTGAGAATCTTGGGGCTGCTGAAATTAAGGAACTCAGGCTTATTGTGAAAGCAGATGTTCACGGCTCCATTGAAGCCTTGAACGATTCATTAAATGATCTGGCTAAAGAAGAAGTGGATGTTAAAATTGTTCACTCGGGTACGGGTACCATTAATGAATCGGATGTGGCGCTTGCAGCCGTTTCAGATGCCATTATCGTCGGGTTTAATGTCAGGCCGACACCCCAGATTAGAACACTTGCCAAAGAAGAAAATGTGGATATGCGTTTTTATGATATTATTTATGATGTCATCAATGACATTAAGACTGCATTGGATGGAATGATGCCGTCCACATTCCACGAGATTATTATCGGTCGGGCAGATGTCCGCGATGTGTTCGTAATCCCGAAAATGGGGACCATTGCCGGGTGCCATATTGCAGACGGCAAAGTTATCCGTGGTAAAAAAGTAAGGCTCTTAAGGGATGGGGTTGTCAAGTGTAATACACAAATTTCATCACTCAGGCGGTTTAAAGATGATGTCAAAGAAGTGGACCAGGGATTTGAGTGTGGTATTGGTCTTGAAAAATATAATGACATCAAGGTGGATGATGTGATTGAGTGTTATGAAGTTGAAGAAAGAAAGTACAAGGCTGATTAATTAAAAGATGAAACCTTATTCACGAGCAGAAAGAATCAGTGGCAAGATTCAACAAGCCATTACGGATCTTTTAAATAAAAAAATGCAGGACCCCAGGATTGAAATGGCCACGATCAGTGGTGTGAAGTTGAGTTCTGATCTTCGAGTGGCCAATGTGTATATTACTGTTTTTGGAGATAAAAAGCGAATTAATGATGCTTTGGACGGATTTAAGAATTCCAAGGGATTTATCAAAAAACGCATTGCTCCGAAATTAGGATTGAAATATATGCCGGATTTAAGATTTTACTATGATGATTCTTTTGACAAGGCAGCCCAAATGGATGAACTCATTAAATCCGCTTTAACGGGAACACCGGACGAACACCTATAAGTAAATGAAAAGTGGTATTATAGCAATTCATAAGCCTGAAGGCATTTCTTCAGCCAGGGTAGTGGCTCGTGTAAAAAAGGTCTTGGGGGCAAAAAAGTTAGGACATACAGGAACCCTGGATCCTTTTGCCACAGGCTTGCTGCTTTGTTCGGTCAATAAGGGGACAAAGATATCCAGATTTTTTCTTGACGGCCATAAAAGATATCTTGCAAGGATATGTCTGGGGGTTGAAACAGACACCTATGATCTGACGGGTAAGACGGTTTTTACAGCCCCAAAAGATATGATGAACTCCCTCAACAACGATGATGTTGAACAGGTTGTAAAATCTTTTGTCGGCATTCAGGATCAGGTGCCGCCTGCTTTTTGTGCATTAAAACATGAAGGCCAGCCATTATATAAGCTGGCACGCCAGGGAAAGAAAATTCAAAAACCGCCAAGGCCGATTGAATTTTTTGATATCAGTATAAACCATATTGCGCTGCCAAATATTGACGTTGACGTTTTTTGCTCTTCAGGAACCTATATTAGAAGCCTTGCCTTTGATATAGGGGAAAAACTTGGATGCGGTGCTCATCTGTCAAAACTTTGCCGAACACAGTCCAGTGCATTTAAGCTGGAAGATGCCGTCCAATTGGATGTCCTTGAAAGGCTTGATAAAACGACTGCTGAACAAAGAATTATCTGCCTGTCAGACTGTCTTGAGTTTATGCCAAAAATTGTGGCGGATAAACGTATTGCCCAAAAAATTAAATTTGGACAAAAGCTTTTAACAAAGGAGCTTGGGCTCCCTTTGCCAAAACCCGATCAATCCATCAGGGTGATTGATAATCATAATGACCTTCTGGCGATCATCCAATTGATTGAAAACAGGCAGGAGTATAAATATTGTTGCGTTTTTTTAAGCTAACTGATATTCATAAAAGCTTACACATATTTGTAATGGTATAATGATTTGTTTTGAATTTCTTTTTCTGAATGGAATATCGGATGGGAAATCATAAAAAAACCTGATCATTGACAGATACCATGTTTTATTTATTCCAGATAAAGGAGTTTTAAAGTGGTTTTATTGGCAGAAAACAAAGAGGAGATGATTGAAAAATTCAAGCTCCACGAGTCTGATACAGGCTCACCAGAGGTGCAGGTTGCTATTTTAACCCACCGTATCAGCTATCTTACAGAACATCTTAAAGTTCACAAGAAAGACCATCATTCAAGACGGGGTCTGTTGATCCTTGTTGGAAGACGCAGAAGTCTTCTGGATTATGTTAAGAAAAAAGATGTGAACAGATACCGTTCTTTAATTGAAA
>NZ_JAIOSW010000488.1 GCF_021107415.1 Desulfobacula sp.
AGTGGAAAATTCATCCGCTCATTTTCCATGGCCTGCCGGGTAATCATATGAATGAGGCAGAGAATTAAAAAATAGCAGATAAATATAAAAATTCCCCAGGACAAAAATGGCACTGCCCATGTGTGCCAGGGGACTCTGGAGATCAGTTCCAGCCACCCCATGTCCTGTCCACCGTCAATACCGTTGTAAAGCATTTCAATGGCTTTACCATCCTGGGGGAAAAGATTTTTGGGCAGAAACGGGTGAAGGACTTCCTGCCATCGGTTTTCCACACTGGCAAAATAGTATGGTGCTGTCAGGTTGATGAAAAATGTCCTGGCAAACCCGGTATAAGCAATCCCTGAGACGAGAATCATCAGGCCCCATGTAAAAAGAAGTTCAGTCCCTGAAAGAAGGGTTTGGATCTTAAACAGTTTCCTGGTCAAAGCTGTGATAACCGTTAACCAGAATAAAAGGTAAAAGGGTGCCAGAGGAAAGTACCCGCCACCCAGAGGAGTTGCATTTTGATATACATTATTAAAAGGTGTCAGGGCACAAATCAGCACTGCAAGGAGAATTGCAATGATGTATGCCCGGGGCCTGATGGCGATTAATTTTTTTTTAGTTTCAGGCAATATTTGTTTCCTTTAACATATATCCTTCCTTTTCATCCCTGTCCATGGATCTCCAGATTAAAAGCTGCTTTCTCATGAGATTAACAAATCTTTTATTGACCCGCCACCAGGTATTTTGTTCACCTGATTTGCGCATTATGTTCATGTGGATTTCCCGGTATCCTTCATAATATTGTGATGGGTTAAATACAATACTGATGTCCTGCATAATGCCCAGATCAAAGGGGGCAAGCCAGGCTGTAAAACAGATATTTAAATCATTTTGATCGGAAGACAGTTCCAGGTTATCCACCGAGAAAATGCCCTGGGATATCTCTTGATGGGTTTCTAAAAATTGGTATAAATAACCCGTGACACTCATTATTTCACTTGTTTTGATTAAAAAGGGCAATTCAATATCCATCACGTCGCCTTTTGCCTTGGCAAGCTCCCATGATTTTTCAACATCCGGTATGGCAATGGAAGCGGCAATCCTGGAGGGATAGATGGAGGATAAAATGACAACCAGCATCACCATTGCCATGGCAAACACACCGCCCAAAGAAGAATAGTTTACAGTGATACCGTTGAGAAGAGCGGTTCCTGCAAAGACCTTAACCATGACCTGGGCAAGAATGTATCCTAAAACCACGCTGAGCACGGCATAGGAGAGGGCTTCGGCAATGAAGATAATTGAAACATGGGAGGGTGCCATGCCGATGGAGGTATAAATACCAATTTCCCTTTTTCTTTCCTGAACACTGCCGATCATGGTGTTCAGCACGATAAAAATAGAAATTAGAATGGGAATCAAAATATTGGGAACCCCTGAATAGTCGAGGCTGTCACTTGCATTATAGAGAAAAACCCCTGTTTTTTCACCCGAGAAAAGCCATAACCCGAATCGATCCACCATTTCATAGGTAGAGTCATGATTATCAGGTTTGTTTTTATACTTTAATGCAATACTCTTAAGATTTCCCCCTAGAGAAATAAGGGTTTTATAGGGAATGATCACGGTTTGATCAAAAGGGATATGCTTGTACCGGCTCTGAAATGCCTTGATATCCTCCCCGGATTCCATGGCCTCCATTTCCGCGTCTGTGGTCATCTGAAAAACCTCATCCGGGAAAATTGCCGGTGTTAAAGGCTCTCCATCAAGATCCTTGAATTTATCAAAGGTATCACCGGAAAAAAGGCCGATAACTTTAAACGGAATGGACCAAAGCATAATATGCCGGTCCTCGGGATCTATGTTTAAGAGATTTAGCCGGGATGCCATTCTTTTTGAAATGATGATCGAATATCGGTCAGCATCTGAAAACCACCGGCCTTGTGTCATAAAATTTGAAAGGCCGCTGATTTCCGGTTCTTTGGGAGATAGGCCAATCAGGCCATTTGCTTCAAAGGTTTGATCCTGGCAGCGTATGGGTATTTTTGTGGTCCGGGTTCGATTTTTGGTTTCAAGCCAGGCCCTTGGTGCTGAAATCATATTTGAGGCCATGGTATTTTCAATTATTTTGAATGCTTCGGTGGGGAGACCTTTCCAGTTCAGCTGTTTTATCAGCAGCCCCTGATAGGGTGTATGATCATTGTACAATAGTTTGGAGTGCTGGCGAATATTTTTAACAGACGTAAAGCTCATGATCGTAAACGTAAGAATAACCAGTGTGGTACAGGTGAGAACGGTTCTGATTTTTCTTCTCCGAAGATTATTGACTCCCATGAAGAAAGAGGCGGAAAAGGCCTTTAAAAAACTTATTTCTCCATCATTTCCCCTTTTCCCCTGCCGCTGCAGTTGTTTCATTTCATTCTCAAAATGATGAAAAATGATCCATGTCACCAGGGCAGACAATCCGGTGATGAAAAATGCGAGGATCACAACGATGGGACTATAGGCCAATTCAAAGGCCGGATGAACATTATAAATAATTGCAATCAGCACAATTAAAATTGTCAGGAAACCGGCAATTCTCTTATAAATATTGATAAAAGCGAAAATAAAGCGTTCCAGGCAAAACGCAAAGGGTGCAAATAGCATAATATAAAACAGAACACCATAAAGCACATCCTTCTGGATGGTTTCAACATGGTCATATACCCTTCCGGCAAGGGCAAGAGATGTTCCGGCTGAATTAAAAAATTTATCATACTTTAAATTCTTAAAACTCAGTTCTGCATCTTCCAATGCCTGATTTCCCTGGGTTTTCAGTGTTCTGATTTTTTGGTTATTAATTCCCTTTTGTTCAAGGTTGTCTATTCTCGGGTTCAACAATGCCCACATATCTTTTGCCGCAAGATACTGGGTGGGGGCAATCAACGGATTCTCATCAATTCGATATCCATTGCCGTCATGATGCTTTGGGTCGGAATGGGTTAACAGCAGCTTTTTGGTCAAAAGGGTGTCTGACAATGCTAACTTCAGTCTGGTTCCGGGCTGAAGATAAATGGAGCTGATAATAGAGGACCTTGTATCAATCCTGCTATACCAATATCGTATTGGGGCGGCACCCGTTCTGGCATCCAGGATCAATAATTTGGTCATATACTGAAAGGTTCTGGGTTCAAGAAGGTTAAGTATGGTTGTCTGGCTGCAGGGGAACATTACAAGATCGGTTTCCATATGCTTTTTTGTCACTTTAACACGATACCGTGCCTTTGTGGTCTTTTTTTTATCAACCGCCCAGGTGGTGTTTCCAGTTGTTTTATCAAATTTATACCCTTCAAGAATTACTTTATGGAGGGTTAATTTTTTTGTTGCCACCCCTTTGATCAAAAACTGGCCTGATTCATCAACAATATTATAGAATGTTGCCGGTCCCTGAAATGAAAAAATAACGCTGTCAGGTGCCGGGGCATCGGCAAATACAGAACCATGTCTTAAAAAATTAGCCCGTCCCATTACCGTGGCAAATCCGTTTCGTGGCATTCTTGTACTGGAAATATTGGGTACAGAGGCAATACTTTTAATAAGATTTGAGATAAAACGGCTCTGGTTTGCAGCATTTTTAATATCTATTGCTTCAAAAATATCATATGGGGTATCCCATAACCGTCGTGCATCATTTGTGGTGACAAAACTGAGTCCCAAATAACCCGCCAGTCTGCTGACTTCACCCCCTAGTGCCGGTGTGTCCTTAAAATAGCTTTGCCAGGATTTGTGAAGCGAGGGCCTTAATGAATCCTTTAAAATATTTTTCGAATTAAGGTTTGCGGCCGCTTTTTTGCCGCTGTTAATGAGGATTTCATTTACTTTAACATAGGGTGGAAATGCATTTATGGAATTTTTAATGTCATACAGCCAACCCTCATTAAAGGCCCCAATACCATTACCATGACTTGAAAGGTGCAATGAAATGATCATGCGGACATTTTTTGATTTAACTAATTTTCTCAATGTCTTAGACGAGGTAAGATTCTTTTTGTCTATTTTTGAATCCTTTAAGATTCTTTTTAATTTTTCAGCAGCAGGGGGGATCAGCGCTTTTGCCAAATTAATTTCATTATTATTAAGCGTCGTCAGATCATTCTTACTTTCAAGCCTTTTCAATGCCATTCTTTGGGCTGCCAGCTTTTTTATCTGAACCTCGTCCGGGTCTTGTTCAAGTCGAAGCCGCATCAGTTGGTTGCTCAAGTCATCAATTTTTGTTTTAATGACATCTAAAATATTTTTTTGAACCAGCTTAAGATTTTTGGTATCCAGTCTTTTTTCTCCAAGATAGTCATCCAGCAAATTCAAGTTTTTTTCAGATTCATTGATGGTATTATCATAGTTTGAGAGCATTTTTTTTAATTGTCTGGATTTCAATTCAAGAGCCCAGATAAATTCACGCATCCCCTGGAGGCTGTTGCCGTGACCGGATGTGGCAATTAACAGGATCGATCTTTTCACAGGGTTTGCTTTAAGGAATGCTGCAAGATCCATGAGCGTTGCAATGGAGCAGGCCTGGTCAGCTCCGGGTGACCGACCGGGTATGAATGCAGATGTGTCATAGAAACTTTCTATGATAATCAATTCATTTTTCAATTCATCATCAATGCCCGGTATCATGCAGTAAATATTTTGGGCGGTTGTTTTTTTCCATTTCATATCGGAAATAAGGGTAACTTCAGGTGATTTTTTAAGGGCATTGATATTTTTAAAATCATTGAACAGGACTTTGGCCTTTTGAGTTGAAATAACAAATTTTGGAAATTGCACCGGTGAAATTTCAATTTTATCTTTAAAAAGAAATTTATCCGGGTCAGGGCCTTGGATGTATATCAATGCTTTGGCA
>NZ_JAIOSW010000147.1 GCF_021107415.1 Desulfobacula sp.
CATGTGACGACTGCAAAAAATGGTATGTCGGCCAAAACTTTAGAGCGTACACTGGGCGTCAGTTATCGAGTGGCTTGGACGATGTTGCAACGTTTTCGGGTGGCAATGATGAACGTCAAACGTAAACGATTATTGGGAGAAGTCGAAGTAGATGAAACACTAATAGGTGGCGTCAAACAGGGTGGCAAGCGTGGGCGTGGTGTCAGCAAAAGCATTGTGGTGATTGCCGTGGAAATCAAACAACCAAAAGGATTTGGACGGGTGCGGATGCGTCATGTTTCCGATGCTTCTGGTGATAGTCTTCTACCGTTTATCTGTGACGTGGTGGCCCAAAATGCGGTGATATTAACAGATGGATGGCGTGGTTATAATGGATTGCCTGAACTCGGATACACACGGAAGACAACAGTTATTGCTTCTTCTAATGACCCCGCTCACGTCTCAATGCCAGGCGTTCATCGGGTTGCGAGCCTGTTGAAACGATGGATACTTGGAACTCACCAAGGGGCAATCGTACCAGCTCATCTGCAATCCTACTTGGAAGAGTTCACTTTCCGGTTTAATCGGCGTACTTCCAGAAGCCGAGGTTTAATATTCCGAAGAATTCTTGAACAAGCGGTGATTACAAAGCCCGTCACTGAGACTGATGTCACACATGGGTATAACTGGAATATCAGCGAGAAATAGGTGCGGTGGAGCTAACCGACCATCCCCCTTCAGGAATATACCCTGAAGGGCAGAAACTAAACAGGTTCTATCTCAGGAGGGTCAGGTCAGCAGCAAATGATTTATTCCATCTATTCATATTGTTCATGCAGTTTTGCCAGACTGCATACCTGTGTGATGTGCAAGTAAGAAGAGTAACACGACTATCAGTTTCAGATTGTTCAACGTTAATCATCTCTTTTTTTAAACGAATAATTTTGCTAACAAGGCTTTTGCAGCGGAGCGCAAATTAAAAAGTGGTTTGCGTATCGTTTTTAATAATTTAACCATTCGGTGAAAAAACTTGACAGCTGTGTAATTTAACTGTACGGTGAAATTCAATGATTACCATATTTTTTAACCTTACGGTTAAATTGAGGTTTGCATGAAAGAAAATATAGAATATCCATATCGTGTCCGTTTAGTTAAATATCTTGGCAAGGCCATTCAAGACACCCGAAAAAAGAAAGAGATGAGGCAATCGGACTTAGCAGATATTACAGGGACAAGTGTGAAGTTCATTAGTGATGTAGAAAGAGGGAAAGAGACAATACAGATGGACAAAGCTTTTGTGTTGCTTCGGGCTTTAGGTCTAAAACTATATGTAACACCAGATCCGATTGAGAACGAAAAATGAAAGACAGGTTGCAAATTATATGGGGCAAACGATTGGTCGGTACATTGGATCGCCACAAAAAGGGAAGAGTAGTATTTCAATATTCTCAAGATTGGATAGGAAAAGAATCTTTACCTGTTTCTCTTTCACTTCCTTGTAGAAAAGAAAAATTTGCTCCGGCTGTCAGCACTGCTTTTTTTGAAAATCTTCTTCCGGAAAGTAACACAAGAACGGTGTTGGCGTTCAATCGCAGATTTGACAAAAAAGATACTTTTGCCTTTTTGGAAAATTTTGGAGAAGATTGTGCGGGGGCTCTTTCTATCATACCTGAAGATCAGGAACCTGATTTTACTTCTGGTCAATATGAAAATATTACTCGGGAACTGATAGAAATTCTTGATAAAATACTGCGTGATCCGGAAAGATACAAATTATATCCGGAAATGAAACACGCTAAACTTTCTTTGGCCGGAGTACAAGACAAATTGCCGGTTTATATTAAAGGAGCACAGTTTTATCTGCCGAAAAATTCAGGCTCTGCTACTACGCATATTATTAAACCAATTAATGCCGGTTTCACCGATATCCCGAGGAATGAAGCCCTTTGTATGGAATTGGCACAGCGATCAGGCTTTTTGATTCCTAATTCAAAAATTATGAAAGTTGGTGGTCATGAATTGTTTGTAGTAGATCGATATGACCGCCAGGAAATAAACAAAGAGATTGTTCGCATTCACCAGGAGGATTTTTGTCAGGCAATGGGGTATCCGGCTGAGCGAAAATATCAAGAGAGTGGTGGTCCCGGGTTTATAGAATGCAGAGAATTAATTGATGAATACTTGTCAAATCAAGGTGTAACAAATAGGTTCCTATTCATACGTATGATGATTTTTAATTATATTATTGGCAATCATGATGCTCATGGTAAGAATTTTTCTATTCTACACAACAAAGGCTTTGAATTAGCGCCGTTTTATGATTTGGTGTCCACTCAGGTGTATCCTTTGGACAATAAATTTGCCATGGCGATTGGCCAGACTTTCAGGTTTGACCGGATAAAAGAGCATTCCTTTAAAATATTTGCTAAGGACATGAATGTTCGGCCAAAATTGTTAACATCATTAGTAAATGAAGTGTGCGAAGTTGTAAAAAATGAGTTGGATGGTCTAATAGCAGAGCATGAGAAAAATTATGGTGAAGCAAAGATTTATAAAGATTTAAGTGAAATAATAAAATCAAACAGCATTCAGTTGCAAAGTTTTTTCAGGTAAAATTAAAATCTCAACAAGAAACATGCTGCGGGCCAGCCGCAGATGTTCAGTGTTCTGTCCTTCAATCACTACTAAAGCGTACTCAAATTATTTCTTGACACTGGTACCGCATAATAGTACTGTTGGCTTGTGAAACGTAAACATCAGAAAACACTTGAACGAATCTTCTCACACCCTGTAAGCGCAAATATCAAATAGCAGGATATAGAAACTTTGTTTAATTCTCTTGGTGCTGAGTTGATTGAACGCGAAGGCTCTCGGATTGAGGTGTTTCTTTTCAATGAGGTTCGAGTCTATCACAGACCTCACCCACGCCCTGATACTGATAAGGGTGCAGTAGCAAGTATTAGAAAATGGTTAAAAGAAAATGAGGTGCTACCATGATGAATTTAATGAAAATCAATAATATTAATGCTGTGATCAAGTATGATCCTGAGATTGAAATGTTTAGAGGTGAATTCGTTGAGCTAAACGGCGGTGCAGATTTTTATGCTAAGGATATTGAAAGTTTAAAAAAAGAAGGTGCTATTTCTCTCAAAGTTTTCCTTGATGCTTGCAAAAAACGTAATATTGAACCTAAAAAGAAATATTCAGGGAGATTTAATGTACGTGTACCTTCCAACCTTCATGCAAATATTGCCAGTGTGGCTATGGCCGAAGGGAAAAGCTTGAATCAATGGATCGTAGATACTTTAGAACATGCTACTCATATTTAATCATCTTGACTGCCGGGACAGAACGAATAAGGATAGATCCGTGTGAGTGAAACGAACCACGATCTTATCCGGTGGTTGGACAAGCCCGGTAAAATTTACGATGTGGTCTATATATAAGAAAATATTTTTTTTCGAGTATGGGAAAAGCGATACGCCTTCACAAGGATAGGCAATTTCAAGGCGCACGGGTGCATTAACTTAAAAAAATGGCATCATTTATCTTTCCCTCTTTTTTGAGCATTGTTAGTGTTCAAGCCTTTGAATATGGGGTATTCTTCGTTTTGAAAATTTTTTTTGTTTAAAACAGCCAGTGTTATTTAATCAGTTATTTTTTAAAGATAGACAGAAAAATACCAGGCAGGCTGAATTTTGCCAAACCGTTCGCTAAACCAGGGGGTATGAATTGTTTGTGATTTGCAATGGCATCTGCTGCCATAATACCGCTTTTAATGGCGGCATGTATCCCTTCCCCCATGTCCAGGGTTGATACCCCGGCAGCATCTCCAATGATAAAAAGATTGTCCCTGCAATAGGCATGATTTTTATGAAAAAGGTAATAATTGTGCCCTTTGGGGTCGCGGGGTACCTGTTTTATCAGGGAAAGCTTTACAAGCTTTTCAGCAAAAAGATGCCAGTGATCCATGATGGTCCTGTTTTGTTTCTTTAATTTTAAAAACTTTCCGCCAATCCCGATATTCAACCACCCATTGCCTTTTGGCAGATACCAGGCATACCCCGGCAGCCGGTCCTCAAAATACCAGATATGGCATCTGTCGTCCCGAAAATCGCATTGATATTCTTTTTCAACTGCAGAAATCATTGCTTTTACAGGCCTTGGATCGGTCTTGCCGAAAAAATTTTTGTAAACAGGGCAGTGGGTGCCGCCCGCCCCCACCAGGTATCTGCATTGGTATGTATCATCAATGATTAAATATCCATTGTGCTTTCTGATATGCTTTACTTTATGGGTGTGAACAGGAACCCGGGCACGCAAAATCATCCATTCATCAAACTCATATCTTTTGATGGCATATTGGCATGTTCTGACAGGAAGCGCCACCCCGAACAGATGGAAATGGATCCGATCAAATCGGTTCAGGGTATGGGGATAGCTTTCTGGATTTAATTCAAGGGTTTTGAATACCTCCGGAGTTACCCATCCGGCACATGTTTTTGAGCGTGGAAACGGCTTTTTATCAAGGATCAGGGTTGATAGATCCGCCTGTTTCAAGACCCTTGCACATGCCGAACCTGCCGGTCCCCCGCCGACCACAATTATTTTAGATTCTATCATCTCAATAAGGCTTTATGAGATCCGGTCTGGTTCTTCCGGGCTTGGTCATGACGATCTGCCACAGCTGCATACTTCTGGATCGAAATCCCCCGGCACAGCTTAAAAGATAATACTCCCACATTCTGAAAAACCGTTCGTCATATTTATTTTTCAGTTCCGGCCATGCCTGTAAAAAATTTTTGTACCACGCCATCAGGGTTTTATCATAATCTTCTCCGAAATTATGCCAGTCTTCCATGACAAAAAAACCTTCCATGGCTTTTCCCAGCTGGGCAATGGAAGGCAGCATTGAATTGGGGAAAATATATGTCGTAGTCCATGGCTCGCATATCCTGCGGCTGGTATTGCTGCCAATGGTATGAACAAAAGCAATGCCGTCATCCTTTAATAACTGGTGTGTCAGCTTCATATATGTCCTGTAATTTTTATATCCCACATGTTCCATCAACCCAATGGAGACAACTCGATCATAGAGCCCGGATGCCTTCCTGTAGTCATCCAGCCGGATCTCAACCGGTAGATCCCTACACAGTTTTTCCCCAAACTTTGCCTGTTTTTTTGATACGGTAAACCCTGTTACCCTGACACCATGTTTTTGTGCAGCATATTTGGCAAATCCGCCAAACCCGCACCCCAGTTCAACTATCTCCATTCCAGGCTCAAGCCTCAGTTTTCTGCAAACCATTTCAAGCTTGGCTTCCTGGGCAGCGTCAAGGGTCTTTGCATCTTTCCAGTAGCCGCAGGTATACTGTAGTCGTTTATCCAGCATCTTTTGGTAAAGATCATTGCCGATATCTTAATGTTTTTTGCCGACGATGAAAGCGCGCCTGGTATTATGTAGATTAAAGACTTTGGCTTTAACTATGTTCCACGCTGTTGCCC
>NZ_JAIOSW010000149.1 GCF_021107415.1 Desulfobacula sp.
CTCCTGAAAAAATATTTGAGCCTTTTGACTTGAAAGCATTTGCTGCCGCCAGGCTGGGGCACTTCTACCTTGCCATATCTAAGGATGAAGAAGAGCTCATCGTAAAGACCCAGTATCATGACATCTCCCAAACCATTTCCAATGATATCCGGTTGTTGAAAACTGTACTAAGGCCTATGGCAGAGTATGACATCATCAAAATGGATCTGGAAGAAATCGAAGAAGTCCTTCTCAACGAGACAGATTATGAAAAAGAGGGCCAAAATATTAAATATTTTCGTGAAAATCTGAAAAATGACCGGGTCATGATCCCGGAAATCTTTCACGACCTGACAACAAAAAATGTTCTTTCCATGTCCTGTATGAAAGGCCTGATTTTAAATGAATGGCTTGAGACCCGTCCTGATCTGGAAAGTAAAACCATTGTTGCCCAAACCCTGCACGATATTTTTGTAGAAGGGTTTTATGAACTGAAACAAATACACGCTGATCCAAATCCGGGAAATTTTCTGGTGACAGATGATTTAAAGGTCAGCCTGATTGATTTTGGTTGTGTCCGATCGTTTGATGATGAATTTATTCAACTCTACCAGAGACTGATTCGTATTGGCGCCGGCAATGAAAGGGAAGCTTATATTGATCTGTTAACCCGGATGAAACTCATTATCTCTGATCTTGATCCTGATATAAAAGATCAGATGGTGGCCTTATTTATGAAAATCGGTGCCTGGCTCAGTCAGCTTTTTTGCGAAAAGGAATTTGATTTTGGTGCCAACCCGGATTTCATGGAAAAAGGCAGAAAGATCGGTCAGCAAATGCATCAATTCAGAAAACACATCCACAACTTCACCCCTGAATTTATCTTTATTGATCGAACACGATACGGATTAATAAAACTTTTTGAGAAAATGAAGGTGAAGATCAGGATACGAAATAAGTATGAATACTGTTCTCACGCATAAAAAAAATCCTACAGGAAAAATTATGATTAAAAAATTAAAAAGCGCTATTGGAAGAAAAATTCTTAAAATTTACAAACAGAGCAAACAAAAATCATTTGATTCTTCTTTGAATCATAGTCTCAACACTGCGCGCTTGATGTTAAAAAAATCAAGATACTGCATTTTAATCACAAACAATGATAAACAATGGCCAAGCGCAAGAATGGTTCAACCTATTGTCGATGTTGACACTTTCACAATTTGGCTTGGTACAAATCCCTTCTTAAGGAAAATCAAAGAGATTGAAAAGAACCCAAATGTAACTCTTGCATTCTACAGTGACAAAGAACACGCCAATCTAATTATTTACGGCAAAGCGAGTATTGTCCGCGACGTTCAAGAAAGAAGAAAACACTGGATTGGTTCGTGGCTGTTATTTTTTCCAGGCGGTCCAGGCGGAGATGATTTTGTTTCAATACGGGTGGAACCATCAAAAATGGAACTAATGAATTTTAAGAAGAGTATTGTTGTGCCTGAACCGTTTGGGCTGAAACCTGTTAAAATCATAAAGGATACTGAAAATTGGCAGATTCAATAATAAAGGAGGTTTAATTCTTAATCAGAAAAATTGTCACTTGCTTGGTGTGAAAAAATATGAGTTGCAAAACAAAAAGGAGTATATTGAGGAGAGATTTTATAAGTATAGATAGCAGTGAATCAACCAAAGCAGTATCAAAAGAAGTCGCAGCTGGTGCTTCCGAGTATTCTAACCTTTTATTGTCTATCTACGATATAGAAGTGTTGATGTAGGGATGCTATACAGAATGGCAAACTCAATATACAACAAAAAATCAATTTTCAGTAATTTGCATGATAATGCCGCCGATCTTGAGGCCATTTTGAACAACAATTTTGAAAAATATACTGTGCGTATTGTTGGAAGTGTCGCTTTTTTCACTGGTCAAAATTAATTTTATATTAATTTATTTCAAAACTGAAAGAACATCTTCAGGAGTGAGAACCGGATGTTTCTCCTGGGCAGCAGTCATACGCTGTTTGCACCAGACTGCCAGGATGATCTTTTTTCCAGCACATTTTGGGAAATTCGCAGCTTTTTTTTCAAGTTTGTTTATGACGGACTGTACATTTGTCTTGTCTTCCCATTTTGCTTCACCCAAAAGTAAGTTTTTACCGTCTAAAGATTCCGCCACTACATCGATTTCCATATTTTTGCCGTTAAGGCCGTTCCCCCACCAACGTGCTGCCGGTTTCCACCGGTACCCGGCAATTTCAAGGTGTGCTGTTGATTTGCGGGCCAGTTCTTCCCATACTTCTGCTGTCTGGGCTTTGAACTTTTGTCGAGAGGCAAGATACACTTCATCAATAAGGTCTTGTTCAAGCATGGAATGGTTTGGCAGCACAATACGATACCAGAACTGCAAAAAAGGGTCCTCAATTCTGTAAAGGGTTTTTTTACTGGACCTGGAACTTTCTCCAAAGGGCAGATCCCGTTTGATGTATCCTAGCTGGATTAGATTGGCAAGCGGACGGGTCATGCTGGTTGCCGGTTTTCCCAGTCGTCCGGCAATTTCCGACAACCTGTTTGCGCCTCCGGCAATCAGAGCAAGAAGTGAATGGGGTTGACCAGCGCCACGCATATCATCAAGCAGGAGCCGCATAGGTTCTTCATGAAGGATTCCGTCCCTGTCAAGAACCAGCTCTTTACAGGCTGCTTCCTGACTGGAAAAGGGTTTTGCCAGTTCCCAGTATCGAGGCACTCCACCCCACATAGAATAGGTCTTAATGGCAGTGATGGGATCCAGTCCCAATGCCTCAGGCAGCCAACCCGGTTCAAGGGGACGAAGTTTGATTATTTCCAAAGCCCGGCCATACAGCGGGGCGGTGCTGTCAAGGACAAGTCCCTGCATCATTCGCTGTGAGGAACCACAAATGATGAGGTGAATTTTATTTTGCCTGCTGTCGATTATTTTTTGAATGAGGCTTGGCAGCTCTGGTGATTTTTTCACGAGATATGGAAATTCATCAAGAATAAGAGCGGTACCTGGTGACATCTGATTCTGGATAGCGGTTAATAAAACTTCCCAGGAAGGATAGCTGACCTGGTCAAATCCGAAAACGGATCTACCTATTTCTCTGGCAAGGCTTTGCATCTGTAAAGGTGCTTCCTGCTGGTCTGCCAGATAATATATGTCTGTGCGACGGGCCATATGCTGCAACAGGGTGGATTTGCCGCACCGGCGCCGTCCATATATAACGACAAATACCGGTTCTGAAGAGTTGAAGGCTCTATCGAGTTTTGTGATTTCCCTTTTTCTGTCCAAAAAATTGAGTCGCATTTTGCAATCCCCTGTAATTCATTGCCTATCTTATGTTTGTCATACATAATGTTTGTCATACATAAACTGAAATGTCAAGTTTAAAAAAGGTCCAGCAATTCTCACTCATCACAAATGAGCCCCAATAGAGAAATTTTTCCATAAATCACATCTGCACATATAAAAGGCATGGTTTATGCTTTTTGTATTAATTATAAAAACAAGCAGGTTTTATGAAAAACAATCAATTAAATGAAAATTATACAAAATCAAATACTTAAAACAAAAATACATGAATCTTTTTTAAAAACAAGGAAAAAATTTCCTGGGAAAAAAGATTCTATTTAAAATAATTTCAAAGGAGCGTGATGAAAAATATCTGTATTATTACCGGAACATTAAATGAATATTATATTTTAAAACCTTTGATAAAAAAAATTCAAGAAGATCAATCTGTCTATTTAACAATTATTTCAACCGGAAAGCACCAAACCCCCGAATTGGAGATTACTTACAGACGTATTGAAGAAGAAGGTTTCACCATTGATGAAAAAACCGATATTGTATTCAATACTCAGAAAAATTTTAGGTTGGCTAATCCGGTTAATTTTGAGCAATTAGAATATGACAGGGTTTTAAAACTATTGAAACCGGATATCGTTATTCTGCTGGAAAATAGTTATGAAACATTTACAGCTGCCATTGCAGCATCACAGAACAACATTCCCATTGCCCATATTCAGGGGGGTGAATCGGATTTTAGAACATGGGATGATTCTTATGGGTATGGCATTACCAAATTGAGCCATTTGCATTTCACCTCCACTGAGAAATATCGCCAACAGGTGATCCGGTTCGGTGAGCCTTCACAAAATGTGTTTAACGTCGGGTCCCTTCTTATAGAAAAAATAAAAACCCTGTCTTTGAGGGGAAAAGCTCTTTTTTACGATGAAATCGGCTTTAATAAAGAAAATCAATTCATATTAGTTTCTTTTCACCCTGACGCTTCCATGGGTTCAAAGAACGGACAACTATTTCAAGAAGTATTGGAAAGCCTGGCAGATGAACGATTGGAAAAATTCAAAATATTATTCAACAAACCCAAAGCAAACGGGCTGGGTAAAATGATTATTCAAATGATCGAAGATTTCACCTTGAATCACCCCGGCAAAACCATATCTCTTCCATTTATGAATCTACCAGATTTAAGCTGTGCCATAAAATATAGTTCTGCCCTGGTTGGCAATGATTCGGATAGCATAATAATTGCCCCCAGTTTTAAAACCCCGGTGATTAACATCGGCACAAGACAGCAGGACAGGATAAAAGCCAAAAATATTATTGATTGTCATCCCCAAAAAAAAGAAATCCTTTGTGCGGTTCAAAATGGATTATCAGCAGACTTTAAATGCTTTACAAGGGACATGTCATCTCCTTTTGAACAGATATCAACAGCAGGAAAGATAAAAGATATAGTAAAAGAATTCAGGAGGACAAATATTACCCGAAAAGCCTTTTATTCACGTAGTCTTAATGCTTAGAATTCGCTCATAATAAAAAAATAGATCAAAGGAATAAAAATAGCCGGGAGCATATTCCCTACTCTTAGTTTGTCTTTCCTTATCATATTCAGTCCGATGGCCAGAATTAAGAGACCGCCGATTGATGACATCTGGCTGACAACGGCCGGGATCAGCAATGGTTTGAGAAGCCCTGCCATCAAGGTAATGCAACCTTGATACAAGAGCACCGGAACTGCGGCAAAAAGTACGCCGATTCCCAGGGATGAACTTAAAATAATACTGACAATACCATCAAGGGTTGCCTTGGCAAACAAGGTATCATGATTTCCGGTAAGACCGCTTTCAAGTGAGCCCACAATAGCCATTGAGCCCACACAATAAATTAATGAGGCCGTGACAAACCCTGCTGCAAAACCAGAGGATGTTTTTGAAAATTTGGTTTCAAGATACTTTCCAAATCTTTCAAGATAATTTTCAATGCCAATCAATTCTCCGATTAAAGACCCTAGTGCAAGGCTGATAATAATGAGCAAAAGATCATTGCACCCAAGAGCACTTTTCATGCCGATCAGGATAACAGCAAGGCCAATGGACTGCATCACCGTCTGATTATATTTTTCCGGGATTCCGTTTCTAAACCCGATTCCGACAAGGCTGCCTGCAATAATTGCCAAGCAATTTACAATTGTTCCCAGCACAAGTTCTCCCCAGGCTTAAATTCTAAAAGAAAGATTCTTTAATATACTCAACCCCGTTTTCAAACAGTTTGATACCAATGGTCATCTCCTGATCAAGGGCTTTACCCTCTCTTTTACGAAGTTGAGTTTTTCGTGTCCAGTCCGGATGATTTGTAAAATGATTATAAGCCTCTGGATGGGGCATCAACCCGAAAATTCTTCCCGTAGGATCACAAATACCTGCAATATCTTCTATTGAACCATTTGGATTTAACGGAAACGCTCCCTTTGCCGGCACTCCTTGATTGTCGGCATACTGGAACACTACCTGGTTATTGGCCAAAAGGGTGTCAATCACTTTTTGGTCTGCAATAAATTTTCCCTCTCCATGACGAACCGGATAATCTGCCATACCAATATCTTTTGTGAAGACACAGGGACTTTGAGTATTTGCAGCCAGGTGAACCCATTGGTCCCTGAAGTTCCCGCAATCATTGAATGTAATGGAAACGGATCGTTTAGAATAATCATTGTCAAGCCCGGGCAACAGCCCTAAATTAACCAGGGCCTGGAATCCGTTGCAGATACCAATGATAAGCTTTCCCTGATCCACAAAGGACAAAAGATCACTGCCGATATGATTTTTAAGCTTTAATGCCTGGATCACGCCTGCACCATGATCATCCCCCCAGGAAAACCCTCCGCCAAAGGCAAGGATATGAAAGTCTGCAAGCTTAATTTTCCCGGACACCAATGCATTAATATGGATTTTATGAGACTCAGCCCCGGCAAGTTCAAATACATGAGCTGTTTCATCATCACAATTTAACCCAAACCCTGTTAATATCAGTGCGTTAACCTTTTTCATATCATGTCTCCAAAGGTTTTATTGAATGCTTTCTCAAGTTCTTCCATTGAAAGGTCTATCAGTGTTTCCTTGTTCAAGGATGAAATTTTCAAATGATTATGCAGATCTGTTACCATACCGACACAGGTCATAGCCATCCCTTTAAACAATTTTTCAAAAACTGATCTGTTTTCTGACGGGATCGTAACAATGAATCTGCCTGCCGATTCTGAGAACAATGCAGTTTCGTTTAACAGCTTGCCGCGGCCTGCATCCATTGGAAGGTCAGACAAATTAACTTCAAGGCCCAAGCCCCCTGCCATTGCCATATATGACAGATGAACACCAAGACCTCCCCTTGCAACAGCATGGCAGGATGCCACAAGTTCCTTTTCAATGGCAGTTTGCAATGTTTTATACACCTTTTTGAATTTATCAAGTTCAACATGGGGGATATTTAAGCCCGTCTTATCAAACGCCTCATAATATTCGGATGCCCCAAGTTCATTGGCAGTTGACCCCAACACATAAACAAGGTCGCCTGAAACCTTTGGGTCCATGGACACACATTTTGAAACATCATCAATAACTGATGTGGCTGAAAACTGAATAGTTTCCATGGCAGAGACCTTAACCCGTTCACCAAACTCACCCACAAGATGACCGTCCACATACATGCTGTCCTTACCGGATAACAGAGGAATCTCGTATTTTTCGCAGGTCTCTTTCAGCGCCCGGCATGCACGAACAAGCTGGGCTGCCTTAAATGTTCCATCCGGATTTTTCTTGAAATCAAATTGTATGTTTGGCCAGCAAAAATTATCAAGCCCGCCGATATGATCGAAATTGCCCCCCACGGCAATCAATCTTCTCACCGCTTCATCAATGGTGCATGTCATCATATGATAGGCATCTATCTTTGAGTACCAGGGCAAAAGGCTTTGCGAGAAAGCAAGACCCTTTTGGGATGCAAGGACCGGCCGTGTCACAGAGGCATCAGACGGAATATTATACTTAACACCCACCAAAGGTTTTATCACGGAACCGCCCTGAACCTCATGATCATACTGCCGGAAAATCCATTCTTTAGAGCTGAGATTAGGCCGTTCAAGCATGCTGAGTAATAATTTGTTAAAATCAGATGGAGAACTGATAACCGGCTCTGTCAAGCCTCGGGTTTCAGGTGAAATCCAGGTTGCATCAAATTCCCAGGAGGGAAATCCCTTGTCTAAAAGATCCATATCCACATAGGCACAGGTTTCATCCTTATATTTGATATGCAACTTGCCTGTATCCGTATATTCTCCTATCACTGTGCTTTCAACTTCATGCTCTGCCGAGAGTTCCATAAATCTGTCTAAATTTTCAGGCTTAACAGCAATGGTCATGCGTTCCTGGGATTCTGAAATCCAGATCTCCCACATATCAAGACCTTCATATTTTAACGGAACTTTATCCAGCCAAACCACACACCCATTGGAGATCATGGCGGATTCACCAACGGAGGAGGACAAACCTCCGCCGCCATTATCCGTAATAAACGGGATCAGACCTTCATCACGGCAGATTAAGAGAAAGTCATGCATTTTTTTCTGGGTATAGGGATCACCGATCTGGACATGACCTGCAGGCGTATTTTCCGAATAACTTTCCGAAGAGGCAGTCACGCCATGAATTCCGTCTTTTCCAACCCTTCCGCCGCTCATGATAATCAGTTCTCCGGGGGATGTTTTCTTCTCATGGCTGGGTTTGCCCGCAACCCTGGTTGGCATAATCCCCAATGCCGTTACAAACACAAGGCTTTTGCCCATGTATCCCGGGTGAAACAATATCTGGCCAAAACTAGTGGGAACACCGCTTTTATTCCCCCCGTCCTTTACACCCTCTATTACACCGTCAAGAAGACGCCTGGGATGAAGCGGCGGTTTTAGCGGGCCATTATAATTTAAATCTCCCACACAATACCCGAAACTGCCCATGAACAGCTTTGATCCAAGTCCCGTTCCCATGGGATCACGGTAAACCCCTACAATACCTGTTATGGCACCACCATAGGCTTCCATATTGGAGGGGGAATTATGGGTTTCGCTCGTTACGACATAATTATTTTCATCATCAAACCTGCCAACCCCTGCATTGTCCCACAATACAGAGACCACCCAGTCTTTTTTATCTTTAAGCGTTAAGGTGGGTTCCTGGATATAGGTTTTAAACAGACTGTTTTCGATGCATTCTTCATTATTGGCTGCATCCTTGTACCGGAAAATTCCCTGGAAGGTATTATGGTTGCAGTGATCGCTTCTGGCCTGGGAAATATATTCCAGTTCCAGATCAGTCGGTTCACAAAGGCCCACTTTTTTTCTGGATTCCATTACCTTTGGATCCAGAAAATACTCACGAATCACCGGGATATCCCTTGGATTCAATGCAAGATTTCTTACATCTGAAATTTTTGCAAGCTGTTCATCCGACTCAATACTGATGACTTCAAAACAGGGCGTATGATCAAGGATAACCTTGGCAGGTTTAACATCCGCCCCTATATCCTTATTCCATTCGTCAATTGAAAAAACTTTGAACTGTTGAATGATGGAGTTGGATAAAAGCTCAGAGGCCAGTTTTTCCACATCTTCACGATCAAGCGCATCACCTTTCAGACAATATCGTTTTGACGTATATATGCCCTCATCAGGTCCAAAACTTTTCCCCAGATGGTCTGTAACAGCTTCCATTGCCGTTGCACCGGGGTTATCTTTTACCCCGGGTCTGTACCCGACCCAGATACACCAGTGGAAACCAATATCCATGGGTTTTAAGCTTGAAACCTGGGTCACAGGGTTGGTGAAAATCTCATCTTTTACCTTTTCAAGCTGCGATTGATCAAGATCTGATTCAATGGTCACGATATTGACACATCGTGCTTCCTGAATCTTAATTCCAAAATAAGAATCCGCCTTTTTAATCAGAGAAGTGCCTTCAGCATCTCTCAGCTCTTTTTTAAGAGCAATCTCAATACAAAAAATCATATTACCCACCATTAATGAACATTCTTACAATATCATTATAAAAAACAAAGACCATTAATGCTACAAGCACTGCTGCACCGAATTGAATCAATTTTTCACGTAATTTGTCACTGACTGCTTTGCCTGTAACTGCTTCTATGCCAAAGAATAACAGATGACCGCCATCTAACACCGGAATTGGAAAAAGGTTGATGATACCAAGATTTACAGAAAGCAATGCAATAAACCAGGCAAAACTCATAACGCCTGCTTTTGCCTGTTCTCCCGCCATTTGGGCAATCATCAAAGGGCCACCCAGATTGTTTGCCGAGATACTTCCGTTGATCATTTTTCCAACAGAAAGTATGGTTAACTTTACAAGCCCGTAAGTATCCTTGACTGCATGCCACAGGGCAGCAACGGGGTTAAGACTTTTATGAAAAGACTCACCGGTACCAACGATACCAATGACATATTTTTCAATTTCCTCACCAAACAGATTTTTGGAAGGTCTCAGGACAGGGGAAAGAACAATTCCTTTAAATCCTGTGCCACGCTCCACAATGATATCCAATTGTTCACCCTTGCCTGCACTAACAATCCTGGCAATATCTTCAAATGATTCAATTTTGTTTTGGTTGATTTCTTTAATCACATCCCCCGGCTTTATTCCGGCTGCTAAGGCAGGCGTATCTTCCATGACTTTACCCACAACCGGTTTAGCCTGGTAAATTCCTGAAAACTGATAAAGGACATAAAAAATAAAGATGGCCAGTAAAAAATTAAAGACAGGACCTGCTGCAACGACAATACTTTTTTGCAACAATGATTTGTGGGTAAAAGAAGCCTGAATATCTTCAGGGTCAATGGTGGTTCCCGGTTCTTCTCCCACCATTTTTACATACCCGCCAAGGGGTATGGCAGACAGACAATACTGGGTGCGACCCACTCTTTTTTTTAAAATTTTCGGTCCAAACCCCAGGGAGAATACTTTAACTCCCACTCCACATAATCTTGCCGCAATAAAATGTCCAAATTCATGGATGAAAACAAGAATACCAATAACAATTATGAATGCAACAGCAGAATGCCCCATAAGACCTCACTTTTATGTCACTTCTATATTTCGGATTGCACTTTATCACGTGCCCAATCATCCGCTTCAATAATACCTGAAAGATCGGGATTGTCAATCCGTGTATGAAGTTCCATTGTTTTGGAAATTAATTTAAAAATATCTAAAAAACCGATGCGTTTTTCAAGGAATGCCTCAACTGCAACCTCATTGGCGGCATTCATGACAGCTGGAAGTGTCCCTTTTTGCTTACAGGCCTCAAATGCAAATAAAAGGGAAGGAAACTTTTGAGTATCCGGTTTTTCAAATGTCAATGAACCAAGGCTTGCAAAATCGGGAAAATCTATTTGCACATCAAGTCTTTCAGGTTCTGACATGGCGTATGAGATAGCCCCTTTCATATCAGGTTGTCCCATTTGTGCCATAATACTGCCGTCTTTATACCCTACCATGGAATGTACAATACTCTGGGGATGAATAAGCACCTCAATTTCTTTATAGGTGACATCAAACAAATGGATAGCTTCAATGATCTCAAGGCCTTTATTCATCAAAGTGGCTGAATCTATCGTGATTTTATGTCCCATATTCCAGGTGGGATGATTAAGGGCATCTTCCAGGGTAATATTTTTGAATTCATCAAATGGTTTTTCTCTAAAAGGCCCGCCTGAAGCAGTCAAAAATATTGTTTTCAAATCTTTTTTTTGGTTTCCCTTAAGACATTGAAAGATTGCACTGTGCTCGCTGTCAACCGGCAGGATTGAAACACCATTTTCCACTGCTTTGGCCATGATTATTTCGCCGGCCATGACCAGGGTCTCTTTATTGGCAAGGGCAATCTGTTTTTTTGCTTCAATGGCGCAAAGGGCAGGTTTTAGTCCGGCCGCACCCACCATGGCCAGAAGAACGAAGTCGCAATTTTCATAAGAAGCGGCTTGGCAAAAGCCTTCCTCACCAAACAAAATTTCAGGCCGGCTGCTTCCTTTTAAAGCCCCCTTTAAAACTCGGGAGAGTTCCAGGGCTTTTTCTTCATTAATAACCGCAACCAGCTCCGGTTTAAATTCATCAATCTGTTTAGAAAGACATTCTATATTATTTGCGGCTGTCAATGCTTTTACCTGGAAGAGATCAGGATGCATCCGGACAATATCCAAAGCACTGGTACCGATGGAGCCGGTTGAACCTAAGATTGACAAGCGTTTCATAAAATAAATACCCGGTACACATATAAAACCGGAATAGCTAAAAGCAAGCCGTCTATTCGATCGAGCATCCCGCCGTGCCCCGGGAGAATCCGACCTGAATCTTTGATATTTGAGGATCGCTTCATGGCAGACTCAAACAGGTCTCCTATCTGCCCGGCACCGGCAAGCAGAAAAGACGCTGGTATGGTAAGAAAAGACAATGACAGATCATTAAAAAAAATCTGACAAAAAATGAACCCGACTATCATGGAGGTTGTTACGCCACCCAATGATCCTTCTATGGTTTTATTAGGACTTATGTTAGGAGAAAACGCCCTTTTTCCAAAAAATGTCCCCGTATAAAATGCACCGGTATCATTTGCAAAAATAACAATCAACAGCCAGATAATCCAAAATGTTCCGCCATCAAGATCTTTAATAAAAACCAGAAGGGATAGGGAAACCGGGATATAAACAACGCCTAAAACCTGTTTTGCGATAATATCGAATATGGCATGATTGCCGGCAAACCGGGACAGCACAAAAATGGATAAGGCCAAAAGATTCATGGCAATAATTAAAAACAAAATTTCCCATGATCCCAGGCAGGCACTGATAACAAGTGTCATTGAAACTATATAGGAGATGATCTTGATGGTATTGGAAATGGATTCTTCATCATTTTTAAAAATAATTCTCAAGTATTCGCCCATGGCAAATACGGCAACGACTGAAACCAGTACAGCAAACAATAATGTATTGCCCTTGATGACAATCCATAAAAGTATGGGGGCAAGTACGAGTGCGGTTATCCATCGTTTGATGTGCTGCATGCCACCTTACCGAAGCGTCGGTCCCTTTTCTGAAAATTTTTTAAGATTTCAATAAATTCACTTTCTGTAAAATCCGGCCACAAGGTATCACAAATATAAATTTCAGAATATGCCGCCTGCCATAACAGGAAATTACTCAATCTATACTCCCCGCTTGTGCGGATAATCAAGTCAGGATCAGGCATTGCTCTTGTGTAAAGATGATCACAAATAAGATCCTGGGTAATATCCCTGGAATCCAGGTCTTTTGATTCTATCTTTTCAGCAATTCGTTTGAAAGCCGTTGTGATCTCTTCTCTTGAACCATAACTTAAGGCCAGATTCAACAACATTTTGTTATTATTTTTTGTCAACTCCATTGTGACCTCAAGTTCTTTTTGAACATCCAGAGGGAGCTTATGCTTCTGACCGATGATATTGAGACGAATATTATTTTTTGAAAGCTCTTCTCTTTGGGAAACAATGGACTTTTTTAAAAGCATCATTAATGCTTTTACTTCGTGTTTCGGCCTTGCCCAGTTTTCCGTGGAAAATGCATATAAGGTAAGCGTCCCTATCTTAAGTTCTCTTGCGGCTGTCACGATGGAGCGAACTATTTGTGAACCCTGTTCATGCCCTTTGATACGGTTCAACATTTTTTTTTTAGCCCATCGGCCATTGCCATCCATGATAATGGCCACATGGGATGGAAGTGTTTCCGGATTCAGGATCACATCTTGTGTCGAGTTAGACTTCAAGAATTTCCTTTTCTTTGTCTGCAAAAATTTCATATAACCGCTTAATATTTTCATCCGTGGCTTCCTGTACCTGTTTTTGAGCTTTAAAGCTGTCATCCTCTGAAATATCCCCTTCCTTTTGAAGCTCTTTTAACATTTCATTGGAATCTCTCCTGATATTTCGAATGGCAACTTTATAATCTTCACAGATCTTGGCCGCATTTTTTGCAATTTCTTTTCTTCTTTCTTCTGTCAAAGGTGGTATGGATATTCTGATCAGCTTACCATCGTTAGAGGGTGTCAGGCCTATATTGGCTTTCAAAATCGCCTTTTCAACCTCGTTTATTACACTGACATCCCATGGTTTCACTGTAATCAGTCTGCTTTCCGGGATAGATACGGTTGCCATTTGTGGTAAAGGTGTCTGAGTACCGTAGTAATCGACTTTAACACCATCAAGTATTGCCTGAGATGCCCTGCCGGTACGAACTTTTGATAATTCTTTTTCAAAAGCTTTTTCAGATTTACCCATTCTTTCTTTGGTTTCCTGGAGCACTTCATCTATCATAACAATCCATCCTCAATTAATGGTTACCTATTTGTTATAAATCCGAGTACCAATAGCCTGGCCTAGTACAGCCTTTGAAATGTTATCTTCCTTATGAAGATCAAACACCTGCACTGGCAAATCATGTTCCATTGCAAGGGAAATAGCTGTCATGTCCATTACATGAAGTTGTTTTTCAATAACCCTCATATAAGACAATTCATCAAACATGACAGCATCATCGTGAACCACCGGGTCTTTATCATAGACCCCATCAACCTGGGTGGCTTTAAAAAGAATCTGGGCGCGGGTTTCATGAGCCCGTAACACAGCCGCCGTATCCGTTGTAAAATAAGGATTCCCCGTACCTGCTGCAAAGATAACCACCCGGCCTTTTTCAAGATGTCGAATGGCCTTTCTGCGGATAAACGGTTCTGCAATCCTGTCCATGGGAATGGCAGACTGCACCCTTGTTGGAACATCACACTTTTCCAGGGAATCACAAAGAGCCAGACTGTTTATGACAGTGGCCAGCATTCCCATGTTATCGGCAGAGGTTCTGTCCATACCGGCAGAACTTCCTGCAACACCCCTGAATATATTTCCACCACCGACAACAACACAAATCTGCACCTTAAGGCGGTAAACTTTTGCAATTTCCTCTGCAACATAATGAATCATTTCAGGCGTAATACCAAAGCCCTGATTTCCCATCAGGGCTTCTCCGCTCAGCTTGATTAAAACCCGTTCAAACTCCGACTCTTTGTTCAAGATTCTATTCTCCTATCTGGAAACGTATAAATCTTTTTATCTGAATATTTTCACCAATTTTACCTATGGTCTCTTTTAATAAATCCGTGATGGTCTTCTGGGGATCTTTTACATACTGCTGACTCATCAGGCAGATATCTTTGTAAAATTTTTCCACTTTACCCTCAACAATTTTATCAATAATATTCTCGGGTTTGCCTTGGTCAAGCATTTGTGCTCGAAAAATCTCTTTTTCCTTCTCAACTACTGCCTGATCGACATCTTCAGGATTCATACCAGCAGGATTTGTTGCTGCAATATGCATAGCAATATTTTTTACAAAAGCTTTGAAATCTTCTGTCTTGGCAACGAAATCAGACTCACAATTCACTTCAAGAAGAACACCCAGTTTGGCACCGGTATGAATATAAGAATAAATAATACCCTCACTGGTTGAACGTCCAGCTCTTTTAGCAGCTTTTGCAAGCCCTTTTTTTCTCAAAAGCACTATTGCTTTTTCCATATCACCTTCTGCTTCGCCAAGGACCCTTTTACAATCCATTATACCTGAACCTGTTGCCTCACGAAGTTCTTTTACCATTGCTGCGGAAATTTGCGCCATTTTTACTTACTCCTTATCTTTACCTAAGTCAGCTTCTTTTGTCTCTTCAACTGGCGTTATTCTTCTTTTTATCTTTTCAACGACAGGGCCGTCCGTACCATCGGAAACAACCTCAATCGACATTTTTTCATCGGAAAATTCTTTGCTCTCTTCTGCACCGCTTTTATCGGATTCTGCCTTTTGTCTTTCATCATAAAGTGCTTTTCCCTCAATGCAGGCATCTGCAATACGGGAAGTAAAAAGACGGATAGCTCTGATGGCATCATCATTTCCGGGAATCACGTAATCGATATCATCAGGATCACAGTTTGTATCAACAACGGCAATAATTGGAATCCCAAGTCTTTTACCCTCTTTTACGGCAATGGCTTCATTTTTGGGATCAATAATAAAAATTGCCCCGGGCAATCTTTTCATATTACTGATACCGCCAATGGCAAACTCCAGCTTGACTTTTTCTTTGAGCATTTTTACCTGCTCTTTTTTCGGATAATTTTCAATGGTTCCGTCATTTTCAATTGAATTTAGAAAATGAAACCGGGTGATATTATTCTTAATGGTCTGAAAGTTGGTCAGCATACCACCGAGCCATCGGTTTTGAACATAGAACTGTTCAGCACGGTTTGCTTCTTCATAGATCGCCTCGGATGCCTGTTTTTTTGTACCGACAAAAAGGACATCCTGACCATTGGCAGCCACACCTTTGATAAAATCATGGGCCTCTTTGAATAATTTTACAGTCTGTTGCAGATCAATGATGTAAATTCCGTTTCTTGCTCCAAAGATATACTTTTTCATCTTTGGGTTCCAACGCTTGGTCTGATGCCCGAAATGCACACCAGCTTCCAGAAGTTCTCTAATTGTAATGTGAGCCATTTGTTCTCCAAATTAATTAATGGTTTTATCCACCATTCAGATCATCCCTAAAATTCGACTTTTCTCAAAGCACCTGATTTTCAAGTCCCTGAATGTGAGTTTTTACTATCCTACAAAAATCCTAATTTATATATCAAAAAACTATTTTTTAATCAATCGATTTTTTAATTAAAACCACACGGTTATGTCCTGCCAAATCCTTAATGAATTCAATGGATTGATATTCAGGATATCGTTTTGAAATATTTTGAACACCTTCTTTTTGATTAAAGCCCATTTCAAGAAGAATTGTTCCGCCCGGGACAAGATAGTGATGAGCCTCATCTAAGATAAATTTAAAACTATCAAGCCCGTCCCTGCCGCCATCAAGGGCAAGCATAGGTTCAAATCGTCTTATTTCAGGCTGAAGATTTTGAATCTCTCTGGAAGGAATATAGGGTGGGTTTGAAATGACCAGATCAAATATTGGGTTAAATCCTGGATCAAATCGCGTTTTTTTTTTTAAATGATGAAAACCAGTCGCCCACAAAAAAAATGATTTTGTCTTTAATTGTTTTTGAGAGTATTATTTCAGCATTTTTTTTTGCAGTCGCAAGTGCCGTTACAGAGATATCGCTTGCAAAATACAGATGATCCGGAGCCGCTTTTGCCAAAGAAATAATGATCGCGCCGGAACCTGTCCCCAGCTCAAGAACAGTCTTGGGTTTGAAATCTTTTTGCCGGGCATTTAATACTGTTAATGCTTGTTCAACAATGGTTTCCGTATCAGGCCGGGGAATCAAAACCCCGCTTGCCACCTTGAAATCAGAGTCAAAGAATCCTTTTTCCCCGATAATATATGCTGTGGGCTCGTTTTGAATTCTTCTTTTGATTAATGCTTTAAAATAGGATAACTCATTTTTTTGAAGGGGACGGTCATGCTGGAGATAAAGATCAAGCCGCTTTATGCCAAGACAATAAGCAAGCAGCATTTCAGCAGTCAACCTGGGACTGTCAATGGAATGGTCTTTAAAATAGGATTCTGTCCAGGCAAGAATCTTAATGATTGACCATTCATTTGCTTTAGGCATTTGCTTTAGGTATTCAATTTTTTAGGCAATTTCCTTTAATGCCTGTGCCTGGTTGTATATTTTAAGTTCATCAATGATTCCCTGAATATTACCTTCCATAATACTGTCCAGTTTATAAAGCGTAAGACCGATTCGATGATCCGTCATCCGCCCTTGCGGAAAATTGTATGTCCTGATCCGGCCGCTTCGGTCACCTGTTCCCACCTGCCCTTTCCTCTCCGCCGCTCTTTTGCCTTCCTCTTCTCTCACCTTGGCGTCAAGGATACGGGATTTAAGAACACCCATGGCTTTGGCCTTATTTTTGTGCTGGGATTTCTCATCCTGGCATGTGGCTGTAACGCCGGTTGGCACATGGGTAATCCTGACCGCAGAATCTGTTGTATTGACTGACTGACCACCAGGCCCCGAAGACCTGAACACATCAATTTTAAGATCGGCAGGATTAATATCAATATCAATATCTTCGGCCTCGGGAAGAACAGCCACGGTAACAGCAGAGGTATGAATTCTTCCCTGGGCTTCTGTTTCAGGCACTCGCTGAACACGATGGGTACCACTTTCATATTTAAAACTGCTGAATGCGCCCTTACCTCGCACCAGGAACACAATTTCCTTAAACCCGCCCGAGCTGGAATTATTTGTCTCAACAATCTCCAAGGCCCAGTGTTTGGCTTCAACATACCTTGAGTACATTCTGAACAAATCACCGGTAAAAATACCGGCCTCTTCTCCACCGGTACCGGCCCGGATCTCAAGGAGCACATTTTTATCATCCCGGGGATCTTTTGGCATCAAAAGGATATTGAGTTGCGACTTTATAGTTTCTATCTTTAAATCAAGACCCGAGATCTCTTCTTTGGCCATGGCCCGCATTTCAAGGTCATTATCCTTTAAAAGTTCTTTTGCCTCTTTGTGCTCCTCCAAAAGTCCTTCATAATCTCTGAACACTGGAACAATTTTATTGAGTTCTCCATGTTCTATAAGATATTCCTGGTACTTTTTCTGGTCACTAATGACCGCAGGATCACTCAATAGCTGCTCAAGCTTGATAAATCTTTCTTCAATGCCTTTTAATTTTTCTATCATAATTTAAAAACTCAAAAGGGGCTCTTTAGTTAAGACCCCTTTTATATTACAAATTATAGAAAGTGTTAAATACTGTCCGCCTTGTACCCGGCTCATAGAGGAGCGCATGCTCACAAAATCTTTAAGCTTTTCGTTCAAACACTAAACAAGTTTTGTTGCATCAAACCCTGCATATTTTCTTTTGAAACGATCAATTCTTCCAGCAGTATCAACCAGCTTTTGTTTTCCGGTGAAAAAAGGATGACACTGGGAACAAATTTCCACTTTAATATTCTCTTTTGTTGACCCGACATCAAACGTTGCACCACAAGCACAGGAAGCTGTAGATCTTGTGTATTTTGGATGTATCTTTTTTTTCATTTGTTTTAAAACTCCTTACCATGCCATATTTTTGGCAATCATTAAATTCTTACCCGTTTAATTCTTCTTTATGAATTCATCAATTCAAAAAACTCTTTATTATCCTTTGTTCCTTGCATTTTTTCAAGTAAAAACTGCATACTGTCAACAGAATTTAAACTTGACAACAATTTTCTTAAAATCCACACACGATTCAAAACCATTGGGTCAAGCAGCAATTCCTCTTTTCTTGTCCCTGATTTATTCATATCAATGGCAGGAAAAACTCTTTTATCCGCAAGCTTTCTATCCAGGACAAGCTCCATATTACCAGTGCCTTTAAACTCTTCGAATATAACTTCATCCATGCGGCTTCCGGTATCAACCAATGCAGTTGCAATAATGGTCAGACTGCCGCCATCTTCGATATTTCTTGCAGCACCGAAAAATCTTTTGGGTCTGTCAAGGGCGTTTGAATCCACACCACCGGATAAAATCTTGCCGGATGGTGGCATGACTGAATTATATGCCCTTGCAAGCCTTGTAATACTATCAAGTAAAATCACAACATCATGGCCCTGCTCAACAATTCTTTTGGCCTTTTCAATAACCATCTCGGCCACCTGAACATGGCGCTCCGACGGTTCATCAAAGGTAGAACTTACAACTTCAGCATCAACATTTCGTGCCATATCGGTCACTTCTTCGGGGCGCTCATCAATCAGAACAATCATCAAGATGACTTCCGGATGGGCTTTAACTATGCTATTGGCGATATTCTGAAGCAACATGGTTTTACCGGCTTTTGGCGGAGACACAATCAAGCCGCGCTGGCCAAAGCCTATGGGAGACATCAAATCTATCACACGCATGGAATAATTATCGAATTCAGCCTCAAGATTCATTTTTCGATCAGGATAGAGGGGCAATAAATTATCAAAAAGAATGGTTTCAGCAGCAAGCTCAGGATTTTGAAAATTGACGGCCTCAACCTTAAGCAATGCAAAATATCTTTCAGAATCTTTGGGTTGCCGAACCTGGCCGGAAATTGTATCACCGGTTCTCAAATTAAACCGTCTGATCTGTGAAGGGGATACATAGATATCATCAGGGCCGGGAAGATAATTATATCCGGGAGCCCTTAAAAATCCAAAGCCGTCAGGGAGAATCTCAAGCGTACCTTCACCATAAATCTGACCGCTCTCTTCAATATTTGCCTGGAGCAAGGCAAAAATTAAATCCTGCTTTTTAAGGCCACTGATTCCTTTAATTTTGTATTCCTTAGCAAGCTTGGTCAACTCACTAATTTTCATCTTATTTAAATCAACAAGGTTCATTCATTCTCCCAAAATTTGTTTTATTATCTTTTACAGGCTAAAATTTGTTTTTGAAGTACACCTTTTTTAAATCTGAAAACCAAAATGGCATGAAAAAACAGACAGATCTTCTGAAATTCATTATTTAACGTTTGATTAATAAGGCAAAAGCTTCACGTTGTCAAGAATTCTTTTTGGATTTTATTAAAGAGATTGTCAACAGAATCAAAGAGTTCAGACCTTGACCCCTTGTTAAAGATAACATAATCCGCCCTTGTCATTTTATCTTCCTGGGACATTTGAAGATCCAGTATTTTCCGGGCATCTTTCTTTGCAACATTATCCCGATCAGAAATTCTTTTGATAAGATCCATATCCTGTGCCGTGACGGCAATCGTGACATCAAATTGTTTCTCCATGCCTAATTCAAACAATAAGGGCACCTCGACAACCACTGCATTTTTATCCTCAACCTCTGCATTTTCTATCTGAAAAATCATTTCTTTGATAATTTGAGGATGTAAAATATCTTCCACTTTTTGACGCAGTAATGAATCATTCACAATGATATTTCGCAGCTTTGCTCTGTCCAGAGTTCCCTGTTTTCCAACTACCTCTTGGCCAAACAACTCAATGATCTTTTCAAACCCGGGCATTCCGGGCTCCACAATCTGTCTTGCTATTATATCACAGTCCAAAGTAACCATGCCAATTTCTTTAAACCTCTGGCATACAAGACTCTTGCCTGAGCCTGCCGATCCTGTGACGGCAATCCTTAAGTTTTTCATAACCATTGACTATAATACGGTTTTATGATAATTTTCAAGATTAATTTTTAAAACCCATTTAAGACCAAATATAATAATAATGAAAGGATAGAAATTGTGGAAAGAACATTATCAATAATCAAACCCGATGGCGTTGCAAAAAATGTGATTGGCGAAGTCATCAAACGGTTTGAAACCGATGGTATTAAAATTGCCGCCATGAAAATGATTCAACTTACGAAAGTACAGGCCCAGGGATTTTATGCTGTTCATAAAGAACGCCCGTTTTTTGACAGCCTGACAGATTTTATGATTTCAGGACCTATTGTTGTCATGGTTCTTGAGGGAAAAAATGTGATTGCAAAAAACAGAAAGCTCATGGGTGCTACTAATTTTGAAGAAGCAGAGCAAGGCACTATTAGAAAAGATTATGCAACAAATATAGAAAAAAATGTTGTCCATGGTTCTGATGCACCTGAAACAGCTGCTTTTGAAATCGGATATTTTTTCAATGATCTTGAAATCCAGAAAAGATAAACCATACCATTTATAAAACCAAAGCTACGGTCAGTAATTTAATCTATTTTAATTTTCCGGCCGCGGCTTTATAACCATCAATATCAACGCTGATATGCTCAAATCCTATCTTTTGAAATTCCTTTGATATCTTTTGCCTGATATCACTATTCAATAGACTGTCTATCAGCCAGGGTTCAACTTCAATCCTTGCTATTTTCCCATGGCATCTTACCCGTACCTGAGCAAATCCCAAATCCTGTATAAAAGATTCTGCCTTATCCACCATAATAAGCTTTCCAGCCTTTATCGTTTCATCATATGGAATCCTTGTTGCCAGGCAGGATTGAGAAGGCTTGTTCCATGTTTCAAGTCCCAATTGCTTTGAAAACAGCCTGATATCAGCTTTTGTATACCTTGCATCTACCAGAGGGGAAATAAAACCAAGCTCTTCTGCTGCTTTTAATCCAGGCCGAAAGTCTTTCAAATCATCCAGATTGACTGCATGAAGCAAAGATTTAATACCCAAATTTCCAGCCGTCTCTTGTATCAGTGAAAACATTTGTTTTTTGCAATGGTAACACCGCTCTAAAGTATTGCCAGCCACATCTTCATTCCCAAGGATATCCACATCAAGACAGATATGTTTAACTCCCAGTGAACGAGCAATGTTCTTTGCAAACGCTGTTTCCCTTCCCGGCACGAACTGTGAAGAAACAGTAATGGCCAGCAAATTTTGCGGATTTACTTTTTTTGCCACTGCCAGAAGAAAGGTACTGTCAACACCACCTGAAAACGCCACTGCGAATGAGAGCTGTTTTTTTAACCTTTTTTCAAGATCCTTGAGTTTTTTTGGCAATTCATTTCATCCGTATTAATGAATATAAATCTCAAATTTAGTTTCAGCATTGGTAAGGGTATCAATCCGTTCCTGATATGCTCTTCTTTCTTTACTGACAAGCCATTTTGACCAGTCATCAATGTGCTGCCATTTACTGATGATAAGAACTTCCCCTGTTACGTCTACCCGGTTTAAGGTTTCCCCTCCGATATAGCCTTTCTGACTTAAAGCAGTACTTCTCATTTCCCGATATAACTCTTCCAGCAGACTTTCATTTCCAGGTGCAACCTTTCTTTTAATCAATACTGTAACAGCCATTTTCCCCTCCCATATATCATGATTTTATGGAAAAACATGGAACACCTAATCTCTTATATACCATAACTCACCTGGGTTTAACAAACCCAGTACCCTATATAATAGCCCAAGATAATTCTTGACTAAATAACAGGCTTGATATATATAAGCCAATCATTATTTTGCTGGGTGATCGTCCAATGGCAGGACTACGGACTCTGACTCCGTCAATTAAGGTTCAAATCCTTATCACCCAGCCACTTAAAATATAAGGATTCTCAGGTTTGCCTTGAAAGCCTTTTTTAGTTTAGGTGATATCAGTGAAATATTATTCTTTTGATCTATATCAATGTTATTTTGTCCCGACTGTGATACAAACAAACAGTTTATTTAAAAAGTGAAATTTATCCTTTTAGGATATCAAAGGAAAACAAAATGAATATTGATATAAAAGAACTTAAAGATTCAAATGAATTTTTAAATATATTATTACAAAATATGGATTCCGCTGTTTTTATAGCCGATGAATATTTTAAAATTCATCAATTCAATGACAGTTTTTTAACACTGTTTAACCGGTCCGATTCAAATCTTGTGGACATTACGTTTGGCCCTGCTTCCGGCTGTATCAACGCTGTCAAAGAAAACAAACCGTGTGGTGAAACCTCAGCTTGTAAAAACTGCATCATCAACCAAACACTGCGCAATACAGTATTAACCCAGGAGCCTGACGAAAAAAAATTTCTTGAACGTATTTTTTATATTGGAGGCGTTCCTGTAAAAAAGTATCTTGAATTCACTTCCCGGTCGATAACTTTTCGAAACCAGAGAATGATTTTAGTTTTTATCTATGATATCACCAAAAGTGAACTGTCAAAAATAGAATTACAACAAAAGCAAAAACAGATCGATATAGATCTTGAGAAAGCCGGTGAAATCCAAAAAAGCCTTCTCCCGAAAAATCTTCCTATTATTCCGTCAATTAAAGCCTGTTGGTTTTTTGAACCCTGCCTGATGGTGGGGGGTGATATCTTTCATTTATATAAAGAGGATGAAACTCATATCAGCACATATATACTGGATGTCTGCGGGCATGGCGTTTCAGCAGCTTTGATTGCAGTCACTGTAAAACAGTTTTTAGACCAACTGCATACACAGGGGTTGTCTAAAGGGATTCTTTTTCAGCCTGAAGAAATATTAAATGCCCTTGAAAACGAATTTCCCTTTGAACGATTTGACTGTTTTTTTACGATTGTATATGTTTTACTCAATGTGAAAACCGGAGAGGTTACTTACGGGTGCGCCGGGCATGTTCCACCTCTTGTCATCGGCAGATCCGGAAAATTTGAAGTCCTGAACCAACATGGGACTATCATCGGTCTTGGACAGGACCCTCCTTTGTCTCAGTATAAAATTCAATTAAATCCAGGTGATAAAATTATTCTTTATACGGATGGTTTAATAGATTATTTCGGTGAAAAAGGTGCCTATCCAAATAAGGAAAATTTTTACACCACATTAAGACGATTGAGTGATAAACCGGCGAATCAAATTGTTAAACAGGTCATAACGGAACAAAAAAAGCTATGGGATAACTCGGAAGTAGATGATGATATCAGTCTCTTGGTAATCGAATATAATGGTTTTAACTCATAATAAATCTTTCTTTTAAATTTTACTAATAAATGGTAATTGTTTAAAAAGAAAATCAACCTGAAACCACGGGAACAATAACAATGAACACTGATATGTGGATCAAGGGCCAAACCGATAATGAATTGAATGATTTAATCCCATTTTTTGATACCCGTACTAAAAAAATATATAGAAATTCTTTTAATTTCCTTTGCGTATTATTCATTACAACTATTATTATTGTATTCTGTCCATGGGAAGCCACATGCGGACAAAAAAATGATTCACGATTTATCCTGTTTGCAGACAAGGATTACAGTTCTTTAGAATCAGATGAATTGCTGTCATGGATTGATTCGTTAACAAAAGAAGCTCCCTTAAAGTCCATCAACATTATAGAACCCTTGCCGGGCACTATTTTACCTGCCGACATGGCTTCACCGGCGTTTTTATGGGAGGATGCGGCAAAAAGCTCTGCATGGCTCATAACCATTGAAACCAACAAAAAAATCCTTTTAAAAGCATTGCTTAATACCCACTGGTGGATACCGGATTCTGATACCTGGAACAAATTAAAAAAAACCGCAGGACATCAAAATCTTAAAATCATCATAACAGGTATTGGCGGCTGGAGCGGCAGGGAAATTATTTCCCAAAACACTACTTTTTTAAAATTTTCAAAAGACATGGTTAATGCCCGGTTAATGTTTATGCGAAAACCACTGCCGTTTCTGGAAGCAAAAAAAAATCCTGAAAAAACCAGCATGTTAATAGGAAAAATTGAATCATACAAACGACCCGAAACCATTCTGTCCGATCCGCCGATCTGTGCCAATTGTCATTCTTATTCTCTTAATGGCAATTTTATGACCATGGATACGGACTATGGCGGGGATAAAGGTGCATTTGTATTTTCTTCCATGGAAAAAAAAGTCACTATCAAAAATGACATTGTTTTCTCATGGAATGAAATTACTCCCCAAAAACCGGCTTCATACAGTATGGGGCTTTTTGCCCGGGTATCTCCTGACGGTCGCTTTATCGCGGGTACGGTTAATGAAACATCTGTATTTGTCATGATGGATGACCTGTTTTTTTCCCAGTTATTCTATCCGGCAACCGGTCACATTGCCATTTTTAACACCCAAACAAAAAAATTCAGTCTTTTACCGGGTGCCAGCCTGACCAGCAGGGTCCAGACGACCCCCGCATGGAGTCCGGATGGTAAACACATTGCATTTGCAGCCGTATCAACAAATCCCGAACTCATTCAAAAGGTTTTGGCTAAAGAAATACTTAAAGAAAGCTCAAAACAAAAAATTAACGCTTTAAATAAAAAATATCCTGTTCAATTTGATATTTATACCCTGCCCTTTAACCATGGGAAAGGCGGTGTGGCAACACCGTTGAAAGGTGCCAGCCAGAATGGAAACAGCAATTATTTTCCCAGGTACTCACCCAACGGAAAATGGATTGTGTTTACCCAAAGCCCTACAGGATTGGTTCTTCAGCCTGACAGCAAATTGATCATCATTCCATCCAGGGGTGGAGATGCACGACCATTAAGCAGCAACCAACCGACCATGAACTCATGGCATTCCTGGTCCATGAATTCAAAGTGGCTGGTTTTTACCTGTAAAGCCAACTCTCCTTTTACTGAATTATACCTGACCCATATAGATGATCAAGGGATTTCAAGCCCTGCCATTCGCCTGTTTCGCTTTAGCAGCAATGACTTTGCAGCCATGGTTCCCGAATTTATCCCCAAACATACAAAAACACCTGAAACAATAACATATGGATCATTAGAACACGCCAAAGGAAAAACGATAGCCATTGATGGGAGATAAGTAACACCATTAATAATTTAAAATATATTTTTAAAATAAAGGAGATTTTAATCATGAGGAAGGATAAAAGAACAAAGGTCATACTGTTAGCAATATTGATCTTATTTCTATCCGTATCTGTTACAACATTAGTATTTGCATATGGCGGGGGTGGCAAAAATCCGGCGAGTGAAAGTGACAGCGCTGTTGGGGGACCGCCGGTCGACGAAGCTAGAGAATATACCAGAGAGGAGCTTAACGCTATGTTTTCAGGACTGCCCACTGGAATACGGGAACTAGTGATTGGAAAGCAAGAGGGCAAACCCAGAACAAAGGCACAATTAATTAAAATCCTCCGTATCTTTTTGCAGGCCCAGAATTTCAGGAACCAGGCAGAAAGTATTGATGCCAATGCATGGGCAGACCTGGTGGGTTATTGGACAGACCTTGCTATTTTTATGGATAAAAGAGGGAAGGATGCAGAATTTATCTTATCCTTTGTACCCGCGGCCGGATGGATGTCAGGAACAGCATTTGGAGCGGTGAGAGCAGGAATAGACAAGTATGCTGAGGGCAAGGGGATAAAAGATATTGCCCAGGCAATGGCTGTGAGCGTGGCTGTGGATCAAATAATGAAGGTGGGGTCTTTATCAAAGCTGGGTAAAAGGGGTGATGAGCTTGTAGATATGATTCAAAGAGCAGACAAGCTTAAGCGTAATTCCAAAGTAACACAATATCTTAGAAGGGTTGGCAGAGAACTCTTTAATGTCAAAATAGAAGAAAAATTAACCAAAGATCAGATCGGGAAAGTATTGGGTTATATAGCAGACCAGGCCAGAGCGGCAGAGGTTAAACCGGTTAGCCCGCCCCCGAGTGTTCCGAGCATATGGAACCCCTTTGGTGGTCCCTTAGAAGCTTTTTTGAGGACTCCTTTAATATTGCCGGAAAGAACCTAAATTAACATAAAAATTTTATAATATAATGACAGGGGGTTGTATGTTTCGAAAAATACCATTTTGGATAGGACTTTTAATTTTATCCTTGTTTGTATGTGGATGTGTATCCACTACTTCTACCACTAGCACCGAGCCGGTTAAACCGGTCCAGGAGGAAGGCCTGGTCGTTTCCCTGCCGGATCGAACGTTTGGAGATATGACACAACAGCCAGCGCACGTCAAACTGGTTATGGCAGCCATGGTGAATAAATTGCGCGGCAGCCGGGATACCATTTCCGAAGTAGCTTTTGATTCAAATGGAAAACATGCATTTTATGATCCTGATTTCACCTATGGTGAATTTGATCTGGCAGCTATCCAGGTCACAGGATTTATAGTAAAGGAGCAAACGGATAATCAGGCACAGCTCATTATTGAAGGCATGTTTAATTTTGTTGATCTTTTTGGAAGGGGCAGTGCAACATATTTTGCAGCCGATTATACGGTTCGTAAAAACGGTATCACCATCAACAACTCAGGGACAGCGCTGATTGCGCCCGGGTTTCCTGATATAGAGACCTATTATGTTCCAAAATCCTCTTTTGATGGTGTTAATATGAAAGAATTGACTTCTTTTATGGATCTTTATCTACATGCAGCACTCAATGCATTTAAGATGGAACCAACACAGGAAGAACGAAAAAACAAAGAAGCCTATGAAAAAATGTCTGTCTGGAAAAAAATGACCGCCGGCGATAAAGTAAAGGCTGAAGAATACTATATTATGGCATTTTGCAAGGATCGCCTCCCCCCGGAAACTTCCCTTGAAATGAAGGTTACAGACAAGCCTAAAATGAAAGGTAAAACACTTTTTGAAACCGGGTATGTCTATGACCAGGGGTGGCGTGCCATGATCGCCGGCGGAACATTTAGCCCTGATGCCCTGAAGAATAATTTTCATGTAAGTCTTCAGTATAACCCCGACCCTGGATCAAAATCTGAATCCATCTGCGTCGGCGGCTATACGAATCAAAAAAACTATCACGATACACCCAAGTATATCATCAAACAAAAACCAGAGTCCAAAACTACATCTATAGCTCAACCCGTACCCAAGCCTAAGCCCAAACCCAAACCCATAGAATCCGGCGTTATATTTCTGGATCCACGCAACAAAGGAGATGCAAGGCTCATACAAACCAGGCTTAAGGATTTGGGATATTATAACAAAAAAATAGATGGCGATTTTGGTAGAGGTTCAAAAAAAGCACTTAAAAATTTCAGAAATGACAATGGCTTAGAAGATAACAGCACCTGGGATTTAAGCACACAAAAGATATTGTTTGAAAATTCCGGATTATAAACCATTATCCTATCCGGGGAATTTTTCTCCGGATAGGATATGCAAGTCTGACAGGCAATATATTTTGTTTATGGGAGATAAGTATCACCATTAATAATTTAAAATATTTTTTTTAATAAAGGAGATTTTTATCATGAGAAAGGATAAAAAAACAAAGGTCATACTGCTAGCAATATTGATCTTATTTCTATCCGTATCTATCGCATCATCTGTATTTGCATATGGTGGTAGCGATGGCCCCGCCAGGCCGGAAGATAGCGACAGTTATGTAGCACCTCAAAAACCCACAAAATTAACTGATAAAGAAATAAAAAAAATATTTAGCCTTCTGGGTACAAAATCCGGAAAAACAATGTCAGAAACATTTTCCGGTACCAGTCGAACCGCCAGGCAATTAATGTCAATCCGCCAGGCAATTTTGGAAGGAGATATGCAACGTGCCAATGCAGAAGCTTCTTTAATTCATGGATTAACGGTTACTGTTGAATTTTTAGATGAGGCGGGGCAGTGGAGTGAGCTTGGGCTGTCTTTTGTACCGGGTGTCGGTTGGGCGGCTCAAGGAGCTCTTGCTGCGGCCAGAGGAGGCGCTGATGCATATAAAAAGGAAAAAAAATTTAACTTTGAAGTTTTAAAAGGTGCCACAATAAAAGCTGTATCATCTGTGGTTGTAAATAAATTATCTCCCCTTGGTGCAGATATGCACTTTAATAACGCCAAAGCTGCCGTAAAAATAGCAACCAAAGGCATAGGTAAGCATGGCGGGAAAGCAGTCGAAATATTTGTGAAAAATGCTGTTAAGTATGGTGTGAAAAAAGAGACGGAAAGAAGAGCAGGGAATGCGTTGGAAGATGTGTTGAAGAATGCAGCAAAAAAAACGCCAAATCGAGCACCCAGGCCGGTTTATATGGGTCCCGGAAGAGTTCATATAACTCCATCGGGACAAAAACTGTATGAATAAATAATGATGGAAAGGAAAAAAAGATGTTAAAAATAATCAAACTTATAATCATGATATTTATTTGCAACTTTTTTATTTCTGGCTGTATTACGACAAAAATCATGCAGCCCAGTGAGAAAAGCATACAACCTGCCATGGAAATCACTCTCCCTGATAGAATCTTTGTAAATAATGAAACAACACCCATTGATATAAAAATGGTTTGTGCAGCAATATTGAACAAATTACGGCACAGGAGTGAGACTGAATTTGTCCGGTTCGACCCGGGTGTCGGACAAAAGGTTCAGGAGAAAACATTTAAATACGAAGACTTTGATGTAATCCTCATTGATATTACGGGTTTTGAGGCAAAAATTCTTGCGAAAAATCAAGTCCAGGGTATTCTTGAAGGTGTTTTCCATTTTGAAGATTTTGTGGGTCGAAGAGCATCTACCTATTTTGCTGCAAAATATCTTAAAACCCCTGATGGTATAGTGATTAATAAAGCTGGGATAACAATCATTCCACCTGTTTTTCCAAGGCTTGAAGCCTATTTTATCCCTGTTGAAGCATTCAATGAAATTCAAAAAAATAAGGTTCAAGGATTTTTAGAATTGTATGCTTTTGCCTTGGGAAATTCTTTAGATATGAATCCGAGTAAGGAAGAGACGCAAGCTTATCAAGCCTATCAAAACTTATCCATTTGGAAAAAGGCCACCGCAAAAAAAATGGGGGAAATGGAGCTTGCCGTTATGATTTTTTGCTTTGACAGACTTTCGAATGATGCCCGCTTTGAAGTAATAGTTTCAGGAAGCGGCAGCAAAGATCTTGTTGAGCCGGAATATATCAATAAAAATGGCTGGCCGATTGCTGTGCTTGGGGGTGAATTTGTGCCGGACTCCTGGGGCTCAATATTTGATATAAACGCATACTATACCCCTGAGGGGAAGAATGAAAAACTGTTGATAGGAAAATTTTCCAATAAAAAAAATTACAATCCAAAACAAAAACAACCCCGGATGAAAAATTATTTAAAACAAGAAGTATCCTCTAAGCAACCATCTATTGATGATCAAAAAGAAGGCCCGGTGGAGTCCGGCGTTATATTCCTGGATCCCCGCCACAAAGGAGATGCAAGGCTCATACAAACCAGGCTTATGGATTTGGGATATTATAAAAAAAAAATAGATGGCGATTTTGGCAGAGGCTCTAAAAATGCACTGAAAAATTTCAGAAAGGACAGCGGGTTGGAAGATAACAGCACCTGGGATTTAAGAACACAAAAAATATTGTTTAAAAATTCCGGATTATAAACCATTATCCTATCCGGGGTATTTTCCCTGGATAGGATATGCAAATCCAATAGGCAGTCTTTTCTTTAAAATTCTATTGATAAATGGTAATTATTTGAAAAGAAAATCAACCTGAAACCCATGGAAACAACAACAATGGACACTGTAAGTTTTAAAAAAAAAAATCTGATCGCACAATGGGCCTTTGATACACGCCCTATTCTTGGCAGGCTGCATTTATGGCTTGAAGATGTTAATATTGAATGGGTCAAGGGTCAACCAGATGATGAATTGAATGATTCAATTTCATTTGCTGATACCCGGACCGAAAAAATGCTGGCAATGACTTCGGCTGTTACTGCTCTCGGAACTAAATTATTCGGCAGGTTTGGCCAGGGTGCAGGACTGGAGAAAAAAGAACTCAACCTGGTAAAAAAAGATGCTGATGCCATCTCTGCCTATGCCATGAGCGAGAGTCTATGGTACCTTTCCCGGACTTTACCTGAAAACCATGCCATCATGGTCTGCCTGGGTGAGGGACTCATGCCAAAAGCAGGAGAAACCTCTGAAATGGGAGCCAACCCGCTTTTAGGGTTTGGAAGGATCTATGCAAGACCTGAAGTGGCCAAATTCCTGGAAAATTGTGTACTGAAATTAATCAATGATAAAACATATACATGGGAAAATTTCAGGCACGCCATAGTTCTTAAAGATATCACGGTTTGGGGTGCTGCCATTGATACGCTTGAAAATACTTCCCGGTTTGCCAAAGGAGAAAAAACAGGGCCTTTAACAGTACTCCACCTTTTCAATCAACCATTGGCTGTTACCGATCAATATGAAGGTTATATCGGAAATCTTGTTCTACCCAGAGCCGTGGTTGAAAAAGCGGCTGATGACTCTTTGCTGGTCAATTTTTTTACCCCCAGAGGAAAAGTGGTTCAAGCCATTAAAATGACATACCCCGGGATAAAACCGGATCATATTCATGTATGGACGCTCCAGGGAAAACGCCGTGAACCCCGCATCGGAAAAATATGGAAAGAATGGCAGGAACAAGGCGTTCATATTGTAGATGAAAACTGGACCCTGCCCACAGGATTCCACCCGTTTACTGATTCAGGGACCTATGCCCCGACCTTTGCCGTAAAAACATGGAAAGATGAAAAGAATGATACGCATCTTTTCCTGGTTGACGGATATGCGGCATCCGCTGAAGCTATCCAGGCAGCAAGTCTCACCTCTATTCTTAATATTGATGTCTCTTTAGCTGTGTTGTCATCTGAATTTGCCCTGAGATTTGATAAAGATGCTGCCAGCATGAAACTTGATCCGGATGCAGATGACTTTGCCCACCGCCTTAAAAATGAAATTATTAAAAAAGAAGTCGATGATGCCTTAATCGAAACCTATCGGGAAAGCATCCGCTTGGCCCGTAATGCAGAAATTCCTTTGGAAAAACGAACCATTACCATAGACGATCTGATTGCTGAAAAAAAATGGCGGGCACTTGCAACATCCGGATATATGCTCCCTGATCCTTATTCAGGCTCTCCAGGGGTCAGCCAGATTTCAGACGACACTTATTCTGTCACAGTCCGAATGACCACTGAAAAAGCAGACAAACGAATAACCTTTGCCTTAAGACTTCTTGAAACATTTGGTGAAAGCAAATTAATCTTCAGTCCACTTCTCAACCGTTTTTTAAAAGGAGAGGATTTTGAGAACCGGGCGGTTAAGATTTCAGATTCAGGCAGAATCAGAAACGAGCTTCAGACCCTTTGTACCGATGCTCTGGAACACTTTGGAAATAAAGTGGCTCTCAAATTTAGTAAAATACCCAAAGCAACCTTTTCCGAAGAAGAGCAAAAAACGTTGCGGAACATCCTGACATGGTATAAGAAAAATTATCCCATCTGGTTTGAGTGGCTTGAACTTAGCGAATAATGGGATGAAAGAATGAGCGGATTTAAAGTAACATTTCCCGGCAATAAAAAAATCGATGTCGCATTTAACAATTTTATCATTAAAACTGACCAGACTAAAGAAAATGGAGGTGATGAAACCGCACCCGAGCCATATGATGTTTTCATAACTTCCATAGGAGCCTGCGCCGGAATCTATGCAAAATCATTTTGTGATGTAAGAAAGCTTTCCACAAGTGACATGCATATTTTTATTGATGTCTTTTTCAAAGAAGGGCAAAAACTCATGGAACAGGTCAATATTACTCTCCATGTTGATCAACACTTCCCTGAAAAATATATCAAACCGATTACAAAATCCATGAACGGGTGTGCAGTTAAAAACCAGCTTCATCCAGATATAAAGATCAATACCACTACAGTTTACCCGGATCAATCATAATCCTAAATTAAGATTGTTAAATGGTTTTAATTGTTTTTTCCTTATTAATTCTCTCAATACTGATGATGGCATGCTCTTTTACATTTGAAATATGCTGTTTTAAAACTCTGATTGCACCATCAAGATTGGAACCGGCAATATAATCATATAATTTGATATGTTCCGAATCAACTGTATCCATGGGAGTTACAAAAAGAATATTGCCCCGGTATTTAAGATATAAGAGATCAAAAAGCGATTTTAAGGTGTTAATTTGTATCGTACATCCTGAGAGTGTTGCAAGGACAAGGTGAAATTCCATATCCTTTAAAAGCCGTTCCTTTAAATAAATATCTCTTACAGCATCAAGATGGCCGTCCAGAGCTTTTTTTAATATTTTCAGCCCTTTTTTGTCAATTTTGGATATGGTTTTTGGCAGGAGTGAGGTTTCGATTAATTCCCTGAATTCATAAATCTCTGTGATTTCTTTTAAACTGATATTTTCAGTATAATACCCGCGATTGGGTTCATGCCGGACAAGGCCTTGATACTCCAGCCGTTTCAATGCCTGGATAACGGGTGTTGTACTCATTTCAAGGCGGTTTGCAAGATCTCCATATGAAATCTTCTGTCCCGGTATAATTTCATTTAAAAAAAACATCCGCCGAATACCCATATAGGCTTCCTGGGTAAAATCATCTTTGCTCTTTTTCCTCTTTTTTATTTTTTTCTCCATGTGCAAAATAAATATACCAAGCCTTTTATAAAATCAATTAGAAAATAATAAGAAAAATAAAAAAAATTGACCCCAATAATAGCTCTATCTACCTGAATATCAATCATTTTATTCTTGACATAATCGCCAAAAAAAGATAATAAATTATAAATCTGATCAAATATTTGATCAGATTTATAATTTATACTGATAAAAGCTCTTATCAAACCCAAGGAGAAAAAAATGGCTTTGTCATTTATGGAAGGAAATGAGGCACTTGCCAGGGGAGCAATTGCTGCAGGCTGCAATTTTTTTGCAGGTTATCCCATCACACCGGCAACAACAATTTTTAACAGCATGCTGAGCATGCTGCCCCCCACAGGCGGTATTTGTATTCAGGGAGAAGATGAAATCGCATCCATGGGATATTGCATCGGCGCATCCATGGCAGGCAAAAAAGTATTGACCGCAACATCCGGCCCCGGCATCAGTCTTTACAGCGAACAGCTTTCATTTGCCATTGGCAGTGAAATCCCTTTGGTGATTGCAGATGTGCAACGCCTGGGGCCCTCAACAGGCTCGGCAACCCGAGGCGCTGACAGTGATATCCAATTCTTAAGATGGGGGAGCACAAGCGGTGTCCCAGTGATCGTGCTTGTTCCTAAGGATGCTCTTGACTGCTATATCCTTGCTGTCCATGCCTTTAACTATGCTGAAGAATTCAGATGCCCTGTTTTTATTGCTTCCAATAAAGAAATCGGGATGAACAGGGAAAGCTTTGATCTTGATTCCGTCACCCTTCCGCCGATTGTCGAGAGAAAATTATTTTCAGGGGACAGGTATCTGCCGTTTGAAGCCAAACCGGATGAGGCTCCGCCATTTCTTCCCATTGGCGGGAAAACCCTTGTCAGACAAACATCATCAACCCATGGACCGGACGGCTATATCACCATTGATCCGGAAGTGATTGCACAAAACCAGGCAAGGCTGAGAGAAAAAATCCATAGTGCCCGGAAAAGGATTACTCTTTTTGAAGAAAATATCAAAGAAAATAGTGACACTTTGATCATCAGTTATGGTGTCACTTCCCGGGCAGTTGCAGATGCCGGAAAAATTCTTGAAAGCCACGGAAAACCAGTCTCTACCTTAAGTCTTAAAACCCTGTGGCCGGTCCCGGAAGAGCTTTTAATAGAAAAAGCAAAACTCTTTAAACGCATTGTCGTCATTGAAATGAATCTGGGCCAATATGTCAATGAAATAAAACGGGTGCTTTGTGATAAAAAAGTGACGTTTTACGGCCAGATGAACGGTGTGTTGATCTCTCCCTCAAAAATTATGGAGGTCATTGAAAATGAATAGTTATTTAAATAAAACCCGGCCCCTTGTTTACTGCCCCGGGTGTACCCATGAGAAAATCACTAAAGGCCTTGATAAAGCTTTTGGCCACTTAAACCTTCCAGCAAACAAAACCGTTATCGTAACGGATATCGGGTGCTCAGGACTTTTTGATACTTTCTTCAACGTGCACGCCCTCCACGGAATTCACGGCCGGGCCCTAACCTATGCATCGGGTCTCAAACTTGCCGACCCCGAGCTGAACGTGATTGTCACAATGGGAGACGGGGGACTGGGTATCGGTGGTGCCCATGTATTGGCATCCTGCAGAAAGAATCTTGATATCACGCTGATCATTCTTAATAATTTCAACTTTGGAATGACCGGCGGACAATACTCTGCCACCACGCCGACGGATGCAATGGTAGGATCGGATTTTCTCAATCATGCGGAAATACCCATTGACATCTGTGCGGTTGCCGAAAGTGCAGGTGCAACTTATATTGCCAAATGTTCAGGCCATGATGCCGATCTATCACAAAAAATTACCGATGCTATTGAACACAAAGGATTTTCAATCATTGAAACCCTTGGTATGTGTACCGGGCGTTACACAAAAAGAAACCAGCTGACACCCAAAACCCTTGATCAGATGATCAATAGCCTTCCTGAAAGGTCTGGTGTCATAGAAAAGAATCAAAGGCCTGAATATGGTGAACGTTACAGGGCACTTGCCAAAGAGAGAAATACTTTTCCAGAAGCGGTTACCATAGAAAAAAAGATTGATCTTAAAAATTATCAACGGCAGGAAGTGGTCATTTTAGGCAGTGCGGGCATGCGGATCGTAACAGCCGGTGATATTGTCTGTTATGCAGGCCTTTGCGCGGGCATGAACGTGTCAATGAAAAATGATTATAATATTACCGTTCTCAGGGGACAGTCTGTCAGTGAAATCCTGATTTCTCCTGAAAGAATCGGCTATACCGGCATTGAATCTCCAACTGTTGTCCTGGCACTGAGTGATGAAGGTGTCCAGCGAAGAAAAAAAATATTTGCGACCCTGAAACCAGACACATTTGTTTTAAAAGAAAAAAGTGTCTCCATTCCTGAAACAAGCGCTGACGTTGTTGAAATTGACTTCAGAGAACTCAAAATCAAAAAACAGGACTGGGCGTTGGCTTCCCTTGGGGTAATGGCAAAAAAAGAAAAAGCCATTAATAAAGAAACGCTGAATCACGCTTTAAAGGCCCGATTTAATGAAAAAGTCTATCAAATTGCAATGGAAACCATTGAAAAAATGACTTGAGCTTCAAGTTGACATTTATTTGTGCTATTTAACCAAACATGGAAAAATCAAACAAATAAAAACAATAATATGACCTGGCCCGGCATACCTTTGCCGGGCTAGGTCATAAAATCCAGGTAAATTTTTCATATGCCCTTTTTTACGTGTGACCTTCAGGTTATTCGAATAAATATCCCTTTTATGCGTTCAATATCTTTTTCGCACTTTCATTATTCACATCCGTCACATGAGGAATACCGGTTTCAACTGCTGTTTCCCGATTACCTGAAAAAATCTCATGACGTGTAATTTGTTTTAAAGAAAATTTTCTTGCCCCGGCCATGAGCTGCTGCAGGCCGCATCCCAGTTTATCCGCCAATGTATAGAACGCAATGGCACCATAAGGAATATTTTTCATTTCCTCCTTACCCAGTTTTTTCTCAAGATCATGATAGCCGACAAAAATTTCATCTGCAGTCTTTCCAACTTCCAGAACCGTTTTCGGTAATTCATTCCAATTGCCGTTTACTGCCGCCCGCTGCTCAGGATTGATGGCTCCCTCTATGTTGGCCCCTAAAAATCCCGGAATCATAATAGCTCTTCCCATACAAATCAGTTTCGTATAGGGAGCCCCCAGGGCCAATGCTTTAAAAATATGATCTTCAAGGGCAAATCCGCCGGCAAAAGACATGTCCACAACATTTTTCCCTTTTGCCGATAAAATGCCGGCATATTCATGGGCTTTTGAATGAAGATTAATGGAGGGAACACCCCAGCTTTGCATCATATTCCACGGACTCATACCCGTCCCTCCGCCGGAGCCGTCAATTGTTAACAAATCAAGATTTGCATCTGTTGCAAACTTAATTGCCATTGCCAGCTCTTCCATTCCATAAGAACCTGTTTTCAGGGTAATCCTTTCAAACCCGATGCCGCGGAGATATTCTACGGAATCCATGAAATCTTTCTGGACCTCGCTGACCGTATCCAGATTGGTACCACCCAAACGGCTGTGCCGGGCAAAAGACTTAATTGCACCCTGCTCAAATCCCTGCTGAACTTCAGACAGAGACGGATCAGGATCAACCACATATCCCCGTTCTTTCAGAAAAAGGGCATATTCAAGGCTTCTGACCTGTATTTCTCCGCCAATATTCTTTGCACCCTGACCCCATTTTAATTCAATAATACACTTGTCCCCATATTTATCCACGACATACTCTGCAACACCATTTCGGGTATCCTCAACATTCAGCTGAACAATGATGGCACCAAACCCATCAAAATACCGTAGATAGGTTTCTATTCTCCGGTCAAGCTCAGGTGCCTTAACAATTTTACCTTTTTTATCTTTCTGGGAACCGATTTCAGAATTTCTATCCACACCCACCACATTCTCACCGATCACCACAGGAATACCGATCAATGCACCGCCAATGGCAAAGGCATCCCAATATTTTTCTGCTATAAGGGTTGAGCCCAAAGCACCTGTCATCATGGGCATGCGGATTTTTGTTTTAATCTTGGTCCCAAACTCGGTTTCAAGGCTGACATTTGGAAAAACACAGTCATCCGGGCTGTTGGTCAACCCTTGTGTAAGTCCGGCAGAACCATATGCATAGCCTTGAATTCTCAGGGAATTATAGGATACCCCCACATGGTTGGTATTGTTTGCACCGGCGGTAACCAGACCATAGCTTCTCGGATATAATAATTTCCTTCCAACCATGCTGGACAGCCATGTTTCACACTTCCCATTGCAATCTGCACGGCATAATGTGCAAAGACTTGATTCACAGACGTTCCCTCGATTTTTGGTTCCCAGGGCATCATTTCCTTTTGAAAATCGCATTTCCATAATTTTATCTCCTTTTTCATAATCTTGTCAGCTTTTCACATTTCCCCATTGAAATGATTTCCTGAAAATAAAAAAAGGTATCCTCCCCGGTTAGAACCCGAATCAGACACCTTTGTCCTGGAAAAATCCATTTTTACGCCATTGTAAAAATAAATTAAATTCTGGAAAGAAGTATCTTGAAAAGATTTTAATGTCAACTTAATCTTTTAAAAAAAAATATTTTATACAACTTGCCTGTATTGCATACTTCTTGACAATCTACCTCAATAAAAGTAACTATTTCATTAAATTTTCAAGGCTTAATAAAGGAGGAACATGGGTTCACTCAAAGAGTCAGTCTTAAATTGCAGTATAAATACAGATGATGACGATGTTTTTATCAATAAACTCAACAAACTTGCGGGAAATAACGGGGAAGATACCTACTCCGTTATTATACAGACACTGACAAGTCTTGATCTTAAACCCGGAGAGGCTAAAAAATGCTGGTTTGAAATCATTTCACACCGGGAAAATATATCCAATACTCTGGGCAGAAAAATAAGTTTGCTGGCAACAATCAGCGACTATTTTTTCTCATTTGAAAAATCTTTGAAAAATCACAGAATTGTTGAAATAAATGCCTATGAAAAAATAAAAAAAGACTCAACCCATGACGATCTTACAGGGCTTTTCAACAAAGCTTATATGCAAGACGCTTTAAGTCAACACATCTCTTTAGCAAAACGCCACAACACAGACCTGTCAATTCTGTTTCTTGACATTGATGATTTCAAGGGAATTAATGATACTTTCGGGCATCATTCCGGTGATATTGTCTTAAAAAATGTTGCACATACGATCAGCCAGGAAATGAGAGCAAGTGATATTATAGCCCGGTTTGGAGGAGATGAATTTGTTATCCTTATGCCCAATACATATAAAATAAATGCTCTTTTAATTTCTGAAAGATTACGAAAAACCATTCAACAAAAAACAATTACAATAAAAGGCACAACTCATCAAATAACGGTAAGCGGCGGGGTGGCGGGTTTTCCTGTTGATGCTCTGAAAGTTAAAGATTTATTAAATCTGGCCGACAGTGCACTTTATAGAGCAAAAGGTGCTGGAAAAAACAGTATTTCTCTTTTTAAAGAAGATAAACGGCGTTTTTTACGCATTAAATTCAACCGTCCGATAAAAGTAAAGCACCTGGGTTTCACTCGCACACGCACACTATCAGGAACAAGTAAAAATATAGCCATTGGCGGTATTCTCTTTGAAAATAAAGAACCGCTGTCAATCGGTGCCAAGGTACAGGTAAGTTTTTCAATAGACAAAGAATCGGACCCTCTTTTTCTTATAGGCACCATTGTCAGAGTCGAGACATTTGGACCGCATAATTATGATATTGGCATGACACTGTCTTTTAAAGAAATGGAAAAAACAGCTAAAGATGAAATATCAAAATTTTTAATCCAGCAGTCAGAAGACAATGATAAATAATTCATTAAATTAAAAAAACGCATGGCAAAACTAATTATTACTATTGCACCAACAGGCTCTATTCCCACTAAAAAAAACAATCCAAATGTACCCATAAGTCCTGATGAAATTATTCAAACAGGAATTTTATGCGAAAAAGCCGGCGCATCCATTATCCATATCCATGCCCGCAATCCGGTTGATGAAACTGCATCAACAGATTTTCAGATTTTTAAAAAAATCTTTCAAGGTCTAAGCCGGGAAACAAACCTGATCATTCAGATTTCCACAGGTGGAAGAGCAGGTATGGAGTACGAAAAACGAAGTGAAAGATTATCACTAAAACCTGAAATGGCCAGCTTAACCACTGGATCTGTTAATTTCCCTTCATCCGTCTATGCCAACAGTCCGGATCTTATTTGCGCCCTGACAAAGGACATGAAAACCTATGGCATTAAGCCTGAAATCGAAATTTTTGATGTCAGCATGATTCAAAATGCCCTTGACCTGGCAGACCAGGGCTTGATGAGCCGGCCTTTACATTTTGATTTTGTCATGGGGCTAAAGGGTGCTATCCCGGCAACAATAGAGAATCTGGTGCATCTTAAGAACAGCATTCCCCGGGAAGCGACCTGGACTGTGGCCGGAATAGGAGCCTATCAACTGCCCATGTGTATCCGTGCCATCGCCATGGGCGGTCAGGCACGGGCCCGGCTGGAAGATTGCATTCATTACCGCAAAGGAGAGCTTGCATCCAATGAACAGCTTGTAAAACGCATTGTGCAGGCGAGTAATATGATGAGCAGAAAAATAGCAACACCTGATGAAGCAAGAAAAATCCTTGGTTTAGTCTAAATGAAAAGGGTAAATAAATGATAGAAATCCCAGGCAACCTTTTTCCACGAAGATTAGACACACACCTGCCCGTTGCCAAAAATGCCCATGGTATTTTTATTGAAGATGAAAACCAGAAACAATATATGGATGCCAGCGGCGGTGCCATTGTGGTTAATGCGGGCCATGGAAGAAAAAAAATTGCAACGGCAATTTATAATCAGATTTTATCCCATGATTATATCCATCCCACCATGTTTACAACCCAACCGGTTGAGATGCTTGCAACCTGTCTTGCTAAAAAGGCACCTGGAGACATCAATAGATTCTATTTTCTTTCAGGGGGTTCAGAAGCCAATGAAGCCGCAATAAAACTTGCACGACAGATACACATTGAAAATGGCAATGAAACAAAATATCGCCTCATTGGCAGGTGGAAATCATACCATGGTTTAACCTTAGGTTCACTTGCAGCCATGGGGAGAACAAGTTTTAAAGCTCCCTTTACTCCTTTATTAAAAGAAAGCCTGCACATCCCCGCCCCTTACTGCTACAGATGTTCTTTTGGACTTAAATACCCTTCCTGCAAACTCAGATGCGCCCTGGCCCTGGATGAGTTGATTGAAAACGCCGGTTCAGAAACAATCTCTGCCTTTATTGCCGAGACCATTCCCGGGGCGACAATCGCTGCCTGTTTCCCGCCCAAAGAATATTTAAAAATAATTTCAAAGATCTGCCATCACCACAATGTTCTTCTTATTCTTGATGAGGTGATGTGTGGCATGGGTAGAACAGGAGAATGGTTTGCCTGTAATCACTTTGATATTGTTCCGGATATGATAACCCTTGGCAAGGGCCTTGCCGGAGGAGTCATTGCCCTTTCGGCACTGGGTGTTAAAGAGACTCATTTTAATACCATAAAAGAAAACAGCGGTGTTTTCATGCATGGCGGAACCTTTTCCCACCATCCGGTTGCTGCTGCCGGAGGATTGGCTTTAATTGAAATTCTTGACCGGGAAAAACTGGTTCAAAGGGTGAAAATAAAGGGTAAAAAATTAGGCAATTTATTAAAAAAATACTTGCTGCCCCTGGCCCAGGTCGGAGATATCAGGGGAAAAGGCTTTATGTGGGGCATTGAGATTGTTAAGGATAAAAAGGACAAAACACCATTCAATCGTTCGTTGAAAACCGTGGAAGGTGTCCGGGACAACCTTTTTGAAAAAGGATATCTGGTGTACACGTCGACCGGACTTGCCGGAGCCCATGGTGATGCCCTTGTAATAGCACCGCCTTATATCATTAGCGATGATGAAATGGAGATGCTTGTCAAAGCAATCAAATCCGTATTTTTGGAGTTTTTTAATTAATCATTTTTTTAAAGGAGTTTAACATGCCTGAATTGGCCTATCTAAACGGAAAAACACTTCCCCTTAATGAAGCACTTGTACCCATTGAGGACAGGGGATATCAGTTCGGAGATGCTGTCTATGAATTCATAGCAAGTTACAATGGAAAAATGTTTTGCATGAAAGAGCACCTTGACAGGCTTCAGCGTTCCATGGAAGGTCTGTTATTTCCAGCAATAGACAGAAACTTTATTGAAACTGCCGTTTTGGAACTTTTTGAAAAGGCTGAAATCACCAGAGCAGGGCTTTATATTCAAATTTCAAGGGGCGTTGCTCCAAGGGATCATGCCTGGGATAAAGATATGAAAACCCAGGTCATCATGACCATAAAAAACGTTAAAGAAATTCCTTCCAAACTTCGGGAACAAGGAGTAGACATCATTACCGTACAGGATGAAAGATGGTCAAACTGTGACATCAAGACAGTTCAGATTCTTCCCAATGCCATGGCAAAACAGAAAGCAAAAGCCCAGGGGGCCTTTGATGCAATTTTTGTCTCAAAGGATGGGATAGTAAGAGAGGGAACCAGTTCTAACTTTTTTATTATCAAAAATGAAGAGCTTATAACCCATCCTTTGACAAAAAACATTCTTCCCGGAATAACACGAATGGTAGTAAAGGACCTTGCCAAAGATCTGGGGATAAAAGTTGAGGAAAAATTTCTCTTAAAAACCGATATCTATTCTGCTGATGAAGCCTTTTTAACCGGAACACTTACTGAAATTCTGGGTATAAAAGCAATTGACGGCAAATCAATAGGCGATAGTAAACGAGGAGAGATCACCCAAAAGCTGTACAAAGGTTTAAGGAAAAAAGCCGAATAAAATCAAACCAAAACATCAAACTGGAAAGATCATGGCCCGTCAGACAATGACGGGCAGCATAAGTGAAAAGGTGCTATTTTTTAAATGTTATGGCAGCATTTTTGGGCAGTGCCAGGCCGACGCTCACTTCCAATGCCTTTAAAATACCGGATATCACAGGACATGATACATGGGGAATCGTTTTCAAAGAAACATCCAATACCTGGGAATTAAGGATTCCTGTCTCTTTATCCTTAAACAGTTCGGTCATCATATTCAACACTTTTCCCCCCAGAATGTCATCGACTTTTTTCCAGTTGGGACACTCACTCTCTAACCTGAAAGAGGCCTTATAACCCGTCTTATCCTCAGCATGGACCGTGGTGGTGAATCCACAAATACCACTCGATATTTCAACGTTGACCATTTTACGTATGATACTCCTTTTTTTTAAATAATTTCTTTAATCTTTTAATGTATTCCGGTGTTGTACCACAGCAGCCGCCAACGATTTCCACACCAAGCTCTCTGATTTTTTTAATACTGTCTGCAAAAAAGATTTCATCCTCGGGATAAAAAACAACGTTGTCTTTTCCTGTCTTTGGCATACCGGCATTGGGTTGAATGATCACCGGAACATCCACACTCTTTTTAATTTCATGGGCCAGGTCAATCATTGTCTGGCTCCCCATTGAGCAATTGGCCCCGACGGCCGAGGCACCGGCATCAACCAGTGATTTCATACTGTCTTCGGGATTGTTCCCAAAAATAGTAAAAAAACCTTTTTTCATTTTTTTAAAGGTCAGGGAACAAAAAACCGGTTTTTCAGATACAGACCGGACCGCTTTTATGGCTGCCAACCCAATGTTAATATCAAAAATAGTTTCAATAAGGAAAACATCCACTCCTTCATCTTCAAGAAAACCGGCCTGCTGGGCAAAACAATCCACAGCTTCATCAAACGAAACAGGCCCCGCGGGTTCAAGCATGTCTCCAAGGGAGACCAATTCCCCTGCAACATACTGCCCTTTGCCGCAGACCTCTCTTGCAATCCGGACCCCGGCTCGATTCACATCTTCCACACTTTGGGTAACACCCATTTTCTTTAATTTTATGGCAGATACGCCATATGTATTGGCACTTGCCACATCCGAGCCGGCATCATAATAGGCCCGGTGTATTTCCATGATGACGTCAGGATGCTTTAAATTCCAGAGTTCAGGTGCTTCTACGCCTGTAATGCCTTTACTGATAAGTATCGATCCCATGGCACCATCAAAAATAAGACCCTCTTTTCGAACCTTTTCAAGAATATCCATGCCTGACTGTTCTCCTTCCCCCTGAATGTTTTCCACGCATACATCTATTATAAGCTATTATCCTAAGCAAGTTGCAATTGGCCGATTATATTATTGAAATTTTATCAGTTTTGCAATATCAATAATCTTTTATAAAAATAGCTATGCAAACCGGTTGGATATCTGTATCATTATAAACAGGTGTAAATATTTTTTGCACTCGGCTAAGATTATGCCAAACTAATTTTAACCTTTGAAAGGAGATTGTCATGGAAAAAAGCGTTTACAAAATAATTGAAGTTGTAGGATTTTCTGAAATTTCTTGGGAAGATGCTGCAAAGGCAGCTGTTACAGCTGTTGACAAATCTGTTCGCGATATGCGCGTAGCTGAGGTTATTATGATGGATATGCGTTTGGAGGATAATAGGATTGTTGGTTACCGTACCAAATTAAAAGTCTCATTCAAGCTTGAATAATTAAAAAATCCGATACTTTTTAAGGTAGGGAACCCCTATCTTAAAAAGTACTTCAAAAAAAGCCAAAAACCTTTGATAATAGTGGTACGCCCGGCCCTATCCCAGTTTAAAAATCATAATTTTATTTTTTTAATCCACGTAACAAACTTTGGGCATTAAGCCTTTACAAAATCAATGCTCAACTTATTATTATCAAAATTGTGACTTTTTTCAAAAATAGGAGCATTTTATATGGGTTGGTTCAGTCAGCTTTTTAACAATAAAGAACAGGTACCGCCTGCAATATTACCACGAAAAAATGATCCCTGCTGGTGTAGTAGTGGAGTAAAATACAAAAAATGTCATCTTGCCAAGGACAAACTTTATTTCAAGGAACATCCTAATCTTAAAAAAAAAGCGTCTGTTAAAAAGTCATGTGGACCAGTTTTCGGCTGAGGAAAATAATGATAAAAACTCTGTATGGGTTTTAAAACTGCTTTTAATATGAACTTTCCCGGGTCTAATCTTCATTTGTTAGAACCAAGACAAGAAAAGATTTATGCGGTTTCTGTTTTGGAAACATGGCAGAAATTTTTGACCTTGACAGGCACAATTCAGGCACAGTGAAAAGGTGTAAATTTATTCAAAAGTGATATTTTTGAAGCTTTATTTTTATCCATTCTCTCAACCTTTTAATATGGTCAATCCAATAATGAATATTTTCATCAGTTTCCATTAGTTATAGCATATAACCTGCAATTAAAAATAACAATATTATTTCTTTGATATGGTGATCCCACGGGGAATCGAACCCCGGTTTCCGGTGTGAGAGGCCATAACAACAAATTGAGTAAGTGCAGGAAAACACTACAAATATTAGTAATTACAAATAGTTGTAAGATTTATCAAAAAACCTGATCGTACCTAAAAGTACCCTAAAATACCTATCTGAAGATGCTGTCTACTTCCTATGTACTTCCTAAAAAGTTGGTTTAAAGGGTTGAACAAGTTTTGTTTGTGCGATTCGTAAACTTACTTTCAGTTATTTTATAACTCCTTTTAGTATATACATGATTTCATCGGTGGCTTCATGTAATGGCTGTAAGTTGAAATTTGTGTTACTAACAATAGGTAACATTTTGCTTGTATTTCTTACATCATCTTCAGGATCAGGATTCCATTTGTCGCTTAGCTCCCAAGTGCTCGAAGGATATTTTTCATCTTGGTTTTCTTGAAGATAGCACCATAAAGAAAGCCCTTTTTCTGATTCAATATAACAACCAAAGCAGAATTGGTAATTACTTTCAATATTATAAGTTTTGTATATCTGGCTATCTGACCATACTTTTTCTAAACGATTTTCACCGTTATAATCAACATTGTCCACTTCAAAAAAATTATTAAGCCTTATTACTTTATCATCCCAAAGAACTTTACAGATTTCGTTAATGAAACACCAAAAATCATATTGCGTTTTTTTTGCAGCTAACTGAGCTGTGTAAAATTCATGTAGTTCTTCCCATTTTGAATCTTTAGGTGGCACCTTTGTATTAATAATTATATCTATTGCCTCCCAGTTGACTGGTCTTTCATAATAAAACTGAATGGTTTCGGGAACAACTATTTGATTCTCTGCCATTAAACACCTCCAATTTTTTTCCATAGCATTGAACGGAAACACGAGAAACGACTATCATCACAATTCCATTTTTTCAAACCCTTCTCCAAACGAATTAAAAGACTCAACCAACTTAAGGGCTTCCAATCTTTATTTATTTTATTGTAATCTCCTTGGTTTGTAAGAAGTATTAGCTTGTATCTATCCTCAAAATTGTCGATACAATACTTTTTATAAGGAGGTAATTGTCCTTTAGTTACTTTATGATCAAACTTAGCCTCTATTGCTATTCCATATGGTTTGTTTGCTGATTCCCAGTGAATTAATATGTCAATACGCTTGTTCTTTTTCGTAACAACCTCTGATTCTACTTTTATTGTGGACTTTTCACGATTAGTCATACCCTCAAAGGCCTTTATAAAATCCTTTGATACTGGGAGTGCCTTTAGAAAAGTCAGCACTCTTTTGAATGTACATATTTTATCACTATCATTTAGGCACAAAGCGATCCCTTCTGTAACCTGTCTTTCATTCAATTTTGGAATATATAATTTATTTACTAATGCTAAACCATGATTAGGGTTGGAAATCTCTCCGACATATTGAGTCGATGTAGATAAATGTTCAGTGCATATATCAGTCCCCAAATTGCAGAAATTCTTTGAGATCATTTTTGCACTATATTTTAGATTAATATTAATTCTATTAACAATGCTTGATAAGTCTTGATCCTGCCATTTTATTTCTTTAGTAGAAGTATGGGGAAATTTTGATAAAATCGGTGTTGCAAATTTTAAGTTTTTATTATCAAGTGAGAACGCTTGGGAATATATTGTATCATCCGGGCAGGGAATACTTTTTATGAATTGTTTGAATATACTATGATTAAAATTCATTTTTATTTTCCATAAGCAATCTGTATATGTAATCAGCGATTTTATTGAAGTCTTAGTTGTGAGTAACAAAAATATTTAATTGTGCAAGTTATTTGTTTCAAATATTTTCTTAACTTCCATTCGCACTTTTTCAACAAACCAATCAGGTTCAAACACCCGTGCCTCATGACCATATGAAAGTAACCAAGAGAGAGCTTCAATATCAGATGTCGCAGTAAAGGTTAATTCAATCTTACCGTCTTTTTTCTCTTTTATTTGTTGATCATGACTCCAAATTCGTTCTCTAACATGTTTAGCAGCGTATCCATAAAATTCCACCTTTGCTTGAAAAGAATCATCTTTCATAACTCCAAAGGTTTGATTATATGCTTTTTCAAAATCAAAGTTATCTGGGAATTTATAAGATGCCTTTGTGATCTCAAGTGCCACAATTCTATGAATTACCAACAACGGATCAAACTTAGGTGCCTTATAAATTTTGCCAGGTGTCTTCGCCATTTGAGCATGTAAATATATGGTATCTTCTTTTGAAAATAGTTTCAAAGGTTTTATACAAAAGATTGTGGGGTCTTTATTCCAGATAGATTTGTAAGTGATTTTACAAACCTTCCTATTTTCCATTGCGATTATCAGGTCTTTAATAATTCGCTGGTGTCCAGAATAATCAATCGTGCCTGGTATAAAAGCACCAAAATGCTTGGAAGATACCGTTTTCCTATCCTTTATCAGCACTTGACTCTTACCTAATGCACTCGCTGCCTGTTCAAATGTATCTTTTCCAATTAAATGCTTTGTAAACGAGCAGCACATTTGTAAAAGTCCATATTCAGATTGACTTAAATTCATCGCTTTTGCAGGGATTTTTTCTTTCTTGATCTTAAAGACTCGCCTTCTATCTTTAATGAAATCTTCTATCTTGATTCCTTCAGTTGAACTGTTAATTTTGTCAACAATACGGCCTATCGTCTGCTTTGAGCATTCCAATTCTCTTGCAAGCTCAGTCAAAGAATATTCATAGGGAGAGAAAAATAACTTAAAAAATAATTTTATAACCTTTTGTCCATGGTCTTTATCAGGGTCGATTTTTTTAGACATGAAGTTTCCCCTTTTAGAAAAGTGAAATGTCATTCCATAAGATGGAATACTGCCATGTTATTATAAATTAAACAATAAAAAAAAGGGGATAAAACATGAAAGCAAAACTTATTATCAATAACATAACTTTAGAATTGGGTCACAGAGAGTTAAATGAAATATCCTATGCTCTGAATGATTGCGAAAAGATCAAGGATATCTACCATGAATTGGCTCAATCTCCGTCAACTGAGACAAGATCTAATATTGCATTGCAAGATAATCTTCACCGAAAAACAGTTAAACTTCTTTTGTCTGATGCTCAGGTAGAGGTTATGAGAACCATGAGCAGAGAAAATAATTTTATTTCTAATATGACCAAAGAAGATATCGAACGTTTTATAAACATAGGAGATTCAGAAATTTTAACCAACATGGTGGATAATATTCAAAATTTAACAGAAAATTATGAGGTTTGTGAAAGGGATTGGTTATGTGAAAAGTTTTATACACAGGCAGACCCATCAGTAAGGTATGAGCTGGCAAGTAGCGACGAAGCTTCAGGTTTCATTATTAAGAAATTAACTGAAGATCCAGATATTAATGTATCTCAAGCGGCTAAAGAGACCCTGGAAGGTATTGAATCAGAAAAGGATGAAAATGATGAGATTGAATGGGATGAGGATGATGCAGATGACATGGATGAGGAAGATGTTCAATTATAAAATTGTATCCTAATAATTTTAAAGAAAAGAGGTAATGATTATGCAAATCATGACAAAAAGAAATTTTATAAAAAATATCGGAATTGCCAGCTTAATATTTTTTGCCCCTATTGCAAGAGCATTTTCAAAAACAAGATCAAATTTTGATAATTCATCAATAAACCTGTTAAGCAAGGTTGTCTTGGCACATTGATAATATTTATCCTTTGGGCAACACCCGAAGAAAGTCAGAAGTAAGATTTGTATTTTGAACTGTTATTATTATATTACGGATAAGTATTTTCAATATACAAAACTGATTGATTTTGTTAAAAAAAAAATAAGACCCATCTATTTATTAATTTGACTCTAATCGTTTTAAGGACAGACTAATGACATCTTTTATCCGGCACAGATGATTTGGACGAAGATATGCGGTTCACTGTCGGGCATTATTTGAAGCATTGAAAGAAATCATATAAGAAAAAGAGGATTACAAAGTTTAAAAACCATCAATTCAACAGGGGGATCTCTATGCAATATCGAAAAATACCAAAGACAGGGGAAGAGATATCAATCCTTGGTTTTGGTTGCATGCGTTTACCTGAAAAAAGAGGTGGTATTGATGAAAAAAGAGCTAAAAAACAGCTTTTAATGGCCATTGATGAAGGCGTGAATTATTTCGATACAGCCATGCCATATCATATGGGTGCGAGTGAAACTTTTCTTGGAAAAGCTCTTAGTGAAGAAGGACTTCGGGGAAAAATAAACATAGCCACAAAACTTCCCCCTTGGTCAGTTAACCAAAGCGAAGATATGGATAAACTCATATCAGCCCAGCTAAAAAAGCTTAAAACCGATTACATTGATTATTATCTTTTACATGCTTTGAATGGAGAATTTTTTAAAAAATTATTAGAATTTGGAGTGCTTGAATTCCTTTCTAAACTTAAAGCAGATGGAATAATTAGAAATGCAGGGTTTTCATTTCATGGTAAAAGAAAGGACTTTAAAAAAATTATTGATTCCTACGATTGGGAATTTTGTCAAATTCAATACAACTACCTTGATATAAAGAGTCAGGCTGGAAAAAAAGGATTAGAATATGCCAGCGAAAAAGACGTTGGTATAATCATAATGGAACCATTACGTGGTGGAAATCTTGCAAAAAACCCCCCTAAACAAATAAAAGAGATATGGGAAGGATCAGAGACAAAAAGAAAACCAGTTGAATGGTCTTTAGAATGGATATGGAATCACCCCCAAGTCACTACTGTATTGTCAGGAATGAATAATGAAGACCATATTACCCAGAATATTAAAATAGCTAACAAAGTTTTACCAGAATCTATGTCCCAAAGGGATCTTGAGATAGTATCAAAAACTGAAAAACTCTATCGCAAATTTATGAAAGTCGGTTGTACTGGGTGTGGATATTGTATGCCCTGTCCATCGGGTGTTAATATCCCAACTTGCTTTGAATTTTATAACGATTATCATATGTTTGATGATAAAAAGAATGCGAAACTATTTTATCTTGGAATGTGTGGAGGATTATTGTCCAACAAACCATCTTATGCTTCATTGTGCGAAGAGTGCGGCGAGTGTGAAAAGGTTTGTCCTCAAGGTCTTCCAATAATAGATAGCTTAAAAGATGTGACCAATGAGTTTGAAGGATTTCAATTCAGGATGATGTTGAAGATAGCAAAGGCAATATTTGGATTTAAACGTTGGAACATATTGAGAAAGAACGGGTAGTATTTGCACTTTGGAATATGATGGAATGTATATTGGAAAACAATAACAAAAAAGCAACTTGTTACTGTAGAAGTCAAAAACTCTATGAAGAGTGCTGTTATCCCTTTATATCCGGAAATTTAAAACCTGAAATTCCAGAGCAGTTGATGAGATCAAGATATTCTGCTTTTTGTATAAAAAATATTGAGTATTTAATTTCAACCCATCATCCTTCCAAGCGCCAGCTAAATGAGCGTGAGATATTGGCTCAAACAATTCATGAAACCCAGTGGCTTGGCTTGAAAGTATTGAAAACAGATAAAACTCAAATCAACCAAGGGATTGGATATGTGGAATTTGCTGCCTTTTATAAAAATAGTGAGATAGAACAATTACATGAGAATTCAAAATTTATCTATGAGAATGGACAATGGTATTATTTTGATGGCGTTTTGCTTGACCCTATAAAAATTAATCGTAATGAACTATGCTGGTGTGGGAGCTTGAAAAAGTATAAAAAATGCCATGGCAAATGATGTCTTTCAACAATCTGATTCAAAGGCTATTTGAAAAGATATTCGAGACCATTAAGCTTGATTTCATAAACAGCCTGTAACATTTCTCCAAGTTTACCTTCTGGGAATCCTTTCTGTGAAAACCAAATCAGATATCGTTCCGGAAGATCAACTAAACGCATTCCCTTATATTTACCAAATGGCATTTTTGTAGTTGCAAGAGCAATGAATGCTTCTTCGTCAGGTTGAATAAGTTCAGCCATTTTAAAATTTAATCTTCAATATCCATCAAAACAGGATTATCACTTTCCAAAATAGCACAAGTTTCAGATCCATGGTCAAAAACAATAACAGCTTTGCCGGATTTAAGCTGCCCAAGCACCTGGGAGATTTTTGTTTCCAGGGGAATTTCAATTTCTCCGTAGTCAGTACCATCCCGGGTCACAAACTCTTCAATGACACCTTGAAGTGCTTCTGGGCTTAGTTGATCATATAGAATTTTAACAGCAGTCATTATTAATTTGCAGGATAATCAACTTTTTCTTTCAGCTCTTTGCCGCACTTGAAAAAAGGCAGTTTCTTTGGAGCAACTGTTACTTTTTTACCAGTCTTAGGATTCCTGCCGGTGTAGCTTTTATATTCCTTGATAAAGAAAGAGCAGAAACCACGGATTTCAACTCTGTCTCCATTGGCAAGAGCAACGGTCAGTTCAGAAAAGAATGTATCTACTACTTCAGCGGCTTCATCCTTTGTCAAACGGCATTTTTCTTTAACGGCTTGGATCAGTTCGAGTTTGTTCAATTAAATTTTCCCCAATGATTTTATGTAGTTATAATTTTACACTATCTGTATAAAATTTCTGGGATATTTTCAATAGCTATTATCCTTCTTTTAAACAGAACATAGGATTTGTTAGACTATTGAAAACAAAATACGTGTAAAATATGTGTAAAATTTCGGAATTGGAGCAAAAAAGGTTTCCATCTAAAAGCTGAAAAACCTTGGTATTAGTGGTACGCCCGGCCCGATTCGAACGGGCGGCCTATGGATTCGAAGTCCAGCGCTCTATCCAGCTGAGCTACGGGCGCACAGGTTTGTGAAGTCGGTATTAGATATCACAATGACATCATTTCTGCAATGGTATTATAAGTCCTGATTTGGAATTGACAACGATCTGCATTAAAAGTAGAACTCAAAAGTGAAATGAAGAAAAGAAAGACAATTTTTGCCTGGATATGGAAAATAGTATTTAAAATTGTATTATTCCTGTTTTGCTTTACCATCGTTCAGGTATTGGCATTGAAATTCATCAACCCGCCATTTACCCCTAATGTGGCTTGGGAATGGGCTGAATCCATCATTAAAAAGCAACCCGAAAAGCGTCCGAAATATAACTTTAAAAAAATTGAGGCCATATCGCCACATCTGAGAAGGGCTGTCATTGCTGCTGAAGATCAGCGGTTTTTATCCCACAACGGATTTGATTTCAATGAAATAAAAAATGCTTTAAAAAATCTAATTAAAAAGAAAAAATTAAGAGGGGCCAGTACCATCAGTATGCAGACAGCCAGAAGCGTATTTCTGTTATCCAGCAGAAGTCTGTTCAGGAAAATGGCAGAGATTTATTATACAATCTTGATCGAACTATTCTGGGATAAACATAGAATTTTCGAAATGTATTTAAATACCGTGGATTGGGGAACGCACGTCACCGGTGCCGAAGCAGCTTCACAAAAATATTTTTCAAAAAGTGCTCAACATCTGACTCCTGACCAGGCCGCCTTAATGACGGCTATTTTGCCAAACCCGCATAGATGGTCTGTCAGGCGCCCCACCCCATATCTTAAAACCCGGCAGAAACAGATCATGAAAGATATGCATCTGATGCCGTTGCTGTAAAAAAAATAAAGGAGGAAAAATAATGTTTGATTTTCTTTTGTCTAAAAAAGCTATAAAAATCAGAGATGAAGCAAGGGAATTTGTGAAATGGGTTCCAAAACAGATGATTATTGATATGGATGCTGATAAAATTCAGTTCCCGAAAGAATTTCTGGCAGAAGCTGGAAAAAGGAATTTAATGGGTTGCAGATATCCTGAGAAATGGGGTGGAAGAAACCTTGACTGGGTTGCTACTGCTGCAGTTATGGAAGAAATCGGAACTCTTGGCTATATTTTTGCCTGTATTTTTGGAGTTGGAGCAGAACTTATATGTGATGCCATTATTATCCATGGAACTGATGAACAAAAAGAAAAATATGTAAAACCACTTCTTGCGGGAGAAATATTTGCTGCTGAATGTTTAACTGAACCACGGGGAGGTTCTGATTTCTTTGGAGCCACAAGCACAGCAAAAAATATGGGGGATTATTTTTTGCTAAACGGACAGAAGCGTTTTATTGTGGGTGCTGAAGGCGCAGATTATTTTTTGGTTTACGCAAAGACAGACCCTGATGCAAAACCCCATAAATCACTAACCTGCTTTATTGTGGACAAATCACCGGGAGTTAATGTTGAATATTTATATGGATTAATGGGATGCCGGGGCGGGGGAGCCGGAAGACTTGTATTTAAGGATGTTAAAATTCCAAAGGAAAACATTGTGGGAGAGCTTCACGGAGCTATAAAAGTATTTAATACTTTGATGATTCCTGAACGTCTTGGAACCGCGGCAATGACAATTGGTGCTGCAAGACCTGCACTTGAAGTTGCAACAGGATATACCACAAGAAGAAAAGCCTTTGGAAAAACAATTAATAATTTTCAGGGAGTAAGTTTCCAGGTTTCAGAAGCAGCAATGCTTCTTGATGCTTCCCGCTCCATGATCTACACAACAAGCAAAGCTGTTGACGGGGCCATCGAGCCTGCCGTTATCAGAAGAATGGTTTCAGAATCCAAAAAGTTTGTAACTGAATCCTGTCAGAAAGTAGTTCATAATGCCATGCAGGTAATGGGTGGTATCGGATATACAAACATATATCCGGTTGAAAGAATTTTTCGGGACCTGCGCCTTGCCACAATCTGGACTGGCTCAAATGAAGTAATGTCAATGATTATCGCCCATGAATGGTATATGGAATATCAGAAAAACAAACCAAAGGCTTTAACCCGGGATATTGAAAATGATTCTTTGGAAGCATTTGCTCCCGACGAAAAAATTTATGAATGATGGTGGCTACTTAACTTTATTTAAGGCCGTATCAAAGCTTGTCTGGTCTGCTTTAAAGGCATTGGCATTTTCTCCGATCCTGATAATGGTCAGCGTATTAATCTTGTCACCTTTTTCAATCTTATTGACCACATCCATGCCTTTAACCACTTTTCCAAAAACCGTATGTTTATTATCAAGCCAGGGGGTTGCCCTATGGGTAATGAAAAACTGGCTGCCATTGGTTCCGGGGCCTGCATTGGCCATTGAAAGAATCCCGGGAGAATCATGTTTTAACTCGTTCACAAACTCATCAGGAAATCGGTAGCCGGGGCCTCCCCTGCCGGTTCCTGTAGGATCACCGCCCTGGATCATAAAATCCTTGATCACCCTGTGAAAAATAAGCCCGTCATAATATTTTTTTGAAGACCCCTGGCTGGAAGCAATTGTTCCCTGGGCAAGTCCTGCAAAATTCATGACAGTAATGGGAACCCGGCTGTAATAGAGGATAGCAATAATCTGTCCTTTATTGGTATCAAATTGAGCATATAACCCGTCCTTGAGATCCTGGGAGGACTCTTGGGAAAAGCTAAGACAAGGTATTAAAAGCAGATATAAAAAAATAGATATTACAAAAATTCTTTTGGTTGAAATCATTGTACCGTCTCCTTTCGCAATCGATTTTGACTTTCTCCATAATCAAAAAAACCCGACGCTCAATGCACTTGAGTTCGGGCGTTAATGACAAATTTTTCTACTTAGTTTAGAAAAAAATGGGGTGAGTGAAGGGGCTTGAACCCTCGACATCCAGGACCACAACCTAGCGCTCTGCCAACTGAGCTACACCCACCGCAAAAAACTTTCCTTAATTATCAGAATTAGATCAGTTTTTCAATAGTTTTTTCATGCAGCCGAATTCAGGCATAGCTTTTATATTTCATCTATTTTACATTGACCTTGCGGTGTTGTTTGACTATTATCCTTTTCGTATAAAATATTTCATTAAAGGGATTTTATTTATGAATGCTTTATTAATATTTGTTGTCAGGCTTATTTTAGGTCTTGTATTCGGTATCTTCCTTATCCGGCTGTTCAGGCCGGAATGGGGAATTTACCATGGGGTTGTCACAGGACTTATTTTGGTAGCCCTGGCTTATGGCATAGCGCTTTTCAGAAAAAAGAAACAAGAATAAAATTTAGGACTTTTTACCAATTGGAAAAAAATATCATCTTAGGGACAGCAGGACACATTGACCATGGAAAGACAAGCCTTGTCAAGGCGTTGACAGGGATTGAAACAGACCGGCTCAAAGAAGAAAAGGAAAGAGGAATTACCATTGAACTGGGATTTGCCTTACTTGATCTTCCCAATGGGCAGCATATCGGCATCGTGGATATGCCGGGCCATGAAAAATTTGTTAAAAATATGGTAGCCGGTTCCAGTGGAATTGATGTGGTCACAATGGTAATTGCAGCAGATGAGGGTGTTATGCCCCAGACCAGGGAACATATGGAGATCTGCAATCTCATGGGGATTGAACATGGCATAATTGCCCTGACCAAAATAGACATGGTGGATGAAGATCTCTTAGAGCTTGCCCTTGAAGATATCAATGATTTTGTACAGGGCACTTTTCTTGAAGACAAGCCGATTTGTCCTGTTTCATCTGTTACAAATGAAGGGCTTGATGAATTTATTAAAACCCTTGAAACCGTTTGCACCCTTCTTCCTGCAAGAAAATTTTCCTCTATTTTCAGACTGCCGGTGGACCGGGTCTTTTCAATGAAAGGGTTTGGCACGGTGATTACGGGAACCCTGACGTCTGGCAGTATCAATGTCGGGAATGAGATCATGGTTTATCCCAAAAAAATTGTCTCTAAAGTAAGGGGAATCCAGGTTCACAGTTCAGGTGTTGATACGGCAGGTCCGGGCACAAGAACCGCCATTAATTTCCAGGGGCTTGACAAGGAATCCGTAAACCGCGGCGATATATTGTCCACACCTGACACCTTGATTGAAAGCTATATGGTGGATGCCCATTTCCTTTATTTAAAAAGCAATGGAAAGCCGGCTAAAAACAGAACCAGAATAAGATTTCATTCCGGGACCAGTGAAATACTGGGATATCTGATACTGCTTGACAGAGAAGAATTGTTGCCCGGAGACGAGGCCTGTGTTCAGTTCCGGCTTGAATCGCCTGTCTGCTGTATCAAGGATGACAGGTATGTAATTCGAAGTTATTCACCCATAAAAACCATTGGCGGCGGTGCCATATTAAATCCAGCCTCCCAAAAACACAAACTGTTTGATCAAAATGTCATTCAGGGACTTACAAATCTGTTACTGGATGATAATGAACAAACCATTTCATTCTTTCTATCCTTAAAAGGATACCAGGGATTGTCCTTTTCAAAACTTCGTGTCATGACCAATCTTGCGGACAAAAAACTGACGGCAAGTTTGCAGAAAATGCTTGCCAGACAAGAGGTTGTCCAGATTGATAAAGAAAAACAAATTTATGTTAACGGTTCTTTCTTTGATGACTTTAAAGAAAAAATTATCCAAAAACTAAACGCCTTTCATGCCGACAATCCGTTAAAGGACGGCATGCCGACCCAGGAGCTTAAATCCAAGTTCCAGTATATTGATGATGCAAAGTTTTTTAATATTCTTTTTACAAAACTATCTAAAGAAAACCTCATTGTTCTGGATAAAAATATTGTAAAATTATCTACCCATGAAGTGGCGCTCCAGGTGGATCAGCATGAAGTCAAAGAAAAAATCAAAAAAATCTATCAAACATCCGGGTTGACACCACCGTTTTTCAGAACTATCTGCCAGGATCTTGATATTGATAAAAAAAATGCCACAGATGTTCTCCATATGCTGATCAATGAGAAATCCATTGTTAAAACGAAAGATGATCTCTACTTTGCTGCCGGGGAAATTAAAAAGCTTGAGCAAAAGCTGATCGCATTCTTGAAAGAAAATGAATCCATCACCACACCTGAATTTAAAGACATGACCGCTGTGTCCAGAAAGTTTGTCATCCCCTTAATTGAATACTTTGACTCCATAAACCTGACCATCCGGGTGGAAGACACAAGACAGTTAAGAAGGAAAACCGAAATTCCGTAAAATTAAGTACGTATAGATTATCCCTGCTTGTTGTTGAGAACAGACCCTAAAAAACTTATCTTCCGGTAAAAGAGATACGGCTTTTTACATATCTTTTTTGATGTTCTTTCGCCTTCTACAGCCAAAATATTGGCATCCATCATGGATTCTGGGTATTCAGGTGTCTGCCAGTCGTTTTTAAGTTTTATCCGCTGGGGTTCCCCAGTTAAGGTGGTTGCAACTTTTATCCCCTAAATAGGATTTTTCTAATTCTTTTTTTCTATAGGAAGAGGGATTGATTCCCTCATACTTCTTAAATGTCCTTGAAAAATAAGATACATCATTGAAGCCAACAGAATAACAGGCCTGAGAAATATTGATTTCCGGAAACTTCAAAAGCTTCTTAGCAGCTTCCAGCCGCTTAATATTCAAGTAATCTTTGAAGGTATGCCCGGTTGCCAGTTTAAAAATCCTGCTAAAATGGAATCTACTCAATCCGGTCACCTTGGCAATATCATCAAGGGTAATGCAGATCATGTAATTAGAGTCAATATAAGCTATTGATTTATTGATTCGTATGCTATCTTTTTTAAAGCTCCCATCCTGCGGAGGTTGCATCTCCAAAAAAGGGTCCCATAAATATTTTTTTAATTTTTCATACAGAATATTCACAAAAAAACTTTTTAAACCAGAATGCCGTGTAATAATTTTGACAAATTTTTCCTTTTCAATGGTAAAGCATTCAACATGCTCGGTGGTCAGTTCGTCAAATAATGCAACCCCACTATTAAATATGGATTCAACCCCAAAATAATCGCCTTGGCATATGGAACCTTTTCGGACCATAAATCCATTTTCCGTGGCGGATAATAAATCAATATTACCCGAACATATATATCCGATTTGATTAATTTTTTGATTTTTCTCTGTGATCAATATGTAAGGCGGTATTGTTGTATGCCTGAATTCATTATTAATTATATTTTTAAGTATATCATCACCAAGAGTATTAAAAGGCGGATAATCCGTAATAACGTGCAGGATTTTCATATGCCCCCCTCCCCCAAAAAAAAAGCCCGGGCAAAATAATATTGCCTGGACTTCCGTTTTTAATCCACTTATATTGATTTAATGATCGCTTCCCTATGATCATCAACTCATACAGGCTGGTCTTCTGACTTCCGGATCCTATTACTTACTGCGCCTTCCCATTTTAAAAAAAATAGTGACATTATTACAGCGTTCATCCCCGGTTACAGCGGCGGGTCCGTCATTGCATTTAACAATGTTCCCATTATCTCAAATACTTGAGTACCTGTAATCCATATTTTAGAATGAAACATAGAGATTATTTCGTAAAATGTCAATAGAAGGAAAAAAAACGATACGATACGAATTTTTCTATCTTTTCAAGTGCTTATACTAATAATTTCATCTATTTAGGCATTCGCGCAAAAAAATCCAAATTTTTAGCAAAAAAGTCCAAGCATTAATAATTCAGATCCGGTATTACAAGGAAAAGAAAGAGTAATTTGAAGAGAGCTATGAACTATTTTAGGTAAGCATAAAAATGAAACAATTTCTAAAATCGCTTTGGCAGGATGAGTCCGGGGCAACTGCAATAGAGTACAGTTTGATTGCTGGTATCATGGCAGCGGTGATTGTAACCGGACTAACGGCTTTCAGTGAGAAACTGAGTGACCTTTTTACCGCACTTGCCGATAAGCTTGAATCCGTTACAACCAAACTTGGTGAGACCGAATAAATATATATGGCACAGGTTATTGCCATATCAGCCGGGTTATTACTGTGTGCAGCTTTGTACACAGATCTGTTGTTCAGAAAAATTCCCAATTTTTTGACTATATCCTTTGTCTGTGTTGGTTTTTTACTTAACATGACAATATTCGGCATGTTACAGGGCGGAATCATAGCCTTTAAAGGTTTTGCAACAGGTCTTTGCATTTTTATGGTTCCTTATATCCTGGGGTATACCGGCGGGGGGGATGTCAAACTTTTCGGGGCTATTGGTGCAATTTTAGGGGCTTATGCAATTCTCTGGATTTTTTTATATTCTGCAATTTTCGGAGGTATTATTTCGCTATTGCGGATTTTACAAATAAAAAAGATAAGCCTTGTCCCCGTGGCCATGAGATCTTTAATGTTCCTGCCCGCCAATGGAAAACAAGTATCAATACCTTCATCCAATACAATTGCCTATACATGTCCTATCGTATTTGGATATATGACTTATTGTGTTCTGGGAGGCTGTGTTTGAGCATTAATAATAACAAAGGTGCGGCAGCTGTTGAGTTTGCCATTTTATTACCCGTCTGGCTGATTTTTTTTTTGCATTTCTGGACTATGGCTGGTACCTGACAAATCTTGTTGTTTTGGAAAATGCCGTTGCAACTGGTGCCAGGACCGGTGTTAAAGTAAAATATTGGATCGATTCCGGCGATGATGAATTTCAGGATCCCAGAGAGATTGCAAAGGAAATGGTTCAAGAATACTTCTGGCTCAATAAATTGGAAAAAAAAGATATAGAAGTGAACTGCAAGGATTCAGAAAAAAATACAGTTGATGTGGATGAAGACTACCAATACCTTGAGGTTATAGTTAAGGACTTTGTTTATAACCCCTTAACCGGATATTTGCCGAAAGCCATGATTCCTCAAAAAATCGGTGCCTTTTCCCTGATGTCATTTCCCTGATTTTTATGATACCCGATAAAGAGGTAATATCTCATGTTTAATGCAAAAACAATTATTGCAATTTTGTTTTCATTGTTTATGGGGATACTGGCAGTTTTAGGGTACTCTGTGTTCACCCGGCAGAAGCCAGTCCCGCAGCCGGTTTCCAAAGAAGAAAGACAAGCTGTAAAAGAAACAAAACAGGTGGAGCCTGTTCCTGAAATATTTTCCGATTCCATTCCCAAAGGCAAACGAATTGTTTCCATCAAGGTTGATGAAGTCTCAGGTGCCACCCGGGTGCTTGAAAAAAATGACCGTGTTGATGTAATTGCCGTGACCGATCTCAACGGCACCATGGGTGGGAAAATTGCAAGAGCTGTTCTTCAGAATGTCATAATTTTTGATATTGAAGATGCCTATTTTAAGAAAGAATTAACCGACAGAATAACAAAAAAGAAAAAAAACTGGACACTTCAACTTCTGGTCAGTCTGGATCAGGCTGTTTTGTTGTCATCTGTGGATGAAGCAGCAATGCTTCGACTTGTTTTACGGAACCAGGATGATACTGATCTTCAGACAGCGGGGTCAATAATTTATACATCTGAAACCGGCACTATAAGGGAAGGGGAGCCGGACTCTGACCCGGCTGTACGGATTCTGCCAGGCATGCGGGCAATCAGCCTTAATGTCAACAATAAAGATAGTATCTGCGGAAAATTAAACCCGGGCGACAAAGTGGATGTTATCATGTCTTTTAAAGTGGCTCGTTTTTCAACAAACGAGGGGAATATGGCAGTTGGAACAAAAGGTGAGGTGTTTAATTCCAGGAAATCATCCAAAATTCTGCTGCAGAATGTAATGGTTATTTCAACTGACCCGCAATCGGGTCATGCCGTAAAAAAAACAAAGCCTGTCTCCAGGGTTACCCTGATGGTATCTCCAAAGGACGCTGAAAAAATAGCAGTAATTACAGATGCCTCTAACAGTGCTGTCATACGACTGATTTTAAGAAACCCCGGGGATAATAAAAAAGTTGCAACCAGTGGGGAAATTTTCAGCGACCTGGTGCTGAAGGACAAGAAGTCCTATCGTATTATTAATATAGTCAAGGGTACTAAAGCCTATCCCAGAAAATTTTATGATGATGAATGATTTAGGAGATATGGATTGAAAAGACTGATGAAAATAACCGGCTTTGTCTGTATGGTATTATTTCTATGGCATGCTGCCTCGTGTACCTATGCCAGGGCTGGTGAAACCATATCCATAGAGGTGCATCATTCATATCTTCTGCAAACAGAAAAACCCATTATCAGGGCTTCTGTGGCAGATCCTAAAATTGCGGATGTGACTATGCTGACACCGACCCAGATTCTGGTGGTGTCAAAGGCAAAAGTATCAGGATCAACAAGCCTGATTATCTGGTATGATGAAAAAACTATTATAGCATATGATATAATAGTTTATACAACCATACGACCATGGATTGTAACAGCAATCAAGGACAGGATCTCCACCATTGCCCCAAAGATAAAAATAGATATTATAGGTGCAGGCGTGGCCCCGGAAGAAGAAACCATTCTTTTAAAAGGCAGCGTGGCAAGCCAGGAAGTTCTTAACCAGATTCTGACAATTGTGGAAAGTTTTAATATTAAATATTATAATTTGATTCGCTTAACAGGATCCCAGCAGGTCCAGCTCAAGGTGGTGATTGCTGAAATTTCAAAATCCGGTTTAAAACAGATGGGTCTCAATTTTTCACGGATGAGCCAAAACCTTGGAATCGGTCTTTTTAAAGGTCAGCCCAAGGGTACGGATACAACTCAAGAAAATGCATCAACTGTACTGGTAACAGCCAGCGATAACCTCTCTACCCCTTTTGGCAATGCATTTCAAATTGCCTTAACCGCAACAAAATACAACTGGCTTGCAATGATCAGTCTTTTAAAAGGCCAGGGACTTGCCCGCTCACTTGCCACACCCACGCTCGTAACCATGAACGGACAGGAGGCTGAATTCCAGGTGGGCGGCTCATTCCCGGTTCCGGTTCAGGGTGACAGCGGCAGCATCAGCATTCAAAATATCCCCTATGGCGTCATTCTGAAATTTACCCCGTATATTATTGACCGGGAAGTGATTACTCTGAAAGTTTCTCCTGAAGTCAGTTATCCTGATTTTTCCCTTGGAGTAACAGCAGGTGGCGCTACCGTGCCGGGGCTTGCTACACGAAAGGCCGATACCACCCTGCAGTTAAAGTCGGGTCAGACCTTTGCCATGGCAGGGCTTTTAAAGGAAAATTTTTATCAGACCGTAAACAAAATTCCTTTCCTAGGTGACATCCCCTTTATTGGAACAGCCTTTACCAGCAAGGAGACCAATCACTCTGAAACTGAACTTCTGATCATGGTTACCCCAACCATAGTCAGGGCCATGGAAGAAGAAAAAGTTCCCGGCCTTCCAGGAAAAGAAATAAAAACTAAAATCAGTGACATAGATTTTTTTATTAAAAACAAATTTGAGGGTTCAGAAGAATCCGATGAAAAACAAGCTGTATTTAAAGGAAAAACAGGATTTATAAAATAGGGTTATCATGGAGCAAAACCTCACAGGTATCATTGTCAACACCAGCAAAAACTTTCAGAACAAAATCATCACAGGTCTTATTTCTTTTGTTGAGATCGTTAAAACCATTGAGACGTTATCAGATGGATATCAATACTTGAGAAATCACAAACCCGGCATGGTATTTATGGACGTTACCACAAACGCTAAAGACTGCATGAAAATTGTCGGGCTCATGTTGAAAAAAGAGCCGGACACCATGGTTTTTCTGATTGATGACGGAAAAGACCCTGACATAATACTGGAAGGCTTCAGGACCGGGGCAACTGATTTTCTTATTCCCGGATTTACCGGAGCAGACGTGGCCGCGTGTGTGAAAAACGGTCTGAAGCGATCCTCCGGCATGGTACAGAAAGCTGAAGTATTCACGGTGTTCAGCCTTAAAGGCGGCCTTGGAGTGACAACCCTGGCCATAAATCTTGCAGACCATATTTATGATATTACAAAGGGGAAAATCCTGCTCCTGGACTTGAATCTGTTTATGGGGGATATAACAAGTTACCTTGACATTGTTCCGTCATTCACCCCATATGATCTTGTCGGGGACATGGACAGGATGGATAAGCAATTGCTGTTTTCATCGCTTTTTCGCCATGATTGCGGATTTTTCGTTCTGACCACACCTGAAGAAATTAATGATTCGGACAGCATTTCGGGCCAGGATATTTTTGATATGATCTCACTGCTTAAAGGATATTTTGACTATATTGTGGTGGATAGTCCCCATGATTTTTCCGAACGGACTTTAAAATTATTGCCATGCACAGATCGCCTGCTGGTTATGGTACAGCAGAGTATCCCTTCGGCCAAAAGCGTTCAAAAAGTGATTGAATTCTTAAATGAAATTGATTTTAAGCCTGATGGCCTGAACATTGTTCTTAACCGGCATCTGAAAAAAAACGAATTTAAAATTGTAGACCTGGAACGTATCTTAAGCGGGCAAATATCATTTGTCCTGGAAAATGATTATCCATTATTTATCCAGGCTGCCAACAAAGGTGCAACCCTGAACAGTGTTGCAAAAAACAGCAGGATCAATCAGCAGATCAATCAAATGGCTGCCGGTTTAACCGGCATAAAACCCGTGCCTGAAAAAAAATGGAAAAACCTGCTGTTTAAGAAAAAAAATGAAATTAAGTAAACGGATCAATTCAACAGAACAAGCCAATGGTCAACAATTTTTTGACCTGGGTAATATGAACCATGAGCGGTATAATGCCATAAAGGCAAAGGTTCATCTCTCACTTGTTGACCAGCTGGATCTGGATACGGTAACTGATCTTTCCAAAAAAGAACTTGCCACAGTCATCCGTAATATCCTCAATGAAATTACCCACAAAGAAGCCTTGCCTCTGAACATGAAAGAACGTGCCGGACTTGTGTCTGACTTGATCCATGAAATTATCGGTTTCGGTCCTCTCCAGACCTTTCTTGAGGACGATACTATTCAGGATATCCTTGTAAACGGCCATAACCAGGTTATGGTTGAAAAAGACGGTCTGCTTTATCCCACACATGCCCGGTTCCGGGATGACAAACATTTGATGCATATTATTGATAAAATTGTAACATCTGTCGGCAGGCGTGTTGATGAGGCTTCTCCCATGGTAGATGCACGGTTGCCGGACGGCTCAAGGGTCAATGTGATTGTCCCCCCCCTGGCCCTGGACGGCCCCATGCTCTCCATCAGGAAATTTGGTAACAACAGACTGACAATGGGTGATTTGTTGAAAAAACAGTCCATGAGTAAAGCAATGATGATTTTTTTAAAAGCAGCTATCCGCTCAAAACTTAATATCCTGGTTTCCGGCGGTACAGGAGCAGGAAAAACCACTTTGCTGAATGTGCTTTCAGAGGATATCCCGGAAAACGAGCGGGTCATCACCATAGAAGACAGTGCTGAACTCAGGCTCCATCAATTCCATGTGATCAGGCTTGAGTCCAGGCCCGCAAACATAGAAGGAAAAGGGGTGTAAAAAACAGTCTTCGAATGCGACCGGACAGAATCATTGTGGGAGAAAGCAGGGGCGCTGAAGTTATAGACATGCTCCAGGCAATGAATACCGGGCATCCAGGCTCTATGTCCACTGTGCATGCCAATTCCTCAAAAGATGCTATTTCAAGGCTTGAAGTTATGGCATCCATGAGTAATATTTCATTTTCTGAAAAAGCACTAAAAACCCTGATTGCCAGCGCCATTGATTTAATTGTGCACATTACAAGGCTGACGGACGGCAAACGCAGGATAACCCATATCTGCGAGGTGACAGGTGTCCTGGATAATACCATTGTTGAGAAGTCTGTTTTTTCTTTTGACCAAAGCGGTATTGGTGAAAATGACAGGGTGATGGGCTGTTTCAGGGGAAAAGGTCACATACCAAAAGCCGCAGAGCATATCAGGTTGTCTGGTATAGCACTTGATCCTGAAATGTTCAGTGATGTAACGGAGATATCCTGATTGTGAAACTGCTGATTTTTTTTATGGTCACCCTTTTTGTATTTTTAACAACCTTTAGTGCTGCCAGGATAAAAAAAAGAACACAGACCAGACATAAAATTAAAAATCTGGCTACACCCGGTTCCGAAATAAACGGAAGTCATGCCGATGTCATCAGGCTTGAAGACAGAACCGGGAGACTGAGTCTTAAAGCCCTTCATTATCTTTTAATTTGTGCCGGCATCACTCTTTCTCCTGAAGTATTCATCATAATACCAATAGTTACAGGACTTTTGTCTGCCTTGGCAACAGGCTTTCTGGCAAACAGCATCATCATTGCCGTGGCTGTTTTTGTCCTGGTCATGTCATTGCCGGCAGGTTTTCTGTATTTTAAAAAAAAACAGCTTGAAAAAGAAATTATCTTAAAAATGCCTGATATAATCGGCATAATTGTCAGGGCCTTACAGATAGGACAGTCTGTGGATACAGCTTTAAAGGAAGCTGCCCGAGCCGTACCAGGCCCCCTTGGTGCGGAAATCAGGATTGTTTACCAGGAAATGGCCATGGGGTTTTCCTTTGACCAGGCATTTCATAACCTTGAAAACCGGTATCAATCCCTGTCTGACATCAAGCTCTTCTGTACTGCCTTTATTATCCAGAAAGAAACCGGTGGTAACCTGATCAGAGTTCTTGAAGCCCTTGCCAATACTATCCAAAAACGGTTCACATTTAACCGTCGGATTAAAACTTACTCGGCAGAGGCCAGGCTCAGTGCCCTGATTATTGCCATGCTGCCATTTTTATTTGGCTTATTTGCCTGGTTATTCAACCCGGATTATATGTCAAGATTGACAGCAACCCCCATTGGCAGGATCATGATCTACATGGCTGTGTTGTTGGAAATCACGGGTTTTATTGTCATGCGAAAAATGGCAAAGGTAAAGATATGATCTCCGTTACCCTTTTTTTGAATATACTGATTTTCTGCACAACTTTTGGAACAAGCTTGTATTTATTAACTTTTATTGATGCCTGGTATCTGAAAAAGGGAGTGGTTAAAAAATTGACTAAAACCGGCAACAGCGAATATTTTCATGACAGGCCAGACTCCGGGTTATTATTTAATACTGTAAAATTTCTAGGAAAGTTTGCAACCCCCAAAGAACAAAGTGATATCCTGACTATAAACCAAAAATTAATCCATGCAGGATTCCGTCATCCTGATGCCGGAATATTTTTTTTTGGATTTAAAATCGGCCTTGGCCTGCTGTTTTTCTTTCCTTGTCTGCTGTATATTCTTCTTTTGGGGACCATTTGTGTTCAGCAAATTCTGATCCTGTTTATACCGTTTTCCATGGGATATTTTATTCCTGATTTAGTCTTGAAAAAAAAAATCAACTCAAGACAGATTAGTATATTCAAGGAACTGCCGGACACCCTTGATCTCTTAATGATCTGCCTTCAGGCAGGTCTTGGTTTTGATTTTGCATTATACCGGGTGTGCAGGGAACTTACGAATATTGCACCTGTTTTGTCCAGGGAGTTCGGGCTCTATTTTCTTGAGGTCAAGGGCGGAATTCTCCGCATAACAGCTCTTGAGAATCTTGGGGACAGAAATCCCTCAAAGTCTTTAAAAAGTGTGGTGACGGTACTTTTGCAGTCCTCTAAAACCGGTACAGACATGATCCGGGCTTTGGAAATCCATACTGATTCCTTGAGAACCCTGCGGCAGCAGGCAGCAGAAGAACAGGGCGCCAAGCTGTCTACAAAACTTACTCTGCCTCTGGTGGTTTTTATTCTACCGGCTTTGATGCTCATCATTTTAGGTCCTGTGATTATTAATTTTATCAACCTTGTTAAGGATGGTTTTTAAATGAAGTCTGCCAAAATAATAATAATTCCATTAATGGTTATGGTTATGCTGTTTCCCAGCTGTATAGTTCTTAAAAAAACAGCAAAAAACTCCCAAAATCAAGCAATCCCTGCCAAGTCCGGGCAGGATATCTGGGAAACAAAAGATTTAAAGCCCAATCATCTGGCCCTGGCAGAAAGTCTGATCAAAGAAGGGTTTTATGATGTGGCACTTGTTCAATTAAAAATTACCATGGACAGTAAAAACGCCAGGGTTTATGATCTTGCAGGTGTCTGTGCCAGGGAAACAGAAAATTTCAAGGAAAGCAAAAACTATTTTAAAAAAGCCCTGACAATTAATGGTAAAAATGCCTCTGTTCACAACAATCTCGGTATGCTCCATGCCATGACAAAAAAAAATGACGAGGCTCAAAAAGCCTTTGAACAGGCAGTCAAACTTGATCCGGGAAGAGCGGATTTTTTGAATAACCTCGGATATCTGCAACTGTCTGAAAAACTATATACCAAAGCAGAAAAAAATTTTAAAAAAAGCCTGGCTTTAAACCCTTCCGACAAGACTGCTGTTAACAATCTTGCCATCTGTCTGGGCATGCAGAAAAAAGATGACCAGACAATGAAACTATTGCTGGAGCATCATGGTATATCTGATGCATGGCATAACATGGCCTGCATATATGCCATGCGCAATGAACCCAAAAAAGCAAAAAAAATGATGGATCTTACCGGAACCCGCAAAAATGACCAGACGTCAGCCTTTGATATCCAGACTATCAAACCCGGGGATCCAGAAAATAATAATTCTGCCACTGGCATGCCCGGTGATATTGCCGATTCTATTTATACAAAAAAATATTACCCTGTAATGAAACAATGATTAAAGACTGATAACAATGAAGGCTGATATCTTGTTTTGTTTGCAGCACAGAGAATCATTACTGAAATCAGAACAGGGCAGTTTTGTTATTTTGTTTGCCCTGACCATGATGTTTCTGCTCACTTTGTTTGCCTATACTCTGGATACAGGATTTTTCATAAAGGAAAAGAACCGGTACCAGTCCTGTGCAGAAGCTGCTGCCCTGACTGCTGTTGATAATATATGCTTTGTCAGTGATGAAAATGAATTAAAAAATATTGTAATGAATATTGTCCGGGGCAGTAATCTTTCCATTCCCGAAGAATCCATATCCGTAGAAACAGGATTTTATGATACTTTTGAAGAATATGAATCTTTTACCGAATATAAGGATTTTGTTAAAGAAACTTCAGATAACTTTCCCGAAGAGGAAACCTTTAATGCCGTACTTGTCACCATTGGCGATGAGGTAAAAAGCCTGACAGGCTTCCACAGGACAACAAAAATAAAAGGTGCCGCAGTGGCGTATCTCCCACGGGTCAGTATTGTCTCGGGTAAAAATATTAAATTTGATGGGGGAATGAAAATTTCCATAAACAACGGCAATATGTATGCGGAACGTAAAATGTATCTTAGGGGCCCTTTGATCGCCGATACTGTAAAAACTGCCACAGGCAGGGGAAACGGGATCTATCTTTATGAGCCATATGTCAATTTTTCAGGTGGCATTAGTTACAGATCCAGTGGCAGAAAAGCCTCGGATTTTCTGCCTGAAATCAAGGTAATCAAAAACCATATCATACCTTTGGAAACATTTATTAAAAAGATGAAAAAAAAAGCAGACCGGAACTATGCCGAGACTAAAGTCAACAATGAATTATATGCTGTTGATGAAGTGACAAAACGCTGTTATTTTGATTTTACCAAACAGCATGATGATCATGAAATTATCTATATTGATATCCCCGGGTATACGGCTTACCTGACCCCTTTCCCATGTATTGCCGGCAGTAACAACCCCCCATTGCCCGGCTTCACCTGTGTTAAATGCAGCCCGACCGACGATTGGGCAAGTTGCGACACCAGACAGCCCTTTGGCAGCAGCATGAAAAATATGACCATCGTGGCCATATGTGATGTGATTATTCCTATATATCGAAATATTAATCACAAAGATTTCCCCATGGGAGGGACAGGATTTGAACATCTCAACATTGTTTCAAAAGGAGGAATAACTTTTAGCTCAGGGTTTAATTCCATGAACGGGATCAATTTTTTTTGTGATTCATTTAAAATTGAATTTATGCATGATAAAGGATTTATTCCTCCTGATACAAATCATATAAGAGTGCTTGCTGAAGGCAAAAATATCACTTTTGCAAAGAATGATTCCAATACCGGCAAACAATATGATTTTGATTTAAAGTTTGGCCCGCCCTGCCCGCCTGTTGTTCCATCTGCCCTGGGTTTTCTTGAACCCGGCAGTTCAGAGTAAAAACACCTCATCCTTGTCTTTGGTTCATTGAATATCCAGGTGTACCGGTACGGAAATAGTCCTTTGTCCGGGGCTGTCTAAAGATAATTCAAGCATGGCCTGACAAGGGCCTTTTTCAAAATTTTTTACATCAGCGCTGATTTCTATTCTTGTTATGCCCATGTCTTTAAGATAAATAATTTTTGCAGCAAACCTTTTTGGATCAATATCAATGGATGTGATCTTGGGCGCTTTTTTGTTTGAAGACTTTAAATTTACAGACCGTACCGGGTTCGGGGTTTTTGTGGCCATGTACAATATTTTTTTTAATTTCCCAAAATCGATTTTTAAGGGAATCACCATAAGGGAATCATGGATTCTTGAATAGACCGGAATAGTGATCAATGGTCTGTATTTAATGTCGGTGGTCAAAAAAATTCTGCCCCGGCTGGTCTCAGCTTTTTGAGCTTTGTTTTTAATATGCACCAGCCATGAATTATTTTTTTTCTTTTCAATGGAAAACCCCACCTGATCAGACAATTGGCTTTTTTTGAATTTTAAGGAAAAGGGCTTATTATCCGGTGCACAAATTGTAACGGTCTGTTTAAGCTCTCTACCGGCCAACCCATTAAAAAAAATCCTGTCAGGTTGTACTTTGACAGCTTTTAACACTTTGGCTGTAATATCAAGGATAATCTCGGGCTGCAAGGGATCATTAGAAAATATCCTGATTGTCTTTACTTGACTACCTGCCTCTCCTGCCGTGTTAAAGGCCACCCGCAGATATGAGTTTCTGTCCGGTTCAACAATTTTGTCATATTTGACTTTGGTACACCCGCAGTCAGTCGTAACTTTGGTGATATGCAAAGGCGCATCACCACGATTTTGCAATAAAAAGGTGTGACGAATCAAAAATCCTTCCACCACGGTTCCTGCGTTAATATTTGGTTCTTCAATAACAAGGAGAGGGGATTTTTTAATAAATTTTGTTTTTGCCGTAACAGTATTGCCTGACAGAATCACGACAAATACAACAAAAAAGCAGATGCAGGATAAAAAAGATTTAATCAATCTGTTCATCATGGTCAAAACACCTTGCACGAAAAGGGAAAAAGCACCGGGATGCTGCCCCGGTGCTCTTTGTTAAATTATGGGTTATGAAAATTATGCTTTTTTTCTTCTAAAGTACAACAGGCCCATAAGCCCTGACCCTAGTAGCCATACAGCCGAAGGGACAGGAACGGCACCGATGTCAGTAAAATGTGGCAATGCTTTTGTGTTGTCAGCTCCCCAGTCAATACCATTTACCCCAAAACCAAACATACTATCAGTATAATCAAAATTAAAATCTGTTACTCCATCCTTGACTGAATTTGTAACGTCAAACGTGAAAGTTCCTAGCAAATAATTAGCAGGAGCCAAAACAGAAGACGAAAAAGATGCAGCGTTAAAACCATCTAACGTTCCATTTTCCTGATCTGCGGAAAAAGGTCCTAAAAATTGAGAGTACAATCCTTCTGTCGGAGTATTGGTCGAGCTGACATAGGATAGTTCATCTTTGTCAAACTTAAATTCAAAAGCATATGCTTCTATTGTAATTTCTTCATCCGTTAAAAAATTGAGATCAAAAACTGCCTGGGCATCTCCTAAAGCGTAATCTGTAGTAATATTAAATGACCAGGTTGCCATGGCGCTTCCTGTATAAACGACAGTTACCAGAAGGATTATTATTAAATATAAAATTTTATTTTTCATTATTTCATGTTTCCTTAATTATAATAGGGTGCTTCTTTCCCATATTGAGTTCTAAACATAAGAAAATCAGAGTAATTAACAATGCCATCACTATTCATGTCTGCATTGCTATCATTCGTTCCATATTTGCCTCTAAATTCAAGGAAATCAGAGTAATTGACAACATCATCATTATTAAAATCACCATCAATGAGATTTCCGTATCCGTCCCCGTCAGAGTCTACATTAGCTGTTTCATAGGTGTTGGGAGTATGATCATCAACATCTGCGACGAAATCGCCATCACCATCCCGGGACTCATTGACTTTATATGTGGTCAGCCTTGGTACAACACCAGGTTGCCACCAGTCATTATTACCTCCTATTACGCAGTTTGCACCGCCCGGTGGTGTGGCAGGATTCCAGTTGACAGACAGAGCACTGCCATTTGCCATCACACCCGTGGCAGTATCATTGCGGCAGACATCCGGGCCAAATTCCCTGTACTGGGAACCATTGGTCTCATTAACTTCATAGAGATCAATCTCCGGGTTGTTAACAGAGGCCAGGGCATTGGTCATGACCTTGTGATTGATCAGGGCTGCATAACCGCTTTCAAGATTGACTGGCCCGGGGTTTACAAAGACCCCGCCCCCTACATGGAGGCTGCCTTCCTCGTCAAATCCAAGATGAGCAGCACTTAAAACCTGGTGTGCAAATTTCAGACCCTCAGGGCCGTTATATGCCAGCGGATTTGCAACCGGACCGTTTCCTGTCCACCAGTCACCTGCCGGCCATATTTTAAGTTCTCCTGTGTTGGTTCCAGCCCCGATGCCAAAGACCAGATTATTGTTTTCGTCTACGGCAATACCTGAGGATGCCCCTGGAATTGAGCCGCAGACGCCTTGTGTTATATTTGTCTCATTTGTGATATTAAGGGTAACAACTCCACTGACGGCACTCTGGCCGGGAATAACCCACTGTCCGCCGTTGATGACAATATGATCTTCGCCCACCCAGGCAGCATCATAGTGGTTTTCAGCAAAGTCCAGAACCTCTTCGGAATCACTCAGGTCCACAGGCTCTTCGGGTGTGCCTGCATCAAGCAGGGATGCATTAAACACAAGGATACTCTGGCCCCAGCCAAGCCCCAGTGCAACCGTGTTACCTGAAGGCGAGATCCTGATAAATGCAGGATCCATGGTATAGTCAACCTTGGCAATTTTTATCCAGGTGCTTGAACCCTCAGCAGACTGGATATAAACATTCTTTCCGGTGGCAGCAAGCATTCTGCCTTCATTGGGACCATCCCTGAAATAGTCAAGTGCTGTAAACCAGCTGTCAATGACCGGCTGGACATCACACTCGGTTACATCACCTGCATCCTGATTTCCGTACAGAAAAAAATCATCTGCAGCAAAGGCAGGGCCTTTTAAAAACAATAGCATAAGAACAATTGCACCATAAAACAGCCATTGTCTTTTTATGAAATTTTTCATAAACATCTTCCTCCTTATATTCGTACTTACATAAAAGTATTGATTTATGAGAAATAAATAGTTTCCCCTTCACTACCCAAAAACTATCGGGTTACAATCCCGCCGTCCGGGCTGTACACTATGCTTGCCCAGGGCTGGCCGCCTACCCAGTTTATAACCTTAACATCCTTATCATATTCGTTGACATATTGGCGGTAAAGGTCTGCTGTCTGTGCCATCACCTCCTTCATCTCTCTTGCGTTTTCAGGTTTGATACGAATCCATATTTCATTTGAACCGGGCCCAAAGGCCTTTTGTTCTGCTGCCTGACTGCCTGATTCTTCAAAATCTGATCCTATTGATTCCGGTTTGTGAATCCGGACAGTGTACACGGGAAAGGTCTCAAGTGCCTCATCCCTGAATACCTGAGCAGTTAAGTAAACAGCCTCTTCATCTACATCAGCCGGGTTTTCTGCCATATCCTCCAAAGGTTCTGCCGGCAGGATTTCATCGTTATTGACTACCTGGTCACGATTTTTTGGAACTGACTCTGCCAAAGGAGGCAGTACAGGCAGTTGTTCGGAAGACAAAGCCGGATCAAATGTTTTGTTTTTATCCATTAAAGATTTTGTCAATGGTTCAGGCATTGCAGTTGCGGCATGTGATATAAGGGCTGTTTGAGAAGACGGGATACTTTGTATATCATCCCAAGGGAATAAATAAAAGACTGCTGCAAGTGCAATGCCTGTTATAGAACAAATAATATATATTTTGTTTTTCATATCATATATTTTATTTTCTTAGAGTAGTGAGGAACGAATTGCCGGTTCAGCTTCCCTCACACCTCATTCCTTTATTAATATGCAAATTTATATAGCATCTAAATAATAATTGCTTTTAATTATTTGCTATAAGTTTGTATTTTTTTGCGCTTTTTAATTTTCATTGCCGATATTCCGGACTTAACCATTATGTCCTTGTAACGGGTACTCTACACCTGATACCGATAATACCTGTCAGCCTGATTTATTGAAAAAGAGCTAAGCGGTTATCCGTTCCGCTAAACCGCATTTTTTCTCCTGATACCGATCAGACCCAGCAGCCCCGAACCTAAAAGCCATACCGCACCGGGGATGGGAACCGGGTTAAGACCAATGTCATAACCTTTCCATTCCCCACCACTATTCATCCAAAGTAAATCATCGGTGTAAGAAAACGAAAAAGAAGGTATTCCATGACCAGGAATACCCGTACATTCACCTACCATGTTGCCTGTAAAATCGAATGCTTGTACCGTATCACCTTTTTGTATCAGTATATAGTCATCCGCAAGTGCAAGAGTAATTCCATCAGGCCACCCATCACTCCTCAACGTAGTGTCTAAAGTAAACTCATCCACGTAATTGCCGCTAGGCCAATCAAGTACGAAAATATTTAAAAAATTACGGGCATAAAGGGTATCACCTTGCAACTGAAAAGTGGCCGCAACAGGAAAAGGGATTTTAAAACCCACCGTTCCTATTGTCGGCATTTCCACCAGATTCGACTTGTTCACTTGATGAATTAATGTGGGAGACCAATTCGAGACGTCTCCCAAAACAAAAAGGTCGTCACCGTGTTGAACAATAGAAGCCATACCACTATACATATAGTTCGGATACATCGGGTACGCCTTTGTGACATAGTTTCCATCTGCGTCGTACTGAACTATCGGATCATCTTCAGTTCCCCAAATAGCAAAATAAGACTCTCCATCAAATACGATGCCTCGGGCTGTACCTTGTGCTCCAACGGCCTCGAAACTTTTTGTTAGTATGGCGTTGTCCAACAAGACACCCGAGGCATGGGAATTTGATGTTATCAACAGACACAAAAACAACACCAGGCCAAGTATCGTAGAATTAATGACATTTTTCATTATTTATTCCTCTTTTTTTTTATAAAATATTTATATTTTGTTCAAAATTTTTTAATTAGACAACCGGCATGCAGCTATATACCTTTCAGGCTCCAGGCTTTCTTCTCAGTCCTGCAAGACCCATAAGTCCGCTGCCAAGCAGCCAGACAGCTCCGGGTATCGGGACAGGTGCTGCTGCCACAGGTTCGCCTGGAAGGCCGCCGAAACTCCAGCCGTCCACAAGGCCGTTAGTGAGCACATGAGACGACAGTCCAAGGGGGGCAAAATGCCACGAATCTCCAATAGTATCATTAAAATCTTCATCCCACCAATAGCTCCAGTTGCCGGTATACCAGCCTTCGCGGTAATGATCGTCCGGGTCGGTGGCATAGCCGGTTTCGGTTAGATACCCTTCTTCGCCGGAAATAAAGGAACCTCCGTCACCATCAAGGTCATACCCTAAGCCGAATACGGCATATCCCAGGCCGCCATAGTAAGTTAAATTTGCAAAGAGGCGCATATCGTCGCCATACGGGGTGTATCCATCGCCTGTGCCGGCAATCGCCATGATCATATCTTCGCCGGTTGCCGTTCCGTCCCAGCGGTAACCCCATGCAAGGGATTGCGGGTCTTTGCCGTCATTCCAATCGATAACCATAGCCGCCTGGTTGCTGCCTGATCCGACCCAATACTCAATATCATCAAATGTAAAGGCGGCTCCGGCAGTTCCAACCATCACGAACATTACAAAAACGGCTGCAAACACAACACTTTTCATTTTCAATCTTTCCATTTTCACCTCCTTAAATTGTTTTTTCTCTTAAGACCGACAATAGCCAGCAGACCAGAACCAAGCAGCCATATGGCAGCAGGAACCGGCACGGGCGCAACATCTGAAAATGCATCAATTTCACCGTCACCGTTTACGCCTGCGACTTTGATATACTGGATCCACTCATAACCGGACTCTGCAAGATCAAACCCTGTACCGCCGCCTGACCCGTTATAGAGTTCAATGGCATCTGCAACGAAAATTCCCCCCGCCACCAGCGTCTCTGCAAGGGCCGGGTCCACGGGTTTTGTAAAATCCATTTCATTATCTGTCCATCCGGCATTTTCCCTGTCCCATTCATAGGCCTGGGTGGGGAAAGCCCTGTCTCCATAGGGTCCGTTGATATAGGAATACCAGTCTTCACCATTCTGACTAACAGACACGGTTACTTTTTCAAACCATCCTCCTCCTGCAAGCATGCAGTTGTTCATGTTGGTGCTGTCGCTGATATAACCGCTACCAGTGTAAAAAGCATTGCCAAAAACAAGAAAATCCATTCCAAAAGGGTTGTTGGGATCATCCATAACTCTGTGATCAAATTTTACATCGATAAATGCTCCAGAGTTAATGGTTGTAATCAATTTATTTCCATCCGGGCTGATATTCCAGGCCGGTTCAACCATTTTGACTCGTCCTGTGGAATTTCCCCAGTTCGCAAAATTGGTGGATGGTTTCCCCAGTAGAGAATAAGGATCATCATAGGGGCTTGGGCCAAAGGGACCCTGAGAGCCTATAACTTCTACTGCATAGGGGCTTGCCCAGGCAAAACCCGTGGTGACCAGCAGTGCCATAAGTATTAATAGTATACGAATCTGTTTCACATTTAATTTCCTTTTAATTATTTTTTCCTGCGTATTACCACAAGACCGAATAAACCAGATCCCAGCAGCCAGAGGGCACCCGGTACAGGAACTGAATTGATTACACCGACTGCCTCAAGATCCACACCACCTGATCCCCATGTAACCCAGGCGTCATAAATCGGATTGCCCAGGGAATCAAGAAAGTCGCCGCTACCCGGGATATCTACTATTCTGACATAGTTGATGTCATTCAGATCAACCAGGCCTGCCAGAACCATATCGTTTAAGAGCAATTCTTCCAGATCAAACCCGGTGCCTTCAGATGTGCCATAGGCGTTGGGATGCTTGCCTGCCAGATTATGAACATCCGTGGGATCGATGGTGCCGTATCCGCCCACCGGGCCGGATGTCAGGGAAACGCTGTTGAAACGGGCAAAATTGTTACCGTCCGTGGATACATCCACATATCCAAGTTCTGCAAAAAGGCCGCTGCCGGACATGAACCCGTTTTCAAAAACAGCAAAATCATAGCCTGATCCGTTGATAATCGGAGTTTCAAAGGTTAGTGTTATTTCTCCGGGCCCTGGATTATTCTGGGGATCAGCCAGCCAGGCATCAATCTGATCCTGGTTCAGGTCTCCCAGGGAGGCAATATCGACATTGCTGCCGGTAACAGGCCCCAAGGTCTGTCCCGGTTGTTGCCACCCTGCACTTACACCAGGGGCAGGATTATAGTTCTGATACCCTGTTGCCCAGCCATTGAAGACGGGGTTGACATCACTTCCCACAAATCCGGCAATACCATCCCCTGTATAGGGACCTGCACTTGCAGTTCCCATGGAAAAAATGATTAAAAAAGTTAAAATTGCAAATAATTTTATTTTCATGATTTATTCCTTAATAATAATCAAAATTTGATTTTTCTTCTAAACCCAAGCAGTGCAGCGATTCCTGATCCAAGCAGCCACACGGCAGCAGGAACAGGTACTGGAGAACCATTGAGATCATCCATGGCAAAGTAGGCCGGGGTATTCATTCCATAGGCACCGTTATCAGAGGAAGAGACTGTGAACTCCAGTCCGATAACATCACCAAGACCGCTAAGATCGACCCATGTCCAGTCGTCCACAATATAATCCAGGGAATTGTCTGCAGACGTGAAGTCAGCCAGAAAAAAATCAACTGAACTGGCTGTGGATCCGTCCTCGGCAATTCCTTTAATATTCAGCTTATACCAGTCCGCATCATCACCTGTTTCACCGCCAAACTTTTTGGCAAAAGAATCTCCATCACGCATGGAAAGATAGGCATAGGTGGTGTTGGTAAAATAGGCACCGGAAATAGTGGTATTATAATCATTTCCTGTAACAGCTCCAAAGGAGAGGTTGGGGGGAGATGCCGTACCATAAAAACCACCGTCATAGGCAACACCAAAGTTTGATGAACCGTTGGCACCGGAACCTGTGATGGCACTGTATTGGTTGGCAAATCCCGGAGTTGTGGTATCTGTCGTATTGGAGTATGCCCATCCGTCCCAGCTTCCATAACTTGTATTATAACCATTCATTAAGCAGGCATCACCGCTTATAAACAAACCTGATCCGTCAGAACCGTTCCAGTAGGACTCCGAAGCCAGGGTATTGTTGTCAAAGGTTACAACATCAGCATTTACCGAAGGGGCCAAGAAAAAAATCATGGCAAAAAGAATTAAATAAAATCGTTTCATAAATATCTCCTTAAATTTATAATAAAAACAGTTTGTTCATTTTTTCATCCCTTGTATTTTTTTGTCACCCCCCTTTCCTCCTTTCCGGCGAAAAACAAAAAAAAGCCGGGATACACTGTACTGCTACAGGCAACCCGGCTTTCTCATATTAAGATCCGTGGCTTTCCGACCCCGCCTCACAACGGGTGTGGCTTTTTCAGATTGAGCATGATTCTATCCGGATTTTTAAATCATTGCTTTGACTTTTTTGCTGAAAAGCAGCACTTTTTTGCTGGAAACGCTTTTTTTTAAAATTGTAGCAATTAATGGGCTTGTTTTATAATTTTTTGTTGTAGATTTTAAAGGGAATGGAAAAACGAATTGATTCTACAGAATAGTTACGGGGAATCCCTGGATCAAGGACGGGGATATTATAAAAAAATTTTTTTTGCAAAGACCTCACTGATATTGTTCAGGTGAACTTTACCTTCAAGCGTCAATGCAAACCTCTTATCCTGAAACCTGCCTAATTCTTCTTTTCGGATGTGATCCAGAATTTCATTAAAATAATTTTGAAAGGATATTTGAAACTGGCTTTCAAATCCATTCATATCTATCCCCTCAAGGGTGCGAAGCCTGAGCATGATCATCTCCATCATTTTCTGATCAAGGGTCAAAATTTCCCGGTCTTTAACGGGAAGTCTGCCTGAATCCATGTCCTTTATATATGTTTCAATACTCTGATGGTTCCAGGATCTTATTTTTGTATCATAGGAATGAGCAGCAGGCCCAAACCCGTAGTACGGAGTCATATCCCAATATTTTGAATTATGCTTTGAGCGATTTTGCCTGCCCTTTGAAAAATTAGAAATCTCGTAATGCTCATACTTAAATTCACCTAAAAATCGGGAAGTCTTTTTAAACAGCCTTGACATGACCCTGCTGTCAAGAGGGCTTACCAAACCTTTTTTCAACTTTTCACCAAGGGGTGTGCCGGGCTCAATGGTGAGCATATAGCAGGACAGGTGGGAAGGTGCTATCATCACTGCCTGTTTTAAGTCTTCCAGCCATCTTGTTTCTGTCTCAAAAGGAACCCCATAGATCAAATCGATACTGATATTGTCAAACCCTGCTTTATCTGCATGATCAATGGTCTTGACCGCCTGATCCGCTGTGTGGATTCTGCCTAAAAATCTAAGCTTGTTATTATTGAATGACTGGACACCGATACTGAGCCTGTTGATTCCGGCTTTTTTTAATTGTCTCAGATAGTTTAAATCAACCGTTCCCGGATTAACTTCAAGTGTGACTTCGACATCCCGGGAAATTAAGAACTTATCTCCAATGATTTGTAAAAGATTTTCAATATCTTTGACAGGAAGAAGAGAGGGGGTTCCGCCACCAAAGTATATGGTATTAATTTTGTCCTTTGAACCTGATCTTGTTTCAATCTCTTTTTGAAGGGATTTGATGTAATCAGGGATCAGCGACAGATGAGTCTCTGAATAAAAATCACAATAAACACACTTTTTAACACAAAACGGAACATGGATATAAATGGACTTTTGATCACACAAAACGCTTCATCAGATCATCGATAACCACATCAACGTTGTCAGGTGTCACCCCGTAAAGATCACAGGCCTGCCTTACCCTTTCAAGATGGGGACTGTCATCCATATCATCAGGACCCCGGAAAAAACCCATCCGTCTGCCGATCTGGTATAAAACCCTTTTTTCCGGCTCAAGCTCGAAGAACCGGTCAATAATATTGATCATCTTTTCTTTATCTTCCGGCATTTTCCCGTCAATGGTCTCAAACAGGTTCAGGATATGGTCACTTTTGATATAGGAATCTATCCCGTCAAGGCTTTCGATAAACAGCCTTAATTCTTTTGCCATCATGGTATCATTTGGCTTTTGAAACTCTCCTTTCTCAGTTTCCACCGCAAGAACGGTTCCATTGGTTACTGCCAGGGTTCTGATCCTGATAAACTCAGGATTGATGCTGTTGAGTGCAGAAGCCGTTTCCATGGCATGCTCTATGGAATAATCAATACCCCCAAGGCCCGGCATGACATATTCCGACAGCTCCATTCCCGCTTCCTTTACCTTTAAACCCGCTTTGATATGACCTGCTTTGGTGACCCCTTTATTAATTTTCTTTAATACGGTGTCAGATCCGGATTCCATGCCCACATGGATACGGTTTAATCCTGCATCGGCAATGCGCTGTAGATCATCCTGCTTGATACGGACAATGGTATGACTTCTTGCGTAAGAGGTAATTCTGTCAACATTTGGGAAACATTTTTTGATATGTTCAAGTATAAAAACCAAATTATTTGGTTTCATAATCAATGAGTTGGCATCCTGTAAAAAGATGGATTTCATACCCGTTGCATACCAGTTCATGGCGGCATTAAGAGCCACCCGGTCTTTTTCTTCAAAACTGTTGGAAAGGGTATGAATAGCCTCATTGTCTGCATATCCGCCCGGCTTGACAATCTGTTGGATTCTTTTAATATAACCCTGCAAAGAATCAATATCTTTTATGACATTTTCAACAGATCTTAAGGAAAATTGCCTTTTTTTATACACCCGGCAAAATGTACACCGGTTCCAGGGGCAATTTCGTGTCACACGTATCAAAAGACTGCTTGCTTCACTGGGCGGGCGAATGGGACCCTGTTCAAATCCTTTGTAAATATCTGTTTTTTTCTTTTTCATAGGAAATCTTCACACCTGCATAATTTTTTTATCTGTAACTTTCCAGCTCAATGCTTACCACTTACAACTCACTTTTCGCATATTAGCACTTGAATACTTAAAGTCAATTTATTTGGGCAGGCTTGGCTCCTTCTTCTACAAATAGGGTCTTTTTGGCAATCTCTCGGAGTGTGCAAAATGCACACAATTAAGTGCATTAATTTTTTATCAAATATTTCAAATAGTTATATGTTTTATTCTCTGGTAGTGTTAATTTTGCACATAAATATGTGCTTTTTTCCCGGCCCACACCCAAATCCTCTGATCTAAAAAAATAGGTTTTCCTGTGCGTGGTTAATGCTATTTTGACAAAATCCATATATTTTAAACAAATTGGTACATAATTTGCTGACTATTTGGATTTATTATGACGAAAAAAATAACCAGAAGGCAATTTTTACAAAAAGGTACTTCAAAAGCCACACTTCTGGCTATTGCAAATACTGGATTGGTCTTAAGTCCGGCGTTTGCGTTTAAAATAATTGATGTCCGATGTAAAAACTGTAAAGTAATCAACACAAATTTAGAGTCTCATTTTTTTTTGATGGGTTTAGCTGAGCGCGAAAGCTGTTCTAATTGTGGTAGCAACTTCATTACAAGAAAAATTTCTATAAGTTGTAATAATTGTGTCGGTTGCTACCCGGATAATACTAACAATAATTTTTCAGGATGTTGGCAGATTCCATTTCCAAACCATAACTATCTAAGAAATTCCAAAAAACCAAATTTTTCATTGAAAGGAATTAAGTTTTGATACCGGAGCCTTAAATTTAGAGTATTTGCATAGCGTTACGTTATGTATGCACATTGTCTTGCTTCGCACAGAGATGACTGGGTCATCTCTGTAGATTTTAAGTAATAAAGGCTCCGGTATCAATTTTTCTTTAGGAAAACCAAGGATGGATAAAAAAAAATCATGTGGCAATAAAAAACAATATTTAAAAAATCTCAGATTAATCAATCAGCGAGCAAACGTTGACCCTGAAATAATTGACTTGATCGAAGCTTATGCCAGGCTGAGATTGGATTATGATAAAGAGATTTGCTTTTACAGCAACAAAACAAGCTCTGACAAATTAGAACTAAACAAGATGCTTGCAAAGAACAGGCATCTTGATCCAAGGTGCTTGTTCTTTTTAAAAGCCTACTTTATCGCAATGAAAAACAAAGGGCTTACTTGTCTAATCAATTCAGCACATCTTGCGCATTTGCTTAATGTATCTATTGATCATTTAATCTGGTTATCTAACGATAAATCAAATCAATATACCCGCTTTCATATAAAAAAAAGCAGCGGTGCTAAAAGAGAAATTCTCGCACCAAAACCCAAATTAAAAATTGTTCAAAGACAAATATTAGATAATATTTTACAAAAAATTCAACTAAATTCTCATGCAGAAGGATTTAGAAAAAAAAGATCCATTCTAACCAATGCGAAAAGGCACATAGGAAAGAAAGTGGTTATAAAAATGGATGTAAAAAATTTCTTCCCAAGTATAACTTTTAAAAGAGTTTTAGGACTTTTTATTGCATTGGGTTATCCTCATCAGGTATCCATGACTCTGACAAAACTTATGACGCATGATGGAAAGCTACCAACTGGTGCTCCTACAAGCCCTGCCATATCCAATATCCTAAGTACAAAACTGGATAAAAGATTTGCAAACTTAGGGGAAAAAACAGATTTTGACTATTCTCGCTATGCCGATGATATTTCCATTTCAAGTAATAATAGAAACATCACCAGAATGATCCCCTTTTTTAAAAAAATAGTGCAGGAAGAAGGATTTGAAATAAATGAAGCTAAAATGAGAATATTGCGAAATGGCGGACGACAAAAGATAGCCGGTATTGTGGTAAATCAAAAACTGAATATAGAAAAAAGGGAAATAAAAAAAATTAGAGCAGTGCTGTTCAATTGTCGCAATAAAGATATAAACCAGGAAATAAAAAAATGGGCACAAAAAGAAAAAGGCCTGAAAGCTTCTCTATTTTACACTATTGATGAGTTTAAGTCATCAATGCTTGGGAAAATTAATTTTATAAAAATGGTTAACCCCCAAACAGGTCAAAATCTTCTGGATCAATTAAACGATTTAAATGCATAAAACATGAAAATATTAACAAAAGGATTTATCATTCTTTTTCTCCAATGCATGGCAATAAAATTGTGTTATGCCGATATTGGAATCATAGTTGCGTTAAATTCAAGCCTGACCCAATTAAAAAATGATTTAAAAATAGTTAAAATTTCGCAAGGAGCAAAAAGAGAATTCTATTCCGGTTTAATTGATAATATAAATGTGGTTATTGTAAGATCTCCTATGGGCAAAGTAAATAATGCCATCACAACTCAATTTCTTTTATCAAATTTTTCAATAGATATCGTAATTTCCATGTCCCCGGCAGGTTCAATAGATAGCAATCTTAATATTGGGGATATTGTTATTGCCTCAAAAGTATTGCAACATGATTTTGGGACTATTAAACCCTATGGTTTCATTTGGAGCAAGGTTCCTGATGGAACCAGCCGTGATGAACCAGGATATGACATACCAGATAAGTTTACTATAAATTCAGGTCTGTTCTATGCAGACAAGAATTTAAAAAGTAATAAGAACACGGTTGTATCAGGGGTTATCGTTTCTGGCGATCAATTCATATCCGCCCTGTCAAAAAAAGAATGGCTTTTACAAAAATTTCAGGCAAAAGCTGTTGATATGGGAGCAGGTGCAATAGCTCAGGTCTGTTTTGCGAATAATATACCGTTCTGCATAATACGGGTAATTACAGACAAGGCCGGGGTTTCAGCCCGGACCGACTTTATAAAATCGGTCCGGGGATATCATTCGGATATAAATGTCTCAAAATTTCTAAAGGCTATTTTTCATGGAATTCAGTCAAAAAAATGGTTGAAGGATAGATATGACTATTATTAAAAAAATTCTATTATTTCTTCTTTTATTTTTCTTTTTGTTTGCCGGCGATGCATTTGGTTTAGGGAAATATTACCTTTTAAAAAAAGGCAATGTTGCCAGAGATGAAGGAAAAATTGATGAGGCTATTTATCATTACCAAAGCTATATTGTGTCACACCCTATAGTTCTGGGTATTAATTCAGCCCAATACTATAAGAATAAACAATATTACATTAAAAACCTGCTGAAAGCATATTCGAATTTAATTGATTTGTATAAAACCAACCACAATGCACTTGAAATTAAAAAATGTATCAACAACCTAAAAACAATCTATTTATCCGATGATTTGGGATCAAAAAACAAATATAGCCTTGCATTAATTTTTCAAAACAATAATTTAACCGATGATGCCATTCTTATTTTTAAAAAAATAATAAAAGAACAGAAAAACAACTACAATTCCTTTAATAATAAGGTTGGGTTAAGGTCAATATCAAAACTCTTGAAAATTTATCAATCCCAGGGAAAAAATGATCAACTGCTCTCAATTATTAAAACTATAAAATCTGATTATCCGACTTTTGACTTTGATTTAAAGGATAAATACAAGCTTGCGTCACTATATTTGGAGTATGGTTTTACCAATGATGGAGTGCTCTTACTTAAAGAAATAACAAATGAACAGGATAGTTGTACTGACCCATCAGAAATTAATACTATGATTAAAGCATACTCAAAACTATTAATTATACACTACAATAAAAATGATAAAGACGCATTGCAGGCACTGTTTGCACAAATGTCAGCAAAATGTCCTTTGGAAATTTTATCTCCCGGCAACATGTACAAAATTGCTACAACGTATTTAAAGTGCGGGGGAAAAAATGACGGAATAAATTTATTAAAAGACATATCATCACTTTACTCATATTCACTTTCAGGACGAAAGGCTTTATTTCTTCTAGGAAGATTATCACAGGGAAATGAAGATTGGGATGCAGCGATTAAACACTATTCCGAATACATCAACAAATATCCTGACCCTCCATTCTTTTCACTTAAAGCATATTCCAGATTGATTGATTCCTATTGGTCGAGCAATGAAAACAAAAAACTGGTTCAAAAGGAAATAGAAACACTTGCAGATATTGCAAATGGCATGTCTGATTTTGAAACTCAGCTAAATCTTGCCAGGGACTTGAAATGGAAGGGCATGGATGAGCTGGCATCAGCCACTTTTGATCTTGGGCTTTTTTCAGCCAAAACATTTATTTTTAAAAACCAAAATACTTACCAGGCTTTGAGAGCACACTGGATCATAGAAAAATATGCTTATTTTTTAGATAGATTCGACTTGGTAGAACAAAATGCCGACTATATATTTGCAATGATTGACAAGCTAAAAGACTCTTCTTTCAGTGAAAAAGAAAAAATAGATTATATTCAGAATCAAACATATCTTTGGCTGGCAAAGATAAATATTGATATGAACGATTTTGTAAAAGCCAAATCCTATCTGAAAATTTTTATTGAAAAATATCCCCGTCATAAAGAAATAGATTATGTGCGATATGAATTGGGCAAAATCTTTGAAGAGGAAAACAAATCAGATGAAGCATTAATTCAATATGGAATGATTCAATCGGATATGTGGAAAAAAATGGCAGATAAAAAAGTGTCCGGGATCAAGGCAGATGAATAATAAAATAAAAATTTTATGTCTCTTATTTATAACAATTATTTGTCCAATATCTGTCATTGCCTGGGATTGTGAAGTCGAAACAAATGGTCCGGATGTGATTAAAAAAGGTCAGACGATTACATTGACAGCCGATGGGGCCCCGGAAGGAGGAAGTTATTCCTGGTCAAATACAAAAAATCTTGAAGCACACGGTTCCTTTGCACTATTATCTGCCCCGGAGGCACCTGAATTTTCAGAATATATTCCGGTTACAGTCACCTACACCAGTCCGAAAGGTAAAAAATGCAGTGACAAAAAATATATATGGTTTTGCAGATGTTACACTAAAATAAGTGGCCCTAACAAGTATAAAATTGGTGACCCTCCAATCAATTTAACCGCCTCAGGAGATCCCTCAGGAGGCATTTTTGAATGGACACAAACGCCCGGCCTTACTGCTAACGGATCATCAGCTGTATTTGAAAGTGATACCCCACAGGAAGTAAGCCTGGAAATATCATATACTCCCCCCGGTGAAACAGACCCATGCTATGATACCCACCCAGTTGAAGTGGCTGTAAAATGTGCAGTATCCATATCCGGAAAGTCAGTTGTTCGTAAGGCAAGCAATATAACACTCACTGCAACAGGTGAACCCGAAGACGGAATTTTTGAATGGCCTGCTATTCAAGGTTTGAGTTCAGAAGGAGGGAATACTGCTGTATTTACCGGCCAGGCCCCCGGTAATGTTGATATTAACGTTTTTTATACCCCTCCTGATGAAGAGGAGGCTTGCCCGGGAACCCACAATGTCATTGTTTTAGAAAAATGTTTAACTTCAATAACAGGACATGATACTGTTGATATTGGTAAAAAAATTACACTCACGGCCACAGGAAACCCGGAAGGCGGGAGTTTTTACTGGCCCAGCATACCGGAATTAACCAATAATGGGCAGACAGCAGAGTTTACAGGCTTGTCTTCCGGGTATGTCACCCTGAATGTGACATACATACCTGATGATGGAGGCGAGCCATGCAGAAGTGAGGCATTTACAATTACAGTTATACAAAAATGCAATGTTGATATAACCGGTCCTTCCCAAGCAAAAATTGGTGAAACAATCTTATTTACAGCTTCAGCCGGGGAAGGAGAAGGAGAAGAAGAAGGGGGAGGAACCTTTGAATGGCTTGAAACACCGGGGTTAATCCCAAATGGTAATACAGCTCAGTTTACAGGACAATATCCCGGTAATATAACCGTGGGAGTTATATATACACCACCGGGCGAAGAGGAATCATGCCCTGTGGAAGAACATACCATTACTATCACAGCAGAATGCTCGGTTATACTGAACGGACCGTCCGAAATAAATCTTGGTGAAACAGCCACCTTTACTGCGTTTGGCAGTGAAGAAGGCGGCAGTTATATCTGGCTTGGAATTGAAGACTTGATAACAGACCACAATACTGCACAATTTACAGGACTATTCCCTGGAACATATGTAATCAAAGTGTTTTATTATCCGGAAAGCAGTGAGGAAGGATGTTCTGCTACCAGACAAATAACAGTCAACGGTTTTGACGTGATATCAATTACCGCCCCCCCCTGCGTGAATTCCGGCACCTCCCTGACAAAGGCAAATTTTATCGTTGTGACCGATCCGATCGAATACAGGTTAAACGCAATTATCGATCCACTAACTTTCTATACCTTGTCTGAAACAGAACTCGCCACAATAACCGCATCAAATTATACAGGAGAACCCACAAGCACAGCAACAACAAATATTGTGGTTGTGAACAGCAATATCAAAACATCTCATGGAATGAGTTTTGAGATTCCAAATGATATAAAAGAACCTTTAAAAATTATCGGACTTGCAAACAAAATAGACCTTTCTGTGGGAGCAAGCCGTAAAACTTATTATATATGCTGCCCATATGGTTCAGGCCAATCCGCTGATGGAACTGTCAGTATAGGGTTAAATATCGGCACAGGACCTCATACGATCGTTGGTATTCCGATTCCAGCCAAGTATAAAGACTATATATCAGCAGATTTACTAAATGTTTCTTTGACTGGGATAGGAAACATTGCACTAAATGGAGCTTATAACTTCTGTGATGATAATACATCTTGGAATGGAACAGGCAACCTTACATTAAATTTAACACTTGGTGGACTTATTAAAGTGAATGTTTCTAAAATAATACTGCTGGAGAGTTCGGTTTCAGGTTCAACTATCATTACTGAAAAATTGAGCTGTGTTAAGAATTCAAATAATCTATTAATTACAACAAATTGGGATGGTCTAACAGGTATAATAGTAGGAAAAATTTTTATTTTAGAAGATATTAACATAATGAATTTTGAAGAAAAAAAGACTTATTTTGGGAGTGACAATCTTTTGCCCGAAATGGTTCCATTACCCTCTTTAAATTAATATTGATCTATACATAAGGAGTATCCATTATGAAATTATATAAAAATATAAACAGAAAATATACTATAGTTTTATTTACCGCCCTATGTTTCTTATTATTAATAAAACCAAAATTTGTAGTGAGTGAAGAAATACTGCATTTTAAAATAAATCCCATTAATAAAGTGGAGACAAATTATGGCAGCCCTGAAAATACTTACATAGCTTTATATTCGGCTCAGTTAAAAAAAGACCTTGAATGGATTTTTGAAACACATACGACAGCTTCAGTTGAAGAAATAAAGCAAAGTTTTAAAAAAGCGAATATTAATATTAATCAAATTGTAAGCTATGAGTTAAAAGAAAAAATATCATATATTACCCTGAAAAAACAATTCAAAGATTCTGTGTTATTAGTAGTAGAACATTTCTATAAGGATGGAGAAATCGCTATATCTCCTGTTACTTTTCTAATTGAAGATGGTGTGTGGAAAAAAACTAATAAATTTGCTGCAGATATTGAATTTCAAGACAATCTTGCCCATTTTTACAGGACAATAGTGGATAATCTGCTTGATATTACATACAGCGGGGTCCGGTACAACAGAAGAACCAGACAATTCTATTCAGCTGTCACGATTACCAACACATCTGACAAGGAACTGGAAGGTCCTGTCTGGTTAATCATAAAGAAGCTTCAACCTGAAGAAGCTTCTCTGGCAAATGCAGACGGAATTCATTTTGGAGAACCCTACATGATTATGCTGGGGGAAGAAAAAAAATGGCCTCCAGGGCAGGCTCTTCCTGCAAAAACACTTTATTTCAGCAATCCTGTAAAACAGAGATTGAATTTTGATGACCAGGTGTTTGCAGTGGTTCCTGATGAAGGATCTTGATTTTAAAGGAGATATTCATGCGTACAAACAATTTTTTCATTAGGATATTTTTATTAGCTATTTTGATTTTTGGAATCGTTATTGCTAACCACAACTCAACCTTGGCTGCACCCATCGATCTGACCGAAGCTACAGGGGGATTTGTCATATCAGATCCAAATTATGTCATTTTTGGTTCAGATATCAATGAGGCAACATTATTGGAAAATGATGTCTCCGGATTAACGTGGCTGTCCAATGATCCTTTTCTGGGTGGCCCTGGTATTTTTGTTCCGGCAAATGCTTCAACCCTGACATTTGACCTCAATTTTTTTACAACCGGTAATGACAGCTTTGAAGTTCTTTTATTGGATTCTCTGGGTGGAACCCCATTTTTCAATTTCTTTCATGATGGAACGATTAAAGGCCCTGGAGCATATCAATATGATAATGTCCCCATTGACCTGATCTCACTAAATCTTTTGGGAACAGTTGTTGGCCTTGAATTTGATCTTATATCCAATTTTGGAGACACAACTTTTGATTCTGTATTAAATATAACCAATGTATCTTTTAATGAAGATCTGAATTCTGTGCCTGTGCCATCGAGTTTGTTGTTGTTAGGCTTTGGAATTTTGAGTTTGGGACTATTCGTAAAAAAATAAATAATACGGCATTCTTAATGAAATATATTATCTATTATTTTACCATCATGACAGGTGTTTGTATTTTTATTACTGCCAGAAATTTAATTCATGCGCTAACATCAAAAAATTGGGTTAAAACAAAAGGAAAAGTAATTGAGTCTTGCCTGGAAGAAAGCGCTGCTACTGGTTCAGGCGGTCGTTTGTATAAGCCATGCATAAAATACCAATATGTTTTTGGTGTTCAGACCTATGAAAATAATAACGTTAATTTTTAAAAAAAAAATTTAGACAAAGAGTGGGCTTTCATAAAAATAAGCACCTATCCTGTTGGCAAAGAGATAGTCGTTTTTGTGAACCCGATGAACCCAAAAGTTTCAGTCCTGGTTCCGAGTGTTCATTTTATGCATTTTTTGCTTTTAATCATATGTGCCGGCTTCTTTTTCGGTTTTCTTTATACAATATTCATTTATGGCCTTTGAAAGAATATCGAGATGTACTATCAAAATTATGTTGAAGTGGTTGAAAAATGTGCGGTATCCATATCCGACAAACCAATTGTTCGTAAGGGAAGCAATATAACACCCACGGCCACAGGAAACCCGGGAGGCGGCAGTTATTGCTGGCCCAGCATACCGGAATTAGTCAATAATGGGCAAACAGCAGAGTTTACAGGCTTGTCTGCCGGAGAAGGAGGAAGAACCTTTAACTGGCTGGAAACACCGGGGTTAATCCCAAATGGTAATACAGCTCAATTTACAGGACAATATTCCGGCAATTCAACCGTGGGAGTTATATATACACCACTGGGTGAAGAGGAATCATGCCTCGTGGAAAAACATACCATTACTATCACAGCAGAATGCTCGGTTATACTGAACGGACCGTCCGAAATAAATCTTGGTGAAACAACCACCTTTACTGCGTTTGGCAGTGAAGAAGGCGGTAGTTATATCTGGCTTGGAATGGAAGACCTGATAAAAGGCCACAATACCGCGCAATTTACAGGACTATTAAAAATTATCAAATTTTTTAATCTATCAATACTTATATTTATTTTGATATTATTCAAATATACCATAAGTACTGGAGCAGAAAAATTTCCAATCAAAGTAATGACAATAAATAAAAGTCAAGCAAAATATGACAACCCTGAAAATGCATATATTGCTTCTTATTCTTCTGAAATAAAAAAAGATCTTGATTGGACTTTTGAGTCGATGACTGTCGAAGCCTCTGAAGAGCTTAAAACGATATTTATAAAATTAAAAATTCCTCTTAGTCAAATTATAAAATATGAAAAAAAAGAAGAGGAAACTTATATAATTAATAAATTGAATTATAAGAAAGGATTTTTATTAATTGTTGAGCATAACTATAAGGAAGGGTCAATACAACGAAATCCGGTTACTTTTGTTCTAGAAAATGGGGAATGGAAACTTACCAATAAATTTTCAAGTGATGAGAATGTAAATCAATACATGGCATATCATGAAAGATCAACCCTTGACACTCAAATAGACATCACATACAGCGGGGTCCGGTACAACAGAAGAACCAGACAATTCTATTCAGCTGTCACGATTACCAACACATCTGACAAGGAACTGGAAGGTCCTGTCTGGTTAATCATAAAGAATCTTCAACCTGAAGAAGCTTCTATGGCAAACGCAGATGGAATTCATTTTGGGGAACCCTATGTGATTCTGCTGGGTGAAGAAAAAAAATGGCCTCCGGGGCAGGCTCTTCCTGCCAAAACCCTTTATTTCAATAATCCTGTTAAACAGAGATTGAATTTTGATGACCAGGTATTTGCAGTTGTTCCTGATGAAGAATCTTAATTTTTAAAGGAGATATCCATGCGCATAAACAATTTTCTCATTAAGGTGTTTTTATCATCTATTTTTATTTTCGGGATGGTTATTGTTCACTGCGGCTCAATCTTGGCAGCACCCATTGACCTTGTTTCACTAAATCTTTTGGGAACAGTTGGTGGCCTTGAATTTGATCTTATGTTCAATTTTAATACTGAAAGGACTTCATAACAAATGATAAAAATGTCGAAAAAAATTCCCCCTGACCAAACTTTGCAACCTTCAACGTCAACCATACAGCGAAGGTTGACGTTAAGTATTATTGCCGGTGGATTGGTAATTGTAACTGTATTTCTCATCTTTTTATTCAAGTCGCATTTGTATAAAAATAAAACGACTTCACCATCTGTTACCCTTTTAAGCTTTCAGAATCCAATCGCAGGATTGAGTGTTGATATCTCCCGTATGGTTGATCTGGTGGAAAAACATGCTGAACTCAAAGAAGGGCAGGATGATATAATCGATAAAATTGATAAGCTTAAAAAGCTTGGCATAAACACTCTTGATGTGTTTATATTTCCTGACAAGGATCATAGCGCTTTGCCTGTCGTGGCGCTGAGAGGTGGTCAAGGGTTTGTTTTCAAACAGCTGTTAGCGAATTATTCGCTGTTGGCACCTTATGTGGAAAAAATTACAGAGAATCAGTACCGTTTTAAAAAAGAAGCATTGCCCGAAGAGGATTGGGGTGATTTTCCGGTGGACATTTACAGGCTCCGGCTGGTTAACGGTGATTGCTTTATTGCCCCTGATCCTCTTTTTGAATCACTTCCCGCGGGGTACGATATGATAGCACAATCGCCTGTGGCTCAATTCGATGGTACCATTAAGGGAAATAATACTGTTGCTGGGCTGACCATTCGATTTCCAGTAAATTTCATCGCCGGTTGGCAGAAAAAATTGGATGCTCATCCTCTTTTGCAAAAACAACCACTGGTAATGATGATGGCTGATATGGTCATGATGTGGTTCAAGCAGCTGGCTAAACCTTTTGAGCAGTTGCAATATATGGCGCTGAAATTGCGGATTGACGGCGATAGTCGCTATCTTCGATACGCCCACTTGTTTCAACCTGCCATTGATGGTGCTGTGGTTTACGAAAAATTAAAAAACAAGGAGGCAGATACTGGCCCTGGACTGATTGGCAGTGTAATAGCGTTGCTGGAAAATCCTCGCCTTTCTGTTGATCTCGATTTTAAAGAGAACCGGTTGGCTTTCGATATAGCGTGGCAAAGCGTCGATGATCAACCGGTACTTGAGGCATTAGCGCAAGCTACAATCGGAAAAATATTTGAACGGTCTATGTTGAGTGGAGAGCCGACCCAGGAACCGATTAGTGCTTCTTACGCTTTGGCACCCCAATTAACTCTCCAGGTAGATCAAACGCGACTCAAGAGCAGCTTGCCGCACCAGATTAGTATGAATCTATTCCCTGATTACTTCTGGCCAAATGGGGAAGAACCCAATATGAACATGGAACTGGATCCTGTGACTATTCCCAATGCTGTTCTGGCAGAGGGAGAGTATGAGGTTCTGAGGATTAACACCCATGACGGGAGAGATGTCCACCGTTCAACCAAAAAAATATTACCACCTTCTGTGCGATTTGACAACGAACAAAAAAACCGTATTCAGTTGAATGTAGTACCTGGTACACGTGCAAAGGATCTAAGCACTGCTGTTCTGCGGTTTAAAGTATCAGTACCAACAGATCTTTGTCTTTTTAATTTTAAAGCAGACACACCTGACAAAACAAAACAAAAAGACGGTATTCTGATCGTTGCCGAACGTATCGAAAGAGATATTGCCGAAGTCTATAGTCAGGGCTGTAGTGGCATTTGGCTTTTTGCTTATGATAAAACGGGGAAAGCAATCAGCGCAAAAGAATCGACTTCATCTTCCACCGGGATATTTAAGCGCTTCAATGGGGTGATCGATAGATTGCAGGTAGTGGTGGCAAAAAAAATTATTGAACAGACGTTTGATATCGAAACCGATTTAAACAAAGGAGGCAGGATTGAGTTGACTCATCAACCACAGGTGCCACCACGTACACGTCTGGAATACTCACCTGTATATAAATATTTTGCCCTATCCGCCAAAGAGCTTGCAGACCTTCAGGTAGAGTGGTTTGAAGATGCTGCCAAGGTATTGTTAACACCGGGGCTCAGAATAAGGTTGCCCAATGGTCCTGGCAGTGGCCACACTCAGTGGGAGACTTATTTTTTTGGTGAGAACAGGAAACAGTCCATAAAGGGAACCTCGTATTCTTCAGGTAATACTTTCGGCTATTGGGTAGACTCCGGCAAGTTAAAAAATGCACATGCTGTATTTGGCAAAGTTTTTATAACAGTTGCCGGTAAGATTGAAAAACTGCAATTCAATTATCAGGGAGACCAGACTTTTTTAAAGCAGCATTTAAGCACTGGAGAGGATGTAAGGCTTGCCTTCAATCAAAACGAAATCGCTTATCGGAGTGGTAGTGCAAAAATCATACAGGTTAATGCCTTTGATTCAGAAAACAGGCACCTGAAAAAGGATAGCTATTACAGGAATAAGAAAGGAACTACTTTCCAATATTTTTGGGGAATTCCGACAAAAGTTGAAATGGATATAGCCACGAATTTTCACGAGCGTACCATCCATTTTGATCTACGAAAAAGACCAGTAAATGTTAAAGCTTACGAAGGATTTAAAAAGAAAGTTAGCCTTCGCAGAAATATCCTGAATAAATAAAACTTCAAACTTTGCTGTCAGTTCTTTTCAAATACCAGTATCATCGAGCGGCTGAATAATAAAGGTATCAAAAGCTTTCTTTTATACCTGTCTCCGTCAATATGGACTAATTTTGTCCCAAAATACGTGAATAGATATTGAAGCTGCATAAAACTAAAAGGTGAAATATGTCCCAGGTCAACAATTTCATTTTTCCCGATTTTTAAAGGCGGGATAGGCAAAAATTAATAAAAAGTGCCTGTACATAAAAACTGGAACCGTGAATACATATTCTGAATATTGGGAGTGGTTATAAAAATTTTTCCTTTTGCCTTGCATATACGGCATAATTCTGAAATAAGCCTGACCGGTTCCAATACATGTTCAATACCTTCCATGCATATGACAATATCAAATTCATTATCTTTAAAAGAAAGAGGCTGTGACATATCCGCAAAAACAAAATCCGTATTTTCCTTATTAATATCCGCACAAACCACCTTGTGCCCCAACAATCTAAGTGTTCTCCCAACAGGCCGTTTCCGGCCGGAATATCCAGAATTTTTTTAATTTTACTGATAAGACCATATATGACAGCCATGTATCCGGTGAACTAAGGGCCATGGCTGAATCTCTCAGACATCTGAATTATATCTCCATTTTGTATTAGTACCACTTTAAAGGGTTATATAGCCTGTAATTCAAATGCACAAGATATTTGAGAAAGTTTAAAAAAAATCTATTTGCGATTGCCCGGCAATTTATTCGGGCAGATCTTGAAACTTGGTTGTCTATTGTGATACTTATCCATGACTTACAAAAAGAAACTATCTATTTATTATAAAGGAGGAAACCATGCCTGGTTTTGAAATATTTGGTGATGAAGAAAAAAAAGAAGTGACCGATGTTCTTGAAACCGGAGTTCTTTTCAGATATGGATTTGAAGGGGCCAGAAACGGGCATTTCAAGGCCCTTGAATTTGAAAAAAAGCTTTGTGACATAACCGGGGCTAACTACAGCCATCTGTGTTCCAGCGGAACGGCAGCCCTTTGCACGGCTCTGGCCGCCTGCGGCATCGGTGCCGGGGATGAAGTTATTGTTCCTCCGTTTACATTTGTTGCCACATTTGAGGCCGTAATCAATAACGGTGCCATTCCTGTTTTCGGGCAAATTGATGAGACGCTCTGCCTGAATCCTGACAAACTTGAGGACGTGATCACTTCAAAAACAAAAGCAGTAGTTCTGGTTCATATGTGTGGTTCCATGGCAAGAATTGATGAAATTAAAGATGTTTGTGATAAAAAAGGACTGGTTCTGATTGAAGACGCCTGTCAGTCCATGGGTGCTACATATCAGGGAAAAGCCCTTGGAACCTTCGGGCTTGCAGGATGTTTTTCCTTTGATGCGGTAAAAACCGTGACCTGTGGTGAAGGCGGCGGCATTATTACGGACAGCAAAGATATCTATGAAAAAGCCGACCAATATGCCGATCACGGACATGATCATCTAGGCGGTCCTGACCGGGGAGCGGATGATCACCCCATTATCGGAACCAATTACAGGATCAGTGAACTCAACGCGGCAGTGGGGCTTGCCCAGCTTGCCAAACTGGATCAAATTCTGGATACCCAGAGAAAAAATAAATTAGCCATTAAAGACGCCATGGCAGATCTGCCCGATGTCAGTTTCAGGTATATTCCCGATGCAAAGGGAGATTCTGCAACCTTTTTAAGCTTTTTTCTGCCAACGGAAGAACGGGCCAGGCAGATTGCAAAAAAACTTGCTGATAACGGTGTGGGGTGTCCGTACTGGTATGACAACAACTGGCATTATTATAAAAAATGGCATCACTTAAAAGAAATGAAACGCTCTGCAAAACTTGCCTTTGAGCTGGCAGACAATCTGCCGGATTATAAAAACCTTGTTTTAGAAGAATCTGACAATATCATGAAAAGAACTCTTTCCATGCAGATCATGCTGTCA
>NZ_JAIOSW010000310.1 GCF_021107415.1 Desulfobacula sp.
CCGCTGTTGCGGCTCAGATTTTAGATGCATATAAACCTGCATCGGCATTGATTTTCTGCAACACCAAACTGCAGTGCAAGTCTCTTTCAAAGTTCCTTGGAGCAAATGGGTTTTCATCTCTGGCTATTCACGGTGACCTTGAGCAGAAGGATCGAACCGAAATATTGGTGCGTTTTTCCAACGGCAGCACCCCCATTCTGGTTGCCACGGACGTGGCAGCCAGGGGCCTTGATATCTCAGGGCTCAGTGCGGTAATAAACTTTGACCTCCCCTTTGAGCCGGAGGTGTATATCCACCGTATCGGCCGGACAGGCCGGGCCGGGAAAGAGGGGATGGCTTTTTCCCTTATGACGTCCAAAGAGCGCTTCAGGCTGGAAGAGATAAACACCCTGATGGGCACTGCTTTTGAGGTGTCTGATATCGAAGCGCTTGAGCCCGTAATCGAAGAGAGCGCCATACCTCCCATGGTGACCTTTTCCATCAACGGTGGGCGAAAGGCCAAGCTTCGGCCTGGAGATATCCTGGGTGCTCTGACCAAGGATGCGGGAATCGAGGGAGGCTGCGTGGGCAAGATCAACTGCTTTGAGTTTTATTCCTACGTTGCCATTGAGCGAACCATGGCCGATAAAGCCGAAAAAGCGCTCTCCAAAAACAAGATCAAGGGGCGGCACTTTATTGTCCACAGACATGAGTAATGGAGATTAACGTTTTAAAATTAAGAAAAACAATTCTCGGGGCAGTGTCCGAATTATTGGAGCCAACCTGGATCGGCTGAAGAGTCTCAGTTTAAGTTAGATGAAATTTCATCGCATTCTGACCCATTAGAGTTTTTAAGCAGAATCAAATTTGAACAAGTTGGTTTCGATCCTCTCGACACACAGCGACCATTAAATTTCATTGAACAGCTCAATCAAACATTTACTTATCTTGCTTCATTTCTGGCCGCGAAACTTCTTTTAAAATGGCATGTTGAGCTTGCTGAACTCACGTTAAACTTAGGAACTGAATCAGGCTCTGATATTGAGAGCAGCTTTGATGGTGGAATAACAGCTGAAGTTTTTTCGGCGGTAAGACCCAATAATAACAGCAAACTGAGAAAAGATATTAAAAAAGTTTCAACGAGTAAGGCATTGCATAAGTATGTATTTTTCTTATGCCCCAGCTGTGAAGAGGGACCTTATTCAAATCCACTTGAAAACGATGTGTCAATTTGGTCACTTGGATATAATTGGTGGTAAAATTAAGCCCGCCATAACCCTTCGCTCGGTGGCCCCTCAACTCAACCGTTCTCAGCCATCCATTTATAAAATGGTAACCTGTAGTGATTGAAGATTTTATATTATTGGGGCATATGCTATAGATATACCCATGACAACATTTAATCCAAAATTCATAATAACCAATCGAATGATATCTGCCATTACTCAGATTGAACGGGCACGGGGTTTTTTTGAGGCTGCTCGATTATCTGATGACTGGATTCGGGATATGGGTAATAAAGCGCTCATCAAAGAGGCACATCATACAACACACATCGAGGGAACACGACTGACGCTGGATCAGGCTGAACGATTATGGAAAGGTGAACCCGTTCCTGAAGCCGACCCGGATGATACCATAGAACTACTGAATTACCGTTCTGCTTTTGAGTTTGTATCCGAATGTTTGGACAGCGGAGACCCGATTACAGAAGGCATGATTCGTGAAATCCATAAAAAACTGGTGCAAGGTGTCCGGGGAGGAAAAGCAGATCCCGGTGCATACAGACGGATACAAAATTATGTGGCAAATTCTCAAACAGGAGAAGTGATTTATACGCCACCATCTGCTGCTGAAATACCGATAATGATGTCTGAGTTGGTAAAATGGTTTAACTCAGATCTTGAAATCCACCCTGTTTTAATCAGTGGTATTGCCCAGTTCCAACTGGTCCATATTCATCCATTCCTTGACGGTAATGGACGGACTTCAAGGCTATTATCAACCCTCTGCCTTTACAAGGCCGGATATGATTTCAAACGTCTGTTCACTATCAGTGAATATTATGATCGTGACAGGCCCACTTTCTACAAAACAATCCAAAGCGTTCGTGAAAACGACATGGATATGACCGGATGGTTGGACTATTTCATCATTGGTCTGGAAACTCAAATGATTGAGGTCAAAGAACATGGCGAGCGGGTAATCCGTAGAGATGTTCTGGTACAAAAGTATGGTTTAAATGAACGACAAGGCAAGGCAATAAAATTTTTGCTGACCTATGGGAAACTTACAATAAAGGATTTTGAAAAACTTTGCCCCGATGTGAACAAACGTAGTTTGCAACGTGATTTAAAAGGTTTTTTGGAAAAGAGAATAATAAAAGAATCAGGAACAAGACCGACAGACCCAACGCGCCATTATTTTTTATCGGAGCTATGACAAGCTGTGACATGGAGCTGTGACACTGCTATGACAATTGCTGTGACATTTATATACATTATAATTATAATTTCATTATGAAAGAGATACAATTCACGTGGAATGAAACTAAAGCACAAGCCAATTTATTAAAGCACAAAATCTCTTTTAGTGAAGCAGTTTCAGTATTTAGTGATGATAATGCCAGGTTGATTTATGATCCAGATCACTCGTTGGAAGAGGAAAGATTTTTGTTGTTAGGGCTTAGCTATACCCACTTAAAGTATTGATTGTGGTCCATTGCATCAGGGATGAAAGCAACGAGATAAGAATAATATCTGCAAGAGAAGCCTCAAAAAAAGAACAAAAGCAATATGGAGGATATATATTATGAGAAAAGAATATGATTTTAGCAATTCAATAAAGAATCCTTATTCAAAAAAAGTGAAAAAACAAATTTCAATTCGTATTGAAACAAACACAATTGCTTATTTTAAGGCTCTATCAAAAGAGGTTGGAATTCCATATCAGAGTCTTATCAATTCTTATCTTGCAGAATGTGCCCATCAGCATAAAAAGCCTGAATTAAAGTGGGCTTAAGCCATAACCCATTAGTCCAGTGGATAGCCGGGGACTGAGCCGTTTTAAAAATTGTTAGAAATTTGAAGTTTTATGATTTTGACAAAGTTTGTGGAAGCCCGGCTACCACTGACTTCAAAGTTACATTAAACCTAGCGGCAGACAAGTAATTTCAAATGCAAATGCAAGCTTGAAAGTTTTTAAACTTTAGGTTCCCCGCAGTTATTAGGTTATTTGACCGGAGAACGGGGGAGCAATGCCGCAAGATTTACGCCAGTCATGTCATTTGCAAAAAACGCAAATGACCCGGATGCAATCACCTTGCAAGACGCAGGTTGGTTACAGCAAGG
>NZ_JAIOSW010000102.1 GCF_021107415.1 Desulfobacula sp.
AAACGGCGGAATGTTTGAGGACAAACTTGCCCGCAGTTTCCGCCGTTAAATGGAAGGCCTTTTAAAACTTTAAAAAATCGTTCAGGCACTAGCGAGTGTAAGGTAAGCAGACCGGAACGGGTATTGATCGAAAAGAATATTAATAAAATCAACTTACCGAATTTAATTCTTGAATTTTTGGCTGCAATCAAATATAAGCAGAAATCCAGCATGAAAGGGGCTTTCAAGTATTGCCTTAAAGCCTTGATTATGTTAATTATAACCGAAATTTTAAAGACTCATGCCCCCGTAGCTCAGTGGATAGAGCATAGGATTCCTAATCCTTGAGCGCAGGTTCGATTCCTGCCGGGGGCACCATAAATTTATGCAGGCTGTATGAAAAAACATCCCTTTAAACCTGAACTTCTGGCACCAGCCGGAAACTTTGAAAAGCTTGAGATTGCCATCCACTATGGTGCAGATGCGGTCTATCTTGCGGGTAAAAATTTCAGCTTAAGAAATTTCTCCGGCAATTTTACAGACATGGAATTGATTGATGCCGTTGCCTTTGCCCACCGTCATAATGTAAAAGTCTACCTTGCCTGCAATATCTACTCAAGAAACCATGAACAAAAAGAACTTGAAACCTTTTTAAGCAAAACCGGCCGGCTCAATCCGGATGCCATTATTATCTCTGATCCGGGCATCATTATGCTGGCAAAAAAAATAATTCCAAATATTGATATCCATTTAAGCACCCAGGCCAATACAACCAACCTGAATGCTGTGAAATTCTGGCACAGCATGGGAATAAAAAGGGTTAACCTTGCAAGGGAATTGTCCTTAAATGAGATAAAAGAAATCGCTGCAGATTCAAAAATAGAGACAGAAACCTTTATTCACGGCGCCATGTGTGTATCCTATTCCGGACGATGCCTGCTGAGTAATTTTTTAAGCGGCAGAGACAGCAACAGAGGTCTTTGCAGCCATCCCTGCCGTTGGAAATATTCAGTAGTGGAAGAACTACGTCCCAACGAATATCATTCACTTATGGAAGATGACAGGGGTTCATATATTTTTAACTCCAAAGATTTGTGCATGATCGAAAACATTCCTGATCTTATCAATGCAAACATAACATCCTTAAAGATAGAAGGTCGAATGAAGGGCATCAACTATCTTGCCTCTGTGGTTAAAACATACAGGAATGCAATTGATTCCTTTATCGATAACCCGGATACATTTGAAACAAATCCGGATTGGTTGGCCGAACTTTACCAGGTTTTTCACAGGGAATATTGTACGGGTTTTTATTTTAATAAACCCGAAGAACAGCTGCCCAATTACGACAATATTCACCAGGGAAAAATCCACAGCTTTGTGGGAAAAATTATCGAGAGTACAGAAGATCAAAGTTACAGGGTTGGTATTCGCAACAAACTCAGCATTGGTGATATAATTGAAATCCTGTCCCCAAAAGGCCGCCCCAAAAGAACAAAAGTCATAGAACTGCTTGATATGAATCAAAACTTGATTGATAGTGCCCACCCGAATACAATCGCTGTCCTTAAGCTTGGAATTCAATGTCACCCAAATGATATTGTTCGTAAAATATTAAATAAATCCTTTATATTTCAATATTCTTGGTTTGACTTTTTAATATATTTTTGTAAATATATCTAATATTTGGCAATTTTACCATTTCGGTGTTAATAACCCTTTCAGGAGATTTAGTATGTTTGACATGGATGACGAAACCCTACAAATGTATATTGAAGAATCGCTGGATCATCTGGGTGATATAGAAAGTGATCTTTTAACCATTGAAGAAGCCGGAGAGAACATAGATCTGGATTTGGTAAACAATGTCTTCAGAGCCGCTCATTCGATTAAAGGCGGTGCGGGTTTCATGGGATTGACAACCATAAAAGACCTGTCCCACCACCTGGAAAATGTTCTTGGGCTTGTCAGGACTAGAGAGCTTGTTCCCGATTCAAACAGAGTCAGCATTCTGTTAAAGGGTTTTGATCAACTTGAAAATCTTTTGAATAATATCGACACGAGCAATGACGTTGATGTTTCAGATCATATTACTGCCCTGGAAAATATCACAAAATCTTCTTTGCCGGAAGAAAAACAGGACATTGTTTCTAAAATAGTAGACATTGTTCTTCAAGATGGCAGAGTGTTCCCTCATGTGTCACTTTTTGAAATTGAACAATATAAAGCAGAAGGTAAAAACCTTTTTCTTGTTGAATACGATTTAATCCATGACATTCAGAGAAAAGAAAAAAATCCCATAGACGTTTTAAACAGTTTACAGAAAACAGGTACCATTATTGATTCCAGGATAGATTTTGATTCAGTCGGTACACTTTCAGAAAGTACCGGGCCAAACAGGATACCTTTCCAGGTTCTTTTTGCCTCCATCATTGAATATGATATGACCGAGACCCTGTTTGATATTGAGAAACAATATATTCATTCCATATCAGATAATATGATTGTTTCATCCAGTGTAACAGATGTGGATGCCGAGCCTGCCTTCATGCCTTCCAAAGAAGAACAAAAAGCAGCGCCAAGTGTTGTTGCTTCGCCTATATCGGAACCTGTTGCAGTTAAACAACCCAAACAGGATGGCATTTCCTCGCCTTCTGCCAAACCAGCTGGACAGAAAACACAGAAAGTTATTGCAAAAAAGGAACAGGTACCTTCAAAGACAGAAAGTGTAAAACCTCAAACCTCATTAAGAGTGAAAGTCGGTCTTCTAGACACGCTGATGAATCTTGCAGGAGAGCTTGTTTTAAGCCGCAACCAATTACTTCAGGGTGTTAACTCTTCAAACGAAAAGGCAACCGAATTATCCAGTCAGCGGATTGATATGATCACGTCCGAACTTCAAGAAGCGATCATGAAAACCAGAATGCAACCCATTGCCACTATTTTAAACAAATTTACAAGGGTTGTCAGGGATCTATCACAGCAACTTGGAAAATCCATTGATCTTGTTATTGAAGGTAAAGAGGTTGAACTCGACAAAACAATTCTGGAAGCCATAAATGATCCGTTGACTCATCTGATCAGGAACTCGGTTGACCATGGAATCGAAACCCCCATCGAAAGAGAACAGATGGGAAAAAATGCCACAGGAAAAATTATATTAAGAGCCTTCCATGATGCCGGTCAGGTCAATCTTGTCATTTCCGATAACGGTAAAGGACTTGATCCTGAAAAAATTGCCAATTCAGCAGTTGAAAAAGGACTTCTCACCGATCAACAGATTGCTGAAATGTCTGAAAAACAGAAAATTGAACTCATCATGATGCCGGGCTTTTCAATGGCAAAAGAGGTCACCGACGTATCCGGCCGTGGCGTTGGCATGGATGTTGTCACGACCAACATTGAAAGCCTTGGTGGTATTATTGAATTGGATTCAACTGCCGGAGAAGGTACTGACATTCAAATCAAACTGCCATTAACACTTGCCATTATCCCAAGCCAGATCACCTCTGTAGGAAACGAAAGATATGCTGTTCCCCAAGTCAACCTGAATGAACTTCTCAGAATTCCTGCAGCCCAGGTTAAAAAAAGAATCGAAAAAGTCGGTGATGCTGATGTTGTCAGGTTAAGAGGGGAACTTCTTCCCTTACTGAACCTCTCAAAAATGCTTGGCATTAAAAAGACATACACGGGTCTGAAAAATGATGATGATCTGCCGGACAGACGACAAAACCTTGCAGACAGACGATCCAGACAAAATATCATTTCTGAGGATGGTTTTATCGTAGAAATGCCTGACCAGGAAAATGAACACCCGAACAGAGATGAACCAAAAAGGAATAAAAAAGACAGAAGATACCATGCAAAAAGTGCTATAAATATTGCTGTTGTATCAGCCGGTACCTTTAAATATGGATTGGTTGTGGACCAATTGTATGATTCTGAAGAAATCGTTGTCAAACCCGTGGGCAGGCATCTTAAAAAATGTTCGGCTTACGCCGGTGCCACCATTATGGGTGATGGAAAAGTGGCCCTGATCCTTGATATTTCAAATCTTGCGCAAATGGCTGATCTGTCAAGCGTTGCCGAGTCCGGACAAATCACAAAAATATCTGAAGCTGAGGCTGAAGCCGCAAAAGATAAAGCCGCTCTCTTGACATTTAAAAATTCCGAGACCGAACATTTTGCAGCACCGCTTAACATTGTTGAACGAATTGAAAGGGTTCAGACGTCTACCATTGAACAAATCGGCAATAGCAAAGTAGTGCAATACAGAGGCGGTGCTTTGCCACTCTATGAATTATCGCAGGTTGCCGATTTCAGCCCGATTCCTGAAAAAGAACAACAGGAAGTCATTGTTTTTAAAGTAAAAGATCGGGAACTGGGTCTCATGGTAATGCCACCGGTTGATGCAGTTGAAGTATGCCTTGATATTGATGAAGGCACTTTAAGGCAACCGGCAATCAGTGGTTCAATGATCATCAATGACCATACCACGCTTCTGGTTGATATTTTTGAAATGGTAAAAATTCTTAACCCTGGATGGTTTAAAGAAGAAACGAAAGTCTCAGCTGAAATGGCTGAATCCGGTGAAAAGATAGTGTTGTTTGCCGAGGACTCTGCATTTTTCAGAAATCAGGTAAAGACCTTTATGGAAGAAGACGGTCTCAAGGTTATCGCCACTGAAGATGGTCTCATTGCCTGGGAACTTTTAAAAGAAAGAGTAAATGAGATTGACCTTGTGGTTACTGACCTTGAGATGCCCAATATGGATGGATTTGAGCTGACAAAGAGAATTAAGAGTGATCCGAAATACTCTCATCTTACTGTCATAGCACTCACTTCTCTGGCAAGCGAGGCCCATATTGAAAAAGGCAAAAAAGTAGGAATTGATGAATATGAGCTCAAACTTGACAGGGAAAAACTGATGAAAATTATCTGGAAAAAATTAAACTTGGTTTAGCAAACCCTTTCTTAAGGAGAAAAAAATGGCAGAAACGACTATAGCGACTTCTTCCGAAGATCTGGAATTTGCAACTTTCTATGTTGGTGGTGCCCTTTGCGGGATTAATATCCTTAATATACAAGAAATTAATAAGCACTTTGAAATCACTAAAGTCCCCCAGGCATCCGATTATATCGAAGGTATTTTAAATCTAAGAGGACGGATTGTAACCATTATTGATCTGGGGAAAAAACTGGGTTTAGACCCTGTCAATAAAGATAAAGATAATAGAAATATCATTGTCAATTCAGAAGATGAACATATAGGGCTCCTTGTTGATGGCATCAGTGATGTGGTCATTGCCAAAAAAGAGGACATTGAACCGGCGCCTTCCAATATTGGCGGTGTGAAAGGAAAATTATTTCAAGGTGTCCTGAAAACTGAAAAACAGCTGATTGGAATTCTTGATATTGATGAGGTATTGAAGGAATAATGGAAAATATCAGAGCGATTGTTATTGATGACACGATTGTATACAGAAAAATTGTCGGGGATGTTTTAAAGGAAATACCTGGCGTTGAAGTAGTTGGCGTTGCTAATAATGGAAAGATTGCTTTATCAAAAATTGCCTCTCTTAAGCCCGATTTGATTACCCTTGATATTGAAATGCCGGAAGTAAACGGTATTGAAGTCCTGCAGGCATTAAAAAATCAATCCCAGGCCCCTGTTGTTATAATGCTGTCCACCCTGACACAGCAGGGAAGTGAAATGACTATAAAAGCTTTGGAACTAGGTGCTTTTGATTTTGTTCCAAAACCGGATCAGGGCACAATGGCTGAAAATATGCAAAAGGTTAAAGCTGCCATTTTACCTATTATTGATGCGCTGAAAAGACAGAAAGCAACAAAGCTTAAGATACGTGAAAAGATAAAATCAAAACCCTTAACAACCAAAGATGTTGTAAATAAAGTAGCCGTTAATAAAGTATCAGGGACCGCAACTCAAAAACCACCCGTCAAATCTAAATCAGAAATTATTGGGATTGGAATTTCTACAGGTGGCCCCAATGCATTAACTCAAATGATCCCCATGCTGCCTGCCGATCTCAAAGCACCTGTATTAATCGTACAGCATATGCCACCCATGTTCACCCAATCCCTTGCCAACAGCCTGAACAACAAATCAAAACTTGATATCAAAGAGGCAGAAAACGGAGATACAATAGAGCCGGGGAAAATTTTGATTGCGCCGGGCGGAAAACAGATGAAAATTATTGCCGGGGCTGATGGAATTACAAGAAAAATAAAAATAACCGATGATCCGCCGGAGAATAGTTGTAAACCTTCTGTTGATTATCTATTCCGATCCATTGCACAACACTATGTAGGGCGGTCAACCGGCGTCATTATGACAGGTATGGGCTCAGACGGTTCAAAAGGACTTGTTCAGATGAAAAATAATGGAAGCATTGTGATTGCCCAAAACGAAGAGACCTGTACGGTTTACGGGATGCCAAAAGAACCTGTCGAATCCGGTATTGCAGATATTGTCGTCCCTTTGGAAAAGATTGCCCAGGAAATTGTAAAAACTATAATCTCATAAAAATTCTTTATTTTTTTTATCAAACAAATTATGGCAAAAATTAAAGTCACCCCGGAAGAATTTAAACAATTTTCAAAATATATCCTTGATATTTCCGGAATTGCCCTTGATGCTGGTAAAGAATATTTACTGGAGACCCGACTCAACCCTTTGATCAGCAAATTGGAATGTTCCTCCTTCTTCGAATTGCTGCAAAGGGCAAAGACTGATTTTAAAAAAGAAATTGAGAATGAAATCATTGATGCCATATCAACCAATGAAACCTATTTTTTCAGGGACAAATCCCCGTTTGAATTATTACAGCATAAAATTTTCCCGGATCTAATTGACAGAAGGTCACAAAAGAATCTTTCCCTAAAGCCGACGATCAGGCTGTGGAGTGCTGCCAATTCTACGGGTCAGGAAATCTATAGTATTGCAATGACCCTGATTGAGATGGGGATCACACCCGATAAATATAATATCAAACTATTCGGCACAGACATTTCCGATGCTGCCATTGCCCAGGCAAGCTATGGACTGTACAATAAATTTGAAGTGGCACGGGGACTGGACTTAAGGCGTTTGAATAGATACTTTGACAAACAGGATGACCGTTACAAGATCAAAGATGAAGTCAGGGTCATGGCTCAATTCAAAAAAATGAACCTGATAAGACCCTTTGTCGGACTGGGAAAATTTGATATTATTCTGTGCAGGAACGTGATGATTTACTTTACCAGTGAAGATCGCAAAAAAATCTATCATAATATTTCAAAAGTCCTGGAACCTGATGGATACCTGATCATCGGGTCAACAGAGTCCCTTGTAAATGATATTGATCTTTTTTTCTCAAAAAAATATCTTAACTCGGTCTTTTATCAATTTAAAAATCAATAAAGGGTTAACCATGAGTGGAATTAATACAAAAGAATTCATCAAAGAATTAATTTTTTGTCTAAAGGAAGAAGATGTTGTTAAGGCAAAAGCCTTGCTTCAATTTGTTTCCGACTCTGACGTGGATGCTGATGTCCAGCGGAAAGCCTTGATAGAGCTTGCCAAAGCTCCTGAAAATGTTGTTTTCCCTTTGCTTGAGTACCTGACCAAAATTGATATATCAAATCCAAAAATTCAGGAATCCTTATATGAACTTATTCTTGATAAAGCCTATGGGAATACTGATCTGGTCATAAACTACATAACACAAAATGAGAAAAAAGCCCGGCTTCTTTTTTTAAAGGCTGCCGGTGAGCTGCTTTTAACCGATACGGCGCCTGTTTTGCAACAAATTATAGTCGAGGATAAAGATAAAGATATCCTTATTGCGGCTACCGCCTCTCTAGGAAATTTGAGACTCCCCGAATCATTGTCCATCTTTGCCAATATGACAAGCCAGCCGGACAATGAGGTAAAGCGTGCTGCCATATTTGCCATTTCGGAAACAGGCGGCAATGATGCGGTTGATCTATTGATGGGATTTATCGGGAAGGATGAAGAGGCCAATAAATTCGCAGTTGAGGCACTGGCAGACATCCAGGACCTGTATGCCCTTGATAAATTGACTTCGCTGCTAAGTTCCAATATTACCATTGTTCGGGATACAGCTATTGATCACTTAATGAAACTGGGGAATAAAGCCACACCGATTTTAACAAAAGCATCCCAGAATGCAGAGGCCGACTACCTGATACACCTTCTGACAACCTTAGGTTACATTGGCGATCCCGCTGCCATAGCCTCTATTATTGACATAGTCAATACCCAGCCCAAAGATGCAAATATCCGACAGGCGGCCTATGAAGCAATGGAACGTATTCCATCCCCAAAAACTGCCATCTGTCTTGTTCAGGGATTACAGGACCCGGTTGAAGCTGTTCGGATGAGTGCAGCCCGGGCCATAGATAAAAACCTTTCCAAGGCACTGGTTGCCGGACTTCGAAATGTTGTAAGAGAGGGGTCCTCGGAATCTCAAAATGCTGTTGCAGCCTTAATAGATTCGGAAGTTAGTAATATTTTCAATTTTCTTGCCGAAGAAGAAACTTTTATGGAACTTGCAAAGACCCATATAACAACCAAAGCAGATTCTGCCACAAGAGCAACCTTTTTAAAACAGATGAAGAGTATTGGACAAAAAGAATTTATCGAAAATATTGCCCGAAAAGTGATTGAAAATGGGAAATCTTCAGATAAGGAAGCACAAATTTTTGTGGTAGACGACTCAAAAATGATGCTCAAACTCTACCAAAATAAATTGACGGCACTTGGCTATAAACCGCTAATCTTTAATCGCCCGGAAGATGCTATCCCCCAAATTATTCAAAGAAAACCGGACCTGGTGATTACTGATCTCAATATGCCGAATATCAGTGGACTTGAGCTCACCCGGGAAATAAGAAAAAAATATACGAGACAGGATATCCCCATCCTCATGATTACCACTCAAAGTGATTTTGTTGAAGAAAAAGATGGTGATATCAACATTAATGATTCTGTTTTAACAAAATCAGGCATTAATAAAATTCTTCACAAACCATTTACGGATGAAGACTTTAAAGCTGCCATTAGCAATTTTTTAAAACCCTGATGCACAAACGATATTCGGTTTTATTATCCATAACACTTGTTGGAATTTTTTTCGGGGTTCCGGCAGGAATTTTTTTCAGCATTATTCATGATTTACCGCAAATAAACAGCTTAAAGCAGTTTAAACCTTCGTCCGTCACAACGGTTTTTTCATCTGACAATCAAATTCTTACAAAATTTTATATTGAAAAAAGATTTCCAGTATCCATTGAAAAAATTCCAAAAAATCTTATCAATGCTTTGATAACAATAGAGGATAAAAAATTTTATACTCATTCCGGAATCAATTTAAAAGCAATCGTAAGAGCAATCATTCATGATCTAAAGGCTCGAAAATTCAAACAAGGCGCGAGCACATTAACCCAGCAGTTAGCAAAGACATTGTTTCTTAGTTCTGAAAAATCGATTGTCAGAAAAATTAAAGAGGCCATTTTGGCGATTCAGATTGAAAGGCGGTATACAAAAAATGAAATCCTGGAATTATATTTCAACCAGATCTACCTGGGCTCCGGTGCCTATGGTGTTGAAGCGGCCTGCCAAACCTATTTTGAGAAATCCGTGGAAGATATCACCTTAGCCCAATCAGCTCTGATAGCAGGCCTGCCCAAAGCCCCTTCTGTGTACTCACCAATTAAGAATCCAAAATTGGCAAAAAAAAGGCGGCATATTGTTCTCCAACAAATGCTTGCCACAAAGATCATCACTCTTCAAGAATACAATTTAGCCAAAGCAGAAAGAATAGCTCAACCGCCTCAAAAAACAAACCAAAGCCAGGCTGGGCATTTTATCGAATATGTTAAGGCTGTTTTAAAAAAACAATTCAATTTAGAGGACGTCTATTCAAAAGGGCTGAACATTCATACAAGTCTTAATTTAGATCTTCAAATGGCTGCGAACACATCTGTTTTAAAACACATGGAACAACTTGAGGATCGGATGAAAAAACAAGAACTTAGACCTGAAAAACTTGAATGTGCACTCATTGCGATTGATATTAAAACAGGCGGAATTTTAAGCATGGTGGGTGGAAAGGATTTTAATAAGAGTGTGTTTAACAGGGCAGTTCAGGCCCAGCGACAACCCGGCTCTGCATTTAAACCTTTTGTATATGCCACTGCAATCAATCAGGGCTTTTCACAGAATGACAAATTGTTTGATGCCCCTCTATCCTATCATATGGATAACAATCGAACCTGGGAGGTGAATAATTTTTCAAAAACCTATCTGGGAGAAATCACCTTTCGAAAAGCCCTTGCCTTGTCAAAAAACACACCAGTTGTCAGACTTATGGAGATGATCGGCATATCCAGAGTCATTGAGTTTACAAAAAATGCCGGGGTGTCATCCAAACTTCATTCCAATCTGTCTCTTGCCCTGGGAACATCGGAAGTCGCGCTGATTGAACTGACGGCATCCTATATCCCATTTGCCAATATGGGAATTACTATTGAACCGTTTTCCATTGTTAAAATAACAGATTCCAACTCCCGGGTGATTTATCAAAATACGATGAAAAAAAAATCCATCATGTCCAGACAAAATGCTGCTATTGTGGCAGATATGTTAAAAGCCGTCATACTTGAAGGCACGGGGAAAAAAGCCAGGATCATACAAAAGGATATTGCCGGGAAAACAGGAACAACAGATAATTATAAAGACGCTCTCTTTATTGGATTCAGCCCGGACATTGCTGTGGGTGTCTGGGTGGGGAATGATGATTCAACAACACTGGGAAAATATGAGACCGGTGCAAGAGCAGCACTTCCCATATGGATTGACTATATGCAGTACTTTCTTTCAAATAAATCCTGTCAATATTTTGATATACCGGATGGGACAAAAATGGTATACATGAATCCCGATACAGGAAGAATAACAAAAACAAAAACTTCGCACTCCATCAAAGCTTTGATTAAGATAAAGGATCTGCAATGATAAGAAAAGCAATATTAGATGATGTAAATGCCATCCATGCCTTACTTGCCCTCTATGGTAAAAAAGGAGAGCTTTTAGCAAGGCCGCTCAGCAAACTATACGATCACTTAAGAGATTTCTGGGTGTATGAAGATCCCAAACAAAAAAAAGTGGTTGGATGCTGTGCTTTACAATTTTGCTGGGAAGATCTTGCAGAGATCCGATCCCTTGCCGTTGATCCTGATTTTACCGGCCGGGGAATCGGTACAATCCTTACCGAAAGAAGCATCCAGGAAGCGGTATATTTTAAAATAAAAGACCTTTTTACCCTCACTTATCGCCCGACTTTTTTTGAACAATTCGGATTTTCAACCATTGATAAGAATGTGCTTCCCATTAAGATCTGGGCAGATTGTATCACTTGTGTCAGTTTCCCCAATTGTGATGAAATTGCCTTGCTTAAAAAATTATAAATACACCATTTTATAGGGAATCGGCGGATGGATTAAAACAGATGGTTTTGGTAATATATGTTCTTCTGATACCGTAAGCCAGTTTGTATCAGGTTTCAGTTCTCGAAGCCTTCCTCCCTCTGAAGGCAGTGCATGACCGGTATAATCATATCGAACATTTAAAATGCAGACAAACTTTTTCCGCTGCCTTGCAATGACATAATTTTTAGTAAAACTATTTTGGGTAATACCTGCCGTGTCAGCCAGCTTTTTTATTTCATTGTCCGGCAGTTTAACCAACAGGGATTTTGATACCCCTCTTTCATCAATCCTTAAAAGATTTCTGGATTCACTGGAAGCAACATAAATGGTCGTAATTCCAGTAAGCTGCCTAAAGTATTGAGCAGCAACTATGGCTGCTGTCCGTCTCCCTCCGGACAAAACCGGCACGCCATAATATTCAAAAAATTTCTTTTGGAAATCCTCGGCATATTTATCCCCTTTTTCATAAAGATCCTTTGAAATATATCTTAAATTCCTGGCAAGATCTTCAGACGCTTCAGCAATGGGCCAGTCTATTCTTACATGGAAATGGGTCAAGGCGTATCTTAACTTGGTTTGCTGGTTTCTTTGAATTAACAATGCATAATCAATGGGAAGCAATGACCTCAACAATGAAAAAAATTCACTGGTTTCAAAAAATTTAAGATTCCGGTTAAAATTCTCCACATCTGGAAAATATTTATGTTTTAATAAATTATCCTTTGTTGTCTTATTGACATCAAAGTACCGAATATATTTTTTATGTTTTTTGTGGATAAAATCTTCGGAAAAAATGATTAAAAATGAATTTTGTGCATCAAACTCAACCGAAGGAATTCTTGCCCGTGGTTTGAGCTCTCTTAATTCCACAAACGGATAAGGTGCCCGCAATCGAAGAAAATTATTATACGATCCCACAAGAGAATATCCCAGGACAAATTGATCCAGTTCATCGCGCAACACCTCATAATAGGACCTTCGAAGTCTTTCTTCCCGGCTTAAACAATCTCTGTGCTTGCAGAACATCACACTATTTTCCCCTATGGCCTATTCCCGATTTTATTTTAGGGCAACCACTCCCGGAAGTTTCTTACCCTCCATTAAATGTAAAAAAGCACCACCACCTGTTGAAACATAGCTGACCTTATCTGCAACATTACATTTTTTTGCAGCAAGCCCTGTATCACCTCCGCCAACTACTGAAAATGCTGAAGAATTGGCAATGGCATCTGCTATTGTTTGAGTCCCTGATAAAAATTTTTCCATTTCAAAAACCCCCATGGGACCATTCCAGACAATGGTTTTTGCATCCTGGACCGCTTTGGCATATCTTAGCGCCGTCTTTGGACCAATATCCAAAGCCATCCATTGATCCGGAATCTGATCGACCAGGACTTCTTTTATCCGGGCATCTTTGTCAAACTTATCCGCACAAATCAGATCCTGGGGAAGCAGGAAGTCGACCCCTATGTCTTTTGCCTTTTTAACGATACCTACTGCTGTCTGCAAAAGATCTTCCTCAATCATTGATCCCTTGGTATCAAATCCCTGACTTTTTAAAAACGTATTGGCCATTGCACCGCCAATAATCAGTTTGTCAACAAATTTGAGCATATTCTCCAGTGCTGCAAGCTTGCCGGAAACTTTTGCACCACCAATTATTGCCACCAAAGGTCTTTGGGGGTTTTCAACAGAATCGTAATATGATTGAACTTCTTTTTCAAGTAAAAAACCCGCTGCTGACTGCCGTGCAAATTTGGGGATACCTGTAACAGATGCCTGATCCCGGTGGGAAACAGCAAAAGCATTATTCACATACACATCACAAAGATTGGCAAGTTTTTTTGAAAACTCTTCATTATTCTCTTTTTCTTCATGATGGAATCTTAAATTCTCCAACATCAGAATCTGACCATTATCCAGTTGATTGACCATTTTTGAGACTTTTTCACCAATACAATCATCTGCAAATAAAACCGGTTTATCTAAAAGCTGAGACAATCTTTGGGCTACCTTCACCAGGCTGAATTTTGGGTCCTTCTTGCCATTGGGTCTGCCCATGTGAGAGGCCAGAATGATCCTTGCATTTTGTTCCAACAGGTAGGAGATGAGATCCAGGGTTGCCTTTATCCTGTTATCGTCTGTAATATTTAAATCTTTATCAACCGGCACATTATAATCCACCCTGACAAAAACTGTCTTTGATGTTACATCAATATCTCTTACGGATTTCATCCTATCCTCCATAACAATTAATAATTATAAATTATTTTTGCGATGTGCCTGTTTTTTGCGGGACCAGCGCTCAAAAAAATTAATAGCCCCAGCTTTACTTCCCCTTTCAATAATCTCCTCTTCCACTTTAATACCATCTTTTGTGGCCATGGCCTGCTGAAGGCATTTTGTTTTAACAGGGCAATGGTAAAAACATTCATCCGGAGTCTGCCTTAACCCCTTATCCGTCATGGGAAAAACTTTTTCAAGGATGCCAAAACATGGTGGTATTTCATTTTCTTTATTCATTGCATTCATCAAATTCTTTATTAAGCTTTGATATCAAGCCATGGGCTGCAAAACTGTAAAAACCTTCATTTCCAATAATCATATGCTCGTGCAATATAATTCCCACATATTTTAATGCAAAAAAGAGCTTTCTAGTAATCTCAATATCACTTCTGGAGGGATCTACATCGCCTGAAGGATGATTGTGTGCAAAAATCATGGCGGCTGCATTATGTTGTAATGCACTGATGATGACTTCCCTTGGATAAACCGAACTTGTTGTTAATGTTCCGGTAAAAAGGATTTTCGATGTCAGGACCCTGTTTTTGGCATCAAGGAAAATCCCGGCAAACACCTCTTTTGTTTTATGTCCAATGACCTGTTTCAAATACGCCATCAGATCCCGGGGGTTTTGAACCACATCCTTTGATATGATCCTGGCTTCAAGGTATCTGTCGGACACTTCTTTAATCAATCGGATACCCAGACTGTTTGCCGGCCCTACTCCTTCAATCCCACAAAGGGCTTCATGGCTTGCCTCCAGAACCGCCTGAAAGGTCTTAAACTGTTTTAACAGCAGTTTTGCACTCTGTTTGCAGTCCTTTCTCGGTGTATTCAGGGAGAGTAGCAGCTCTATGACTTCATAATCATGAAATCCTTTAAGGCTGCTTTTTAAAAACCGTTCCCGCAGCCGCTTCCTATGTCCTTGGCCCCTATTCGTCCCTGATGTCTCCTTTATCATCTGTACTTTCTTCATCTGCAGGGAGTTCTTCCGCATCTGTCTCATCTTGATCCTGGTCCTGATCATGATTTTCTTCCTCAGGAAGCCTTGCAATACCGATTAATTTTTCACTGGATGACAGATTAATTAATCTAACACCCTGGGTATTTCTGGAGATCACATTGATGCTTTTATTGGATGTTCGAATCAACTTTCCTTTATCCGTCACCATCATGAGTTCATCATTATCATCCACAAGGAGCAGCGAGACCATCTTACCATTACGCTTTGAGGTCTTAATTGAAAAAACGCCTTTCCCGCCACGACCCTGGATCCTGTAATCCTCAATTAAAGACCGTTTTCCATACCCGTTTTCAGTCACCGTAAGAAGGGTCTCTTCAGACTCCAGGACTTCCATGCCGACAACCCTTGAATCCTGATCAATTCTCATTCCCCGGACACCCATGGAGCCCCTTGCCGTAGTACGGACATTCGCTTCATGGAAGCGGATCACTTTACCCCCTTCAGATCCAAGGAAAATATTCATACCCCCATTGGTTATCCTGGCGGCAATCAACTCATCGCCCTCTGCAAGTTTGACCCCGATCAGGCCGCCGGATCTTCGTCTTGAATAGGCCATCAGATCAGTTTTTTTAACCCTTCCTTTTTTAGTAGCCATGACCACATATTTATTCTCAACAAATTCATCAACGGTTAACACAGTGGCAAGCTTTTCACCTTCATCAAAATTTAACAGATTTACAATGGCCTTTCCAAGGCTGGAGCGTCCTGCCATGGGCAGTTCATAAACCTTAGTCTGGTAAACCTTTCCCAAATTGGTAATAAACAAAAAAATGGCATGGGTGGATGCAACAAAAAGATGTTCAACAAAATCATCAGATTTTGTTCCCATGGCTTTTTTGCCTTTTCCTCCCCTGTGCTGGTTTGTATAAAGCGTAATTGGATTTCGTTTGATATACCCGCTTCTGGTCACGGTCACAACCATATCTTCCTGGGTAATCAAATCTTCAATGCTGATTTCAGCTGTACTTTCAACTATTTTTGTTCGTCTGTCGTCACCAAACTCCTCATCAAGCTCGGTTAATTCATCTTTAATCAATCCCCTGACCACTTCATCACTTGAAAGGATCTCATTATACCAGGCAATGTCCTTTAAAAGGGCATTATATTCGTTAATAATTTTTTCTCTTTCAAGCCCTGTGAGTCTTTGCAGCCGCATATCAAGTATTGCCTGGGCCTGGATGGCCGTAAGATTGAACTTAGACTTTAATCCGTTTTTAGCCTCTTCAGGAGAATGTGATGCACGGATCAGTGCCACCACTTCATCCAGATGATCCAGAGCAATTTTCAGACCTTCTAAAATGTGGGCTCTCTCTTCGGCCTTTCTTAACTCAAATCCTGTTCTCCGGATAATGACGACTTTACGGTGGTTGATAAAATGATTCAGAATCTCTTTTAAGGTTAAAAGCTGTGGCCTGTTATTAACAACAGCAAGGAGAATAATTCCAAAACTTGTCTGCATATTGGTGTGCTTATAAAGCTGATTAATCACAACTTCAGCTATCTGATCCCGTTTCAGCCCTATGGCCATCCTCATCCCGTCCCGGTCAGATTCATCCCGGACAAAGGATGCGCCGGTGATTACCTTGTCCCGCATAAGTTCAGCTATTTTTTCAACTACTTTTGCCTTGTTGACCTGGTAGGGAAGCTCGGTCACAATAATGGTTTCCTGACCGTTCTTTTTATTTTCCTCAACCTCAACCTTGGCACGTAATGTAATAATCCCCCTTCCCGTGTTA
>NZ_JAIOSW010000200.1 GCF_021107415.1 Desulfobacula sp.
CTGTTTGATTTTTTTCATTAATTCAATGGAATCCTTATTCATTACAAGGGGAAGATACGCTGACTTAGCAAGCCCGATCCCGTGTTCACCGGATAGTGTGCCGTCAAGTTCTACGGCTGCCTGAAAAATTTCAGAAAATGCTTTTTCAACCCTTTGCCATTCTTCTTTGTCTTCCCTGTCGGTGGGAATCATGGGATGCATATTGCCGTCTCCCGCATGGGCCAGAACGCCGACTTTCAGTCCGTACTTATCTGTGATTTCAATGATTTTACGTATCATCTGCGGCACTTTGCTCACCGGGACAGTAATATCTTCAGAAATAATATCAGGGGCAAATTTTGCAAATACACCATAGGCAGACCGCCTTGCTGTCCAGAGTTTTTCTCTTTCAATATCAGATACGGCTTCCTGGATGTGAATCGCACCATTTTCCTTGAGTTTCTCAATGATTTTTTTTATTTCTTTATTACAGGTCTCTTTATTGCCGTCAATTTCAATGATAAGTGATCCTGCGGCATTACGGTCCAGTCCCAGATTTGCCACGTCTTCAATAGCGTTCAAGGTCAGCTTGTCCATGAGTTCCATGGCAACGGGGATGATGCCCGAACCAATAATGCCGGTTACAGCCTTTGCCGTGTTGTCCAGATCATCAAAGGTTACCATCAGGGTTTTTACGGTTTCAGGCATTGGGGCTACTTTTAAAATCGCCTGGGTAATGATTCCCAGGGTTCCTTCTGATCCGCAGAAGAGCGATGATAATTTGTAGCCGGTCACATCCTTGACATTTTTGCTGCCAAACCTCACAATTTTTCCCGATGCCAATACCACTTCCATTCCAAGGACATAATCCATTGTCACACCATATTTCAAGCATCTTGGACCGCCTGCATTCATGGCAATATTCCCGCCAATGGTGGAAGTGTTCATGGAACCCGGATCAGGCGGATAAAAGAATTCAAAGGGTGCCAGGGCTTTCTGGACGTCGGCATTGACAACTCCGGGCTGCACAATAATATACCGGTCACGGGTGTTCACCTCGATGATTTTATCCATTTTTGAAAAACAGAGTACAATTCCATGTTTTATGGGAACAGGGGCTCCGCAGACACTAGTGCCGGCGCCACGGCCGGTAACGGGTATTTTAAACTTGGAAGCTGTTTTTAGAATATCTGATACTTCTTTGGTTGTTTGAGGAAAAATCACCGCCTCGGGTACGGATTCTACCAGAAATGCATCATAGGCATAACAGGCCAACTCTTCAGGCCGGTCAAGGTATCTGTCCTTACCGATGATCTTAATTAATTCATTTTTTACCTGGGTGGCCAGCATAAAAATCCTTTCGTAAAATAATAGATACAGATAGCTTGAAATTGAATTCAAGGGCACTTTTTTCAGACCGGAATGAGATCAAGAGCCTATATAAGATAGCAATAAATCAATTGTTTGCTATTTGTCAACTTTTTTTTATCAATATGAGATAAAATATTTAATAATATGAGATAAAAGGTTGTAATAGAAATTATCTTCAGTGAATTTGATTATCAGAAATTTTTTTCCCATCAGGAAACTTTTATTCTGATATTTCCATCTTTGTTTTTTTATAATTAAGATCTATTTGTAGTAAAGGATGAAATCGGCATATAAAGAAAAGTACTTTTAAAGGAAAGAAAAGTGGCATTTATATTGAATATACTCTGGTTTATTTTCGGTGGTGGACTTTTGGCCTGGATTTTATGGATTTTGCTGGGTTGCCTGCTTTATATCACTGTAATCGGCATCCCTTTCGGGTTTGCACATTTCAGACTGGCAAGTGTCTGTTTTGCACCCTTGGGGAAGAAGCCCGTGTCAAAATAAATAGTGCCCGCCTGAAAATCACCAATTTTTCCGATTACTGCGTTGGGCTCAACCAATCTTATAAATCGGGTAATCCTTGAAATACTCAATGTATTCCTCCGGTTAAAATTATCACCCGCCTTGTACTCGTAAAAATTCTCAGGTTTTCGGTCAGACACTAAATTGTAAAAGATTAAAAGGTTGTCATGAACATGCCAATGGTATGGTAAAGGATTTATACGAAGATGTTTTTCAGGGTGGCCGGAGAATAATACATTTTCAAGGAAATGAGGTATCCTCCGGCCGAGTATGAAGGTTACATGGCCGATTCCGGATGAAATACGTTGACTTCTTGTAAGTCTTCACCCAGATACTCCCGTTCATTGGGGCCTAATATTCCCAATGACAGGCAAATTAAGGTCCACATATGAACCACAGGATAATTCCCGCCATAATGTTCGCTCAATTCATGGATCTGGGCATGACAATTATGACAGCCTGCAATGCAGTAATCAGCCCCTGTAGCCTTAATTTGTTCGTCTTTTATTCTTCCGAATTCAAGGCGTTCGTCTTTAAATCCTGATTGAAGGAAACCGCCGCCGCCGCCGCAGCAATAATTATTGGATCTATTGGGCTGCATGTCTATAAAATTTTCTTCCCCAACAACTGATTTAACCACAAAGCGCAAATCTTCGGCAATGGGATCACCATAGCTTTTTCTGACAATTTGACAAGGATCCTGTACAGTGAATTTTATTTTAAGGTCTTTATTCCAGTCGGAACTGACCTTTAATTTGCCTTCACGGATCCATTTTGCATAGTATTCATAAATATTTTTAATTTCAAAATTATATTTAAGATTGTATTTTTTCACTCCTGCCAGGACTGAAAAGGTTACGTGACCTCACTCGGTGTTGAGATAGGTCTTACAGCCAAGCTTATTGGCCTGCTCCACACTCATCCCGGTTGTCTTTTTCCAGGCGTCGTCATCTGCCAGGAACATGCAATAGTTTTCACCTCCCCAGCCTTGGCTGCCATAGGTCCAGTCAGCACCTGCCAGATGAAGGATTTTCCATAGGGGTACCATTTCGTCCGGTTCCGTTACGGGTTCCCTGGAATTCTGGTTCAGAAAAAATTCAGCCCCTTCCTTGTCAATGGGGGCCTGCATATCTTCAAATTCCGGTTGGGCCTCCTGGTATTCTTCCAATACATCTTCAACCACAAATGTAAAGTCTTCCGGTGAGGCTCCCATGGCACTGCAGCTTTCGTTTCGCAAGGCCATATCACAGGACCCAAGGATTCCAGTTGGTCTTTCATCTCTGGGTCGCAGTTGTCTTGCATTAAAAATTAATTGGGGGATATCAATCTGCATGGGACATACATAAATGCACCGCTGGCACATGGTACACATCCAGGGCCAGTCGGATTTGGCAATTTCTTCATCCATACCTAATGCAGCCATTCGAAGAAATTTTCTGGGATCCATATTATCAAGTCCTGTGGCAGGACACCCTGATGCGCAAGCGCCACAAGTTAAACACGCGCTTAAATTGCCGCCGTCCGGCAGCAATTCTTTGACTTTATCCAAAAAAATGTTTGTTCGTTTCTTATTTCCAAGTTTAATGACGGCTTCTGCCATTGATCATTCCTTTCTATTATTAATGGTAATCGTGGGTACCGATAATAACCTCAATACCGGTTTTTTTCTCTATAATATCTGCCAGGTCCTTTGCACCGGTATACGGACATCCCGGTACGGCATTGGCCAGGCAGGAACTTAAATATATTTTATCGGGTTTGATTTCTGACAATTTTATTGCCATGCCAATACTGGGAACAACAGTTCTTCCGGGACATTCACATTTGATAAAGGCAACAACCTGTGATGGATTCTCAAATGTGCCCTCACCCTGGGATGCTGCTTTCAGGCAACGCCATTCACCCGGGCACCCTTGACCCTGGTCCATATATGAACCGCATCCGACAACCGCTACTTTTTCCATTTTAAAATTCTCCTTGATATAGACATATCCATTTTATAACCTAATTTCAACTAGAAAAAGCATAATACATGCCATAAAATGCATTAGTCAATGTTTTTCAGAATAGTTATTAAATTAACTGGTTATAATTTAAAAAAAACACTTTTTTATTTTGTAGAGTTGCAATTATGCGACCATTTCTTCACAGATGGTTTTAAATCTGCGACCTGTCTGCCTGTAGGGCTTGATTTTTTTTGAAATGATTGTGCCCTTAGAGCTTAATATGGTAAGGGCTATAATTATTGATGAAGTGTGGAGGGGCTTGTAAAAGGGGATATCTTAAATAACGTATGGTAATAGAAAGGGAGATGATACGTGAAAGATGAAATTACAGCCATTCAAAAAATGATTGATACCTTGATTGAATTTAGCGTCAGCTATGGTTTCCAGGTTGTTGGTGCAATTGTTATCCTGATTTTAGGTGCTGTTGCTGCAAGTTGGACGGCAAAAATTATTCTTGGACTGATGCAGCGAAAAAATATTGATATTACCTTATCAAAATTTTTATCCAATATTGTAAAAATTCTGATTATCACCTTTACCGTTATTATTGCCCTGGGAAAGTTCGGCATTACCATAGCACCGTTTATTGCTGCAATAGGTGCCCTCGCCTTTGGTGCCACCCTTGCTCTGCAAGGGACTTTATCAAAGAATAGTAATGTGAACAATGAAAATGATCCAATCATCGGTATTAAAAACTTTGGGGATTCTTCAGTGGATATTGGATTCCGGTACTGGGTACCCACAGTAAAGTATTATAATACATCCTATGCAGTGAATCTGGCAGTATTTAATACATTAAAAGAGAATGGCATTGATATTCCATTCCCGCAAAGGGATGTAAGAATTGTATCAAAGGCATAAAACCTTGAATTTTGGGAACTATTCTTTTGAGATTGTAAAAAAAAAGATTAAACATATCTATTTCAGGGTCTATCCGGCCAAAGAAAAAATCATTGTTTCCGCACCGATTCATCTTGATTCTGAAACGCTGAATAAAGCAATTCTTTCAAAATCAGAGTGGCTCAATAATCAGGTGAATAAGGGCGCAGTTGCAGAATCCAAACCGGTTAAAACATATACCACCGGGGAAGAATTTTTGTTTAAGGGAAAAGTCTATTCCCTTTATGTATTTCACCGGAATGCACAATCAAAGGTTCGAATAAACAGCGGCAGCCGTATAGATCTGGTTGTGAAACCCGGAAGTAATGTTTGTGAGCGGGAAAAAATTATTGCCGACTGGTATCGGAAAGAATTAAAACAATCCATTGGCAGGCATATTGCCAGGTGGCAGCCTGAAATGGGTGTGATGGTCAATGAATATGGTGTCAGGAGAATGAAAACCCGCTGGGGAAGCTGTAATATCAATGCGGGAAGGATCTGGTTGAACTTTGCGCTTATCAAACTGGCAGATCCGTTCCTTGAGTATGTGATTGTCCATGAAATGGTTCACCTGTTGGAAAGAAAGCACAATGCCCGGTTCAAGGGATTTATGGATCAGTTCATACCGGATTGGAAAAGACTTAAAAAAGAACTGGATCTGTTCAGCCTGTAAAAATATCATAAAAAAGAAAATAGAGTAATGGGTATTTCTTTCAAATCAAAGGCATGGTATTTAAATCACTAAGGTACAATCATCGAAAGGAGAAAAATTAATGAAAAAATTTGCAATCATTTTATTGACCATAGTGATATCCATAAGTCTTTTTTCCTGTGCTACCATGGACACTGGACAAAAAAAGGGAACTGCCATCGGAGTTGGTGTCGGAGCCGGTGTTGGTGCAATTCTTGGACAGGCTATCGGCAAGGATACGGAATCCACACTGATCGGTGCAGGAATAGGAGCCGCTTTAGGCGGTATTGCCGGTAATCAGATCGGCCGGTATATGGATTTGCAGGAGCAGGAGTTAAGAGATGCTATGGCTGCATCCCAGGCAGCAACTATCAGAAGAGAACAGGATATTTTAAGAGCAACTTTCAAAGGCGAAACTTTTTTCGATTTTAATTCAACTGCACTTAAACCCGGAGGATCTGCAGAACTTCAAAGGATGGCAGAGGTTTTAAACAAATATCCGAAAACAACTATTGAGATCGGTGGGCATACCGATACCAGGGGATCGGAAGAATATAATCAGACACTGTCTTTAAAAAGAGCAGAGTCTGTTCGGGATGCATTATTACAAAACGGCGTGGCCCTTGGCAGAATGCAAACAATCGGATACGGGGAATCTCTTCCTATATCTTCAGATCATGCAATGAACCGGCGGGTTGAAATTATCATAGTTCCCATAAGACAAACTTGATTTTAAAGAATGATTAAAAAAAATTGAACCCATCAGATGATAAAATTTAAATTGGATTTAGTTTTGAGGCCAGAACAGCTGCACCAATAGCGCCATTTTCCTGGGCTGATTCTTCCACAATGAGTTCAAATCCAAGACGCTTTTCAAGGGCAGCAATCATTCCTTTGTTTTTTGCGACACCACCTGTCATCATTACCGGTTCTTTGATTTTGATTTTAAAGGCAAGAATAGCAACACGGGCAGCAGCGGATTCATGAATACCGGCAATAATATTTTTTCTTTTTTCTTGTCTTGCAATCATGGAAATGACTTCTGATTCTGCAAACACTGTGCAGATACTGCTGATTTTTGATGGATTGTCTGCCTTGAGACTGAAGTCTCCCATTTTATCCAAGTCCACTTCCAGGGCCTTGGCCATGACTTCAAGAAATCGTCCCGTGCCTGCCGCACATTTGTCATTCATGGCAAAGTTTTCAACCTGACCGTTTTTATCCAGAAGAATTGCCTTGCTGTCCTGGCCGCCGACATCAATGATTCCCTGTATATTGGGATTTATAAAATAAGCACCGGTTCCGTGACAGATGATTTCCGTCATGGCCTTGTCTGCAAAATCTACACTGGCACGGCCATAGCCTGTGGAAACAATGGCCTTCACATCTGTTTTTGAAATTTTTACTTTTTCTAGAAGTGCTTCAAAAACCGTGATCCCGGCGTTGATGGGGTTGTACCCGGTCAGTATGACATGGGTGCCCAAAAGCCGGTTCTCTTTTATCAAGGCGGCTTTCGCTGTAATTGAGCCAATATCAATGCCTGCATAAATCATTTTAACAGCTCCTTTGTTGAATGATTTCCATAAATGCATCAATACGGGTTTCCACCTGGGATTGTGAGAAGTTTCTGGGATCCAGCATGTCAGCCTCTATCATGAGAACGGGGATATCTGCTTTTTCCCGGACGATTCTCATAATATCCATCTGTCCGAAAGAGTAGGGCTTGCACGAGCGGTTTGAATGCATGATAAAACCATCAACGTCATAAAATTTAATCATGTCAAGCACCTGGTCTGCCATCTGGTCAATCCCGATATTCAGATAGATCCTGGTGTAGGCTTCGGCCATGGAGTCTAAGAAATTATTTTCATCAATATATTTTATAGCACCACACCAGGCAGATGTGTAAGTATCTGCAACCAGGCAGGCATTGTGATCACAAAATTTGTCGGACAACCATTTGAGCCGATACCACACCGGCAGATTATCCCATAAAAGCCTGTATTTTTCATTGGGAACCATGCTGATGCCTTGGTTGACCCGCTGCTCCATTTCCTCTACCAGCCCCTTATAAAAATCAACCGCGATCTGTGTACCCCGCAAAGTGACAATCAAAGCAAGAAAAAAGAAGGCATCAAAAGCAGACATGGGCGATGGCTTGTGGGCAGTGGTGTTGAGGACTTTTTGCCAGAGGAGCTGCCCTTCAAGGGCAAGTCTGCCGACCCGGGCCATTTTGTCATAATCAAATTTTCTTTTTGTGATTGTTTCAAGAAAGGCAATATATTCATCAATCTGGGCTCGGACATATTTGGCAATTTCAGGAGAATATTGGGTATGGCAGACAGGGGTATCCAGAATAAACAGAGGAACATTATAGAACCGAGCCTGGATTTCATACCACTTTAGCACCGTGCCGCAGATATTATTGCAACAGATCAGCATGTCCGGTTTCGGCAACCCACCCAGGGGCCCTCCCTTGACAACCGAGCAGGAGATATCCGTTCTTGCATAGGAACAAAGGTCTGAGCTGTAGCCCATGTCTTCGGCTTTTATGCAAAGATCTTCCCCCATTTTGGATGCTCCGATCATGGCCCCATGGTTTTCCGGATAAATAGGGATGATATCCATTGCCACCAGGGGCTCTACAGGCCCGCCGGAAGTAATCCAGGCAACCTGTTTATTGTTTTGCTCTGCGGTCATGGCATCCAGGTAATAGAAGGTCATGATATCCCGCATTTTTTTTGCGGATCTTATTTTTTTTGAAAGCTTATCTGGCATGTGCAGGTCCTTTTTAAATGTAATGAATAAAGGTTTCAAAACGGGTGGATAACTGCCCGAGGTTTTGCTGCTGGTCATCTATTTCGATGAGTAGATTTTTTATGCCTTCCCTGTCAAGGAAGTCTTTTAAATAGGGATAATCAAATGCGTGGGGATCACAGAATTTTAGCAGTATAAAAATAACCCCGTCCGCCTTGTTTTTTCTGGCAAGGGATACAATATTTTCAGCACGGGCAGTAGGTGTTGCATGTTTTGCAGGACAGATCATTCGATCCAGTAATCTCTCAGCAATGGCGTCTATTGGATTTTTATCATTCGGAATCTCACCTTTAAACCATCGTCGGCCTGTACAAAGATCGTCCCCCACAATAATACCGCCAGCCTTTTCAATTGATGTATAAATATCAGGAGAGTCACAGATCGAACCTGAGATAATGATCCGTTTATCACTGCTTGCAGGTGTCTCTGTTTTTTCAAGATTGGACACAATAGCGGGCAAAAGATCAGCCACCTCATCGCGGTCCATCATCATTGATCCTTTAACAATGGCATAGAGATCAGTACCTTTTATTATTCCGGGTTTTTTGGATTGAAAAGCATAGATTTTTGACAGATTGCTGCGGATCAGATTGAACTTTTTAATGGATTCTTGAAGATCCGCATCTGTGATTTCTTTGCCGGTTGCCGTTTCAAGATCCTTTTTGAATCGGGTCAGTACATCAACCATATACGTTCCGGCACTCTGTGTATTCAGTTTGGCAGGCAGGATTACATCTGCAAAAAATTCATATCTCCCGTTCATGCGCCAGATGTCACTCAGGCGCTGGATGGAATCACAGGTATGGGGAAAAACGGTTCCATCAAGGAAATCAAGCCGTCCTGAAAGGCTGTCTTCAAGTACGCCCCGGACAAGGGAACAGCAATAGGCCTGGAGATGATTTTCCGCCAGGATAATATCTGATTTTGATGAAAACAGCCGTATGGGATGAAAACCTGCCGCATATATTAATTCCTCCGGTGCATAGGAACACAGGTATCCGATAATTTTTTTATGGTTTTTTTTGATTCTGGAAGCAATAGCTGACGCATCTTTTACCGCATCATGAAAAATCTTTATTTCTTTCATATTTAGTTGTCTCCGGTGTATTCATCTCTCTGGGTGTTGCTTTTCACTCTCAAAGTGTAAGCAATTGATATCAAATATAAAACGTATTTTTGTCTGTCGGTTTTTATATCGAACACCGGTCGATATGTCTACCTAAAATGATTTTACCGTAAACACAGATTTTTACACCTCATTTTATTGTTTGATTTATTTTGATAATTCTTTATACTTGGATAAGCTTTAGGGAAAGCTCTAAGGAGGCCTTTAATGAGTTTAAGAATAAACACAAACATCACCAGTGCTTTTTCCAGTTATCAGTTACAAAAAAACCAGGCTGATTTATCAGGATCACTCCAACGCCTTTCCACAGGAAAAAGAATTAATAAAGCATCAGATGATGCTGCAAGTATGGTGATTGCCAATAAACTTGCCAGTCAATCCAGGGGGTTTGGACAAGCCATTAGAAATGCCAATGATGCCATTTCCATTACCCAGGTGGCAGACGGTGCTTTAGGGCAGGCAACGGATCTGATTCAGGATATCAGGGTTAACGCCATCCAGGCTGCCAGTGCAGCACAATCGCGGGAAAGCCGGCTCGCTATCCAGGCGGATATTGGCAAATCCCTGGAGAGTCTGAGAGATATTGCTCAGAATACTTCTTTTAACGGTCAAAAATTATTATCAGGTGCCTTTACAGATAAACAATTTCAGGTGGGTGCATCTTCAGGAGAAATCATTGAGATCTCCCTGGGCTCCATTGATCCTTCCCAAATTTCCGATGAAACCCTGGGTGCACTGGCTGATATAGATGTAACAACCCAAGAGGGCGCCCAGGCCGCAATCGAGCTTACGGATATTGCCCTTGATTATATTTCCCAACAACGTTCCCAGGCAGGATCAAGCCAGAATCAGTTGGAATCAACCATTAACAACCTTTCCAATGCCAGAATCAATACGCTGTCAGCAGAATCCGAGATCAGGGATCTTGATTATGCCGAAGAGTCAATCAATTTAAATAAAATCAAGTTGCTTTCAAAAGCAAGAACTTTTGCTCTGGCCCAGTCCAACACAACGGCAAAACAGATCCTTGATATTTTTGAATAAGAAAGGAAAGATTAAAAAAGAATATTTTAAAAAATGAAACATCATTTAAAAATCACTCTGCCTTTGATCTGTTTTTTATTATTTGTGGCTCATCCTGCCCTTGCTCAAGAATTGTCTGCCCCAAAGGTTCTTGTCCTGCATTCATATCACAAATCACTTACATGGGTAGAATCAATTGAAAAAGGCATCATATCGGAATTTAAAAAAAAGAAATCAAACGCTGTATTTCGGTTTGAATATATGGATACCAAAAGAATAAACCGGCTGGATTATCTTCAATCACTCCTTAAACTGTACAAAGTAAAATTTAAAAATATCCGATTTAATATAATTATATGTTCAGACAACACTTCACTTAACTTTTTATTGCCTCATCATCATGTGCTGTTTCCTGATACTCCCATTGTATTTTGCGGCATTAATAATTTTAAAGATGATATCCTTGCGGATCAGGATTTATTTACGGGTACGGTCGAGGAGGTCGATTTTAGATCAACCCTTGATATTGCCGTAAAACTGCATCCCAAAACCCGGCAGATTATTTTTTACGGCGATGATTCGCCCACATATCACCACAATAAGGCATTGCTGGACAAAATTATTCCTGCATATGAAGACCGGTTGAAGTTTCAATATAAAAATAATTTTAGCTTGAAACAGATCCAGAATGATATTCAAACGCTTGATCCAAACAGCTTGATACTGGCAGCGTCCATTAGAACAGAAACCGGAGATTTTTTGTCTTTTGAAGAATCTGTTAAGAAGATGGAGGCGGTCAGCCACGTACCCATCTATGGATGCTGGGACTTTTTTTTAGGCCATGGTCTTGTAGGAGGAAGGCTGGTCAGCGGGTTTGCACAGGGAAAGACCGCGGCAAATATTGCTTTACGTATTCTTGCAGGTGTTGCAGTTTCAGATATTCCGGTTATCAGGAAAAGTCCCAATAAATACATGTTCGACAATGACCAGCTGAAAAAATTTAACATTGATCCTTCCAGGCTGCCAAAAGATACTGTCATCATTAACATGCAACCCTCCTTTTTTACTAAAAACAGCACATTAATTGTTTCAACCATTGGCATGATTGCCTTTCTAATATTTGTAATTCTGATACTCAGCTTTAATATCAGAAGACGGAAACGCACAGAAAAAAAATTAAAAGAAAGTGAAGAGAAGTTTTATTCCGCATTAATGGAACTGCCCATATTGATCAATGCAGTTGATCAAAACGGAATAATATCATTTTGGAATAAACAATGCGAAAAAGTCACTGGATATACGGCTGATGAAATAATCGGCAACCCAAATACAATGGAAATACTCTATCCGGACCATGACTATCTTAAAAAAGAGTTGTCAAAATGGGCAGATCAAAACTTTCAGTTAAAAAACACAGAATTGATATTGACAGCGAAAAAGGGATATAACAAAATAATACTCTGGACCAATCCTGATTTTTCATCACCTGATTGGATTTGGGCTGTAGGTGTTGATATCACTGATTATAAGCAAGCAGAGGAGGCGTTGCGGGAGAGTGAAGAGCATTTTAGGGCATTAATAGAAAATTCAAACGATGTGATTTCAATTTTAGATGAAACGGGCAAGATCATGTATGAAAGTCCATCCCATAAAAGGGTGTTGGGATATAATACCGGCGATCTTATTGGTGTAAATGCTTTTGAGTTTATACATCCCGATGACCTGGAACGTATATCGTCACAATTTGCTGGATTACTACATAAACCAGGGGAAATTGAACAAATTTATTTTCGTTTTCTTCATCAGGACGGAACATGGCGATACATAGAAGGATCGGGCAGTAATTTACTAAACTCACCTGGAGTAAAAGGCATTGTCATAAATTATCGTGATATCACCGATCGTAAACAGGCAGAAAAAGAAAAAATAAAAGCCCAGCAACTTGCAATAGAACATGAAAAACATGCTTTGGTTGGACAAATAGCAGGGAAAATGGCCCATGACTTTAATAATATTTTGGGCATTATAATGGGCAATACAGAACTATCACTTCTTGATTGTAAGGATGCTGAAACAATAAAGACATTGGAATTGATATTTAATCAGACTGTAAGAGGGAAAAATTTAACAAGAAATTTAGTAGCGTTTGCAAAAGATCAAGAACCCCAACAGGAATTTTTTAGAATCAATGAGAAGATTGACCTTGTTATAAGTCTGTTAAAAAAGGATCTGGAAGGAATTGACCTGATAAAGGAAGATAAATCAGGACTGCCAGACCTGCTTGCTGATCCCGGAATGATGGAGCATGCTCTTATAAATCTTATACAAAACTCAATCCATGCCACAAGTATGGTTGAATATCCAAAAATTACGACACGGACATATTGCCTTGATAAAAATATTTGCTTTGAAATTGAGGATAATGGATGTGGAATCCCCAAAGAATATCTTGAGAAAATTTTTGACCCCTCTTTCACACTTAAAGGAAGCAGGGATGTAACAGAGTCATATAAAACCGGTATTAAAGGCACTGGTTACGGGATGTCCAACGTAAAAAAATATATTGAACTGCATAAGGGCACTATTTTAGTTGAATCAAAACTTGATTCCGGCACTAAAATTACCATTAAGCTGCCAAGTATTAAAAAAGAATTAACAAAAGAAGAAAAAATAGAAATTCGAAAAGAAATAGTACATTTCGAAAAGTATATTCTTCTTGTTGAAGACGAAATTGCCATTTCAGATGTGCAATACAGACTATTGACACAGGAGCCTTGTGTCCACAAAGTCGATATTGCAAATAACGGGCAGATTGCAATGGATTTATTTGATAGAAATGAATATGATTTTATAAGCTTGGATTATATTCTACCTGGAAAAATTAATGGTATGGACGTATATAATCATATTCGAAAAACAAACAAAATTATTCCAGTCCTCTTTATCTCTGGTAATATTGAATTTTTAGAATCCATAAAAGAGCTGAAACAAAAAGATGTTAATATTGATCATCTGTCAAAGCCCTGTCAGAACAAAGATTACGTGAACACCATTAATAAACTGTTGGGGAAGGTCCTGATGGGACAACAATAATATCTATAAGATTCGCGCTTCAAAATTTTTGAAAATTGCAGAATAGCAGGAACCTTTCACTGTTTAAGGATATCGGAACTGATAAGAGAAGGTCATGTTTGATGTTGTAATTATAGGGGCGGGGCCTGCCGGAACAGCGGCTGCCTTTGACCTTTTGACAAAAGGCTTAAAGGTGCTGATCCTGGATAAATATGAATTTCCCAGAAAAAAAGCCTGTGCAGGGGGGATTACCTCAAAAGCCTTTTGGTTTGAAGGCAAAACTGCAAACCCAAAGACTATATGATTATGCAAAGGCAAGGCTTTTTTCAACCAGGCTTGAAGCCATTAAAGGATATCCCATCTGTACCGGTGGATTTAAATACAGACCGGATTCAAGCAGAGTTCTCCTGGCAGGGGATGCCGCAGGGTTGGCGGAACGGCTGTTTGGAGAAGGGGTATATTTTGCTGTCAAAAGCGGTCAACAGGCAGCAGAGGCCATTCTTGAATCAGAACACCAGACTTTATCCGCCAGGGATCTATATTTCAAAAAACTCAAGGGTATTCACACAGATTTTTTCCGGCAAATAAGCTTCTATCAGCAATTCTTGGTGGCAGGTTTTATTATTACATGCTATTCTCAGAAGATTATTTATTAGAAAAAACAAAGGTCGATCAATGAATCGTGTTAAAAAGGGCATCAAACCCTTTATATTTATTTTATTTATTTTTTTCATATTTATTATTGGATATGGAAATCTTGAATATAATTGGCAGTGGTACAGGGTTAAACCCTTTTTATTTGTCTTTGAAAATGGTAAATTTATAAGAGGCCTGTTGCTGGACGGTCTTTTCATCACCCTTAAAATTTCTTCCATCAGCCTTGTCCTTTCGTTTATCATTGGTTTCTTGTCTGCCTTTGCAAGATTGTCTTCCTCGCCCGTGCTTAAATTAGTATCGTGGTGTTATGTGGAAACCATCCGGAATACCCCGCTTCTGATCCAGATATTTTTAATTTATTTTGTGATTTCACCAATATTTAATATCTCTGCCTTTCTTTCTGCGGTCATTGCGTTAAGCCTGTTTGAAGGGGCTTATTCTTCAGAGATTATCCGTTCCGGCATCATCAATATTCCAAAGGGACAATATGAAGCTGCCCAAAGCATTGGGCTGTCTGTCCCCGGTATTTATATCAAAATAATTATTCCCCAGATGCTGAGGCAGACCCTTCCCATGCTTGCCGGCCAAAGTGTGTCGTTAATCAAAGATTCAGCCCTGGTCAGTACGATTTCCATCTACGATCTGACCATGCAGGGACAAAGAATTGTTTCTGAAACCTTTTTAACTTTTGAAATCTGGTTTACTGTGGCATTATGTTACCTGGTCATTACTGCCAGTCTTTCTTTTATAATCAGACAATTTGAAAACCAACTTAAATTTATCAACCAGTAATATGGAGTAAAATTTTTAAAAGGAGAAAAAAATGAAAAAGATTCTATGTTTAAGTATTGTGTTTTTATTGGTTTTGGGTGGCGCTTCATTTGCCCAGGAGAGTATTATTGAAACAATCCAGAAACAGGGCGTTATCCGGGTGGGGATGTCCACCTTTGTTCCCTGGGCCATGAAAGATAAGCAGGGCAATCTTGTAGGGTTTGAAATAGATGTGGCTAAAAAACTGGCCAATGATATGGGGATTAAAATTGAGTTTGTTCCCACTGCATGGTCAGGGATTATCCCGGCACTTCTAACCGGTAAGTTTGATGTGATTATTGGGGGTATGGGAATTACACCCAAGCGAAATTTAAAAGTAAATTTCACCATCCCTTATGATTACTCTGGGATGTCAATGGTGGCCCACAAGGCCCGTGCAAAAGGATTTTCATTCCTGGATGATTTTAACAAAAAGGATGTCAGCATTGCTGCCCGGATGGGGACTACAGCAGAGCAGGCAGTCAGAAAACATATGCCCAATGCAAGCTTAAAGCTGTTTGAAAACGAGAGTCAGGCACTGCAGGAGCTAAACCTGGGCCGGGTCCATGCCGTGGTTTCTTCCGCTCCCATGCCGGTATTCCATGCACTCAAATATCCGGATAAATTATTTGTTCCCATTAAAGAGAATTTTACCAGAGAACCCATTGGATTTGCCATCAGAAAAGGGGATCATGATGCCTTGAATTATCTTAATAATTGGATTTTAAACATGTATGCCCAGGGGTTTTTAAAAGAGAAAAAAGCCTATTGGTTTGAATCTAAAAAATGGGAAGATCTTGTTAAATAATAAGTCTTATAAATTTACCATCATTGATATTGCAGTGATTGTTTTTATTATTACTTCAATATCTTTATTTTTTTCAAGGATGAGCCAGGCTCTTGACTATAACTGGGAATGGGGTGTGATCCCGTCGTATTTCTTTTTTTGGGATGCTGTCACTGGAGAACTGAAAGCCAATATCCTTGTCAAGGGGTTTGCCACAACGGTTAAACTCAGTTTCTGGGCAACACTTATCGGGTTTTTATTGGGGACACTATCCGGTATTATGGGGGCGAAAGGATCGTTTGAACAACGGTTTATCAGCAGAACCTATGTGGAAACCATTCGAAACATTCCTTCCCTTGTGCTGGTTATTATTTTTTATTATTTTGTCTCCAGCCAGTTTTTGGATGTGCTCAATCTGGACAAATACTTAAGAAGCAGCTCCCAGACGCTTCAGCAGACAATCGGCCTTTTGTTTTCAGGCCCTGATCAGATCAATGCTTTTCTCTCAGCTGTTATTGCCCTTGGAATTTATGAGGGCGCTTATGTATCAGAGATTGTCCGTGGAGGCATTATTTCCATACCAAATGGCCAGTGGGAGGCCTCCTGGTCCATTGGGTTGTCCAGGCAAAAGACATTTTTGCTGGTGATTTTGCCCCAGACCTTTAGAACGGTAGCGTTCCCCCTTGCAGGGCAGTTTATATCCACCATAAAAGATTCTGCCATTGTATCGGTTATCTCGATCCAGGAGCTGACCTTTCAGGGGATGGAACTGATGGCTGCCACCTTTCTAACGTTTGAAATCTGGATTACGATTACCTTTCTTTATTTTATTTTGACATTTTCACTTTCACGATCAGTGGCTTTTCTTGAAAGAAAATATGCCTTGAAGTAATAACCGTCTAAAAAATGCCGCCTAAAGAATAATATTCAGAATCCGGCGAAGCGGTTCAGCCGCACCCCAGAGTAATTGATCCCCAACCGAAAAGGCAGTGAGATAATCGTCTCCAAGATTCATTTTTCTGACGCGGCCCACAGGAACTATCAATGTTCCGGTTACTGCCGCAGGGGTCAGGTTTTTTATGGTGTCTTCTTTTTGATTTGGAACCACTTTGACCCAATCATTATTCTCGGCCAGCATGGCTTCAATTTCATTTAGCGGAATATCTTTTGTAAGTTTGATGGTAAATGCCTGGCTGTGGCACCTCATGGAACCCACTCTGACGCATTGGCCGTCAATGGGAATGGGATTGTCTGACCGCCCGATAATTTTATTGGTTTCAACAAATCCTTTCCATTCCTCCCTTGTCTGACCATTGTCCATTGCCCGGTCAATCCAGGGGATCAGACTCGCTGCCAGAGGAACAGCCCAGTTTTGAACGGGAAGTGCAGGGGATCTCATGGTGTTAATAACATTCTTATCCAGTTCCAGGATAGCAGATGCCGGGTTCTCAAGAATTGGAGATGCCATATTGCCGATAGTCTGCATCTGGGTCACAAGCTCTTCCATATTTTTAGCACCGGCACCCGATGCCGCCTGGTATGTCATGGAAGTCAGCCATTCTATCAGATTGTTTTCAAACAGGCCGCCAAGGGCCATGAGCATAAGGGATACCGTACAATTGCCGCCAATGTAATTTTTAATGCCATTGGATAATGCATCGTCAATGACCTTGCGGTTTACCGGATCAAGTACAATAATGCTTTTATCATCCATTCTCAATGTTGATGCAGCATCAATCCAGTATCCGTCCCAGTTTTTTTCAGCAAGCCCGGGTCGGACGGATTCCGTATATGACCCACCCTGGCAGGAGAGGATAATATCCATGTCTAAGAGACTGTCTATATCATATGCATCGACCAAAGGGGGTGTTTCTATGCCGACATCCGGCGCTTTTTGCCCGGCCTGAGATGTTGTGAAAAAAAGAGGGGTAAATTGTTTGAAATCATCTTCCTTTATCATTCTTTCCATGAGTACAGAGCCAACCATTCCACGCCAGCCAACAATTCCAACTTTTTTCATTGTCCTTTCCTTTCTCAACCCCCAAGCGAATTGATATTTTTTTTAGTAGGTAAACGTGATTAATACTCTTTTTTTAGAAAAGATTCCAGTGTTTGAAATAATTTTATGGGATTTAGTATAAATCTGTGCTTTACTATACTTTACTTAGGGAGGTCATAAGTTATGTCGCTTAATTACAATATAATCGAAATATTTACCAGCGAAGAAGCCAAATGTCACGGCATTCCTTTATATAAGGCGGTGGTAAAGTATATCCTGGGATTAAAAATCGCAGCCCGGTGCATGGTGACTCGATGTATTGAAGGCTGCTATGAAAACGGTGAAATGGCAACACAAAGTATTCTGATTGCTTCATTTAATATGCCGATTTTAATAAAAATCATTCTGCCGTCCACTCAGGCTGATTCTATATTACCCACACTTGAAGAAATGGTTGATGAAGGCATTGTGGCGGTTCAGGAGATCAATATCCAGTGCCATAAAACCCGTAACCGCCTCATCCCGAGGCACCTCAAGATCAAAGATATGATGACTCCGAATCCTGAAAGCGTTTCCCTGACGACGTCGGTCAGTGAGGTTGTACATCTTTTGCTTTCTTCAACCTTTACTGGTGTTCCGGTAATTGACAAAGAGTATCATCCAGTAGGTGTTATTTCTCAGGGTGATCTGATTTACAGGGGTGGGATGCCTGCAAGGCTGGGACTTTTAGCCGAATCCGGCAATGACAATCTGGATGCTGTTCTGGAATCGCTTAACAAGAAAAAAGCTCAGGAGATTATGACCCCTGCGGTTTGTATCCAGGAAAATGAATCGCTGACTCAAGCTGTCAGTCTTATGCTGCAAAAAGAATTGAAAAGACTTCCGGTTACTGATGAAAATGGAAAACTGACCGGTATTTTATCCAGGATGGATATTTTTCGTACCATTACTCATCACTCGCCGGATTGGAATGCTTTCCAACAGCAGAATATCCCTGTGGGTAATCTTAAGTTTGTTTCAGATATTATGCGGCGGGATGTTCACACGGTTTTTCCAGAAACCCTGGTTTCAGAAGTGCTTCATATTATTGGATCAAACGATATTCAACGGGTGGCTGTAGTGGATAAAGACGACGTTTTCCTGGGCATTATTTCGGATCGAAACCTGCTGATGGTATTTTCCGATGAGAAAGAAGGGATATTGAAATATTTTGTCAGCAAACTGTTATCCGGGCAAAGAAAAAATAAAAATAAAGAATTCAGCCGACATCTGTACTCAAAAACTGTGGCGGAGGTTATGAAAACAGACCCGATAACGATATTAAACAATGCTACTATTGACGAGGCTATTCGTCTGATGACAAAAAATATGATCAAACGACTGCCGGTGCTGGATGACAAAGGAAAATTCAAAGGTATGATCAGCCGGGAATCTTTGCTTCGCACAGGGTTTTTAAGCTCATAGTCTGAGCATGTAATTATAATGAAAAAAAGAACAGATGACCACAAGATCGCGAGGTCGTCATGACGGCAGCAGTCGCGGCGGTGTTATTTATTGGATTTGTTTGTGCCGTCAAACAGTGCAAAGAAGCATCTATTGTCGATTGCTCAGAAAAACTCCGAAAATGACAATCACGGTTGCTGCAATCTGTTTGGGATTTAATGTTTCACCTAAAATCAGCCAGCCCAAAAGGATGGCAGTCACAGGAATCAGGTTGATAAAGATGGA
>NZ_JAIOSW010000010.1 GCF_021107415.1 Desulfobacula sp.
ATTTCCATATCAATCCAGGACCCTCTGACAGGAATTATTCTGGCACTGTATATAATTTTGCCTGTGGAATAATTTTTGCCTTTATCATGATCAAAAAATACGCCTGATGATCGATGCAACTGACTTACAACTGCTCGTTCAGTACCATTAATAATAAAAGTCCCCTGTCGTGTCATCAATGGTATGGTACCAAAATAAATTTCTTGTTCCTTAATATCACGAATCGTTGAAATAGCAGTGTCCTTGTCCTGATCATAAACAACAAGTCTAACTTTGATATTTATGGGAATGTCATAGGTCATTCCCCTTGAAGTGCATTCTTTCATGGAATGCTTTGATTCACCAAAAGAATACGAAACATATTCCAATGATGATGTATCTGTAAAATCCTTGATGGGAAAAACAGATTTAAAAACGGCATGGAGTCCTTTTTCTTCCCTTTCTTCAGGTACAACACCTTTTTGAAGAAAACTCTCATAAGAATCTCTTTGCATTCCTATTAGATCAGGAATATCAATGATTTTTCTTTTGCTGCCAAACTCTTTTCTAATACGCTTATTTATCAAAAGACTTCCGGTCATGATATCTCCCAGTTGAATTTTTCCAACCGTAAAAGCGGAGACATGGCACTATTGCCTTGCCCCCGCATAAATTCTATGCACCTTAAAACTTTGTAAACTAACTATTTTACAGAAACCTGTGCACCGGCTCCTTCTAATTTTTCTTTAATTTTATCTGCTTCTTCTTTTGGAATTGCCTCTTTAACCGCCTTTGGTGCTTCTTCAACAAGCGCTTTTGCTTCTTTAAGACCCAGGCCTGTAATTGCTCTTACTTCTTTGATAACATTGATTTTCTTGTCACCAAATGTTTCAAGGATAACATCAAATTCAGTCTGTTCTTCTACTTCAGCAGCATCACCACCGCCAGGCGTTACACCGGCAGCAAATGCCATCGGTGCTGCAGCGGTTACACCAAATTTATCTTCAAGTTCTTTTACAAGCTCTGAAAGGTCTATAACACTCATGTTTGATATAAACTCAATAACATCATCTTTTGTGATATCAGCCATTATTTTCTCCTAAATAAAACGATAAAGAATATTTTCTTTTTAATTGATAATTTTTAATTAATAATTGCTACTTTATTTACGCAGCTTCTTTTTGATCGGCAATTGCATTAAGAACATTAACAAAAGCTCGAGGAACGCCGGAAAGAACATTAACAAATGAGATTGGAACCGCATTAAGCGTGTAAACCACTTTGCCAAGGAGTTCTTGTTTGGATGGCATTCTTGCTAAGTGTTTTATCTCTTCAACGGTGAGAAGCTTTCCTGAAAAAGCGCCTGCTTTAATTTCAAGTTTCTCATTTTTTTTGGCAAAATCAACCAGGATTCTTGCCGGAGCAACAGGGTCATCCTTTGAAAAAATAATGGCATTGGGCCCTTTGTAAAAATCTTTCATCAAAGCCGCATCCGTGCCTTGAGATGCTCTATTCAGCAATGAATTTTTAACAACTTCAAGCCGTGCACCTTCATTTCTGAGTTGCGCACGAAGATCAGTCATTTGCAACACATCCAGACCTTTATAGTCAATCAGTATGGATATCTCAGATTCTGATACTTCTTTTGCTAGCCTTTCAACCAGTTCTTTTTTTTGGGAAATATTCAGCAATTTTCTTACACCTCCTTCCATTCATTATATTTTTTCGAAGGTGCCAACTAAACCAAAAGAAAATCTTATTAATTTTCTGTCTCGGTGGGCCGGCAAATCCGATTATGCACTTTAAAAAAGTACACCTACTGTCTATGACAGGTTTTAAACTCTATTTTAACACCCTATTTTATCAATAAAGGATCCACTTTAATACCCAGACCCATTGTTGAAGATATGGTGATTGTTTTTAAGTAAGTTCCCTTGCTTGAAGCAGGTTTCAGCGCCACCAATTTTTCTAAAAAAACTTTAGCATTTTCAGTCAATTTCTGGGCTCCAAAAGATACTTTTCCGATGGGTGCATGAACAATCCCTGCTTTTTCTACTCGAAAATCAATTTTCCCTGCTTTTAATTCGTTTATTGCTTTTTCAAGTTCAAAGGTAACCGTTCCTGTTTTAGCATTCGGCATCAGCCCGCGAGGTCCCAGAATTCTTCCCAGCTTTCCGACAGACCCCATCATATCCGGAGTTGCAATGGCTTTGTCAAAACCAAACCATCCGTCTTGAATTTTTTTAACGGTCTCTTCATCGGCAATAAAATCTGCCCCTGCGTCCAGGGCCTCTTTTTCTTTCTCACCCTTTGCAAACACTAATACTTTTACCTCTTTACCAAGTCCATTGGGCAATATAACCGTACCCCGAACCATTTGATCGGCATGCCGAGGGTCAACGCTTAACCTCACGGCAACATCAACAGTTTCATCGAACTTTGCATGGCTCGTCGAAACCGCAAGTTCCAGGGCATTCAGTGGATCATATTGAACCGTTCTATCAACCTGTTTAAGTGCTTCTGTCTGTTTTTTACTCCGCTTTGGCATTTTTCATCACTCTTTTACTTAAAGTTAAACTACTTCTATCCCCATGCTTCTTGCTGTACCTGCAATAATCTTCACAGCTGCATCAATATCCGAGGCATTTAAATCTTCTTTTTTGGTTTCTGCGATTACAACAAGTTGGTCCCTGGTAACTGTTCCAACCTTCTCCCGATTGGGCTCACCTGACCCTTTTGTAATCTTTGCTGCAGCCAGCAACAATCTGGATGCCGGTGGTGTTTTTGTAATAAAGCTAAATGATCTATCCTGGTATACAGTGATAACGACGGGAATGATAGACCCTGCGTCGTTGGCAGTCTTTGCATTAAAAGCTTTACAAAAATCCATAATATTGACGCCATGCTGACCTAATGCCGGCCCAATGGGCGGAGATGGATTGGCTTTTCCTGCTTCAACCTGAAGCTTTATTTGTGTCATTACTTTTTTTGCCATTGTTTTTAAGCTCCTGAAACTCAACTTTGATAGTGGGATTTAAGATTTGAGAAAAATAATATCAGTACTCACATCTCACTTTTCACTACTCTATTATTATATTTTGGTAACCTGTATAAAATTCAGTTCTACCGGGGTTGCACGTCCAAAAATACTCACTAGAACTTTAATCTTTTCCTTGTCAGGTGACACATCTTCCACTGTACCATTAAAACTTGAAAACGGTCCATCAATAACCCTGACTTCATCGCCCGGTTCAAAAAAATATTTTGATTGAGGCTTATTCTTACCCTGCTGCATTTTATCAACAATGCTTTGAGCCTCTTTCTCACTTATGGGTGCAGGTTTATTTTTCCCGCCTAAAAAACCGGTAACCTTTGCTGTAGAACTTACAATATGCCATGTCTCATCATCCAAATGCATTCTAGCCAGAATGTAACCGGGATAAAATTTTCTTGAAGATTCCCTTTTCTTTCCATTAACAAGTTCCACAATATTTTCAGTCGGAATAAGAATCTCCCCAAACTTTTCAGGATGCTTGGAAGCTTTTATTTTTTCTTCCAGAGCAACCTTTACTTTTTGCTCATGACCTGAATACACATGTACGACATACCATTTTAGAGACATGTTACTTCCCTTGTTTTATGTCAGGACAACCTGAACAAGCTTTGAAAGACCGAAATCAAATAGCCCTAGAAAAACTGCAATAACAAAAACAAAAATTATAACAACAATGGTTGTCCCGGTGGTCTGTTTACGAGTTGGCCAAGTCACCTTTTTTAACTCTATCTTGACCTCCCTGAAAAAATCCATTGTTTTTTGGAAGAAATTCGGCTCCCCAGTTTTTGCATCCATTAAACTTTTTTCTGACTTTGCTTTTAAAGAACTTGCTACTATTGCCGATTTTGAACTTGAAAAACCTGAAGGACTATCAGACGAACCCGTTGGATTCTCTGCTACAGCCCTTTGCTTTTTCTTTTCACTAACAGGCTTTTTTTTCTGTAATCGTGACATACAACTCCTAAGTTTATCTTAGCAACCCGAATCATTTTTTGCATTTGGGTTGCAAGACTAAAAATGTGGCAGGTCAGGAGGGATTCGAACCCACAACTGCCGGATTTGGAGTCCGGAGCTCTGCCAATTGGAGCTACTGACCTGCAAAAAACTATTACTATTTTACCTTTGTTTCTTTATGCATTACATGCTTATTACAAAATTTGCAGTATTTTTTAAACTCTATTTTATCTGGAGTTTTCCG
>NZ_JAIOSW010000237.1 GCF_021107415.1 Desulfobacula sp.
GCCGATGATGTGGCATCCAGTCTGCCATACGGCTTGCAGCGACGACTTGAAATCGCCCGGGCCATTGCCTCGGAACCCAAAGTGCTGCTGCTGGATGAACCCGCTGCCGGAATGAATCCCTCTGAATCCTCAGAGTTAATGAAAGACATTACACGCATATCAGACTTAGGTATTGATGTTCTCCTTGTGGAGCATGACATGAAGGTTGTGATGGGTGTGTGTGATCATATTGTATGTGTTGATCATGGTGTTAAGATTGCTGAAGGTGATTCTCATGAAATTCAGAATAACCCGAAAGTGATTGAAGCATATCTGGGTCAGCCTGCTAACCAATAATTTTTAGGAGAAAAAGATGAAAAAAAGAATTTTATCAATTATAGCTATGGGCCTTATTCTGGTTCCATTTCTGTTTGCAACCGTTTCTGCAAAAACATTGAAAATCGGTTCCATGAGCCCTTTAACCGGCCCCTATGCATCTGATGGAACAGATATTAAAAATGGTGTCTGGACTGCCATTAAAGTATTTGAAGAAGCAGGTGGAATCCCGGGTTATGACAAGATTGAATTTTTTCCCCAGGATACAGCCTGTGATCCAAGACAAGCCGTTGCCGCAGCCAACAAGCTTCTCAACCTTGGGGTTGTTGGTGTGGTGGGAGCCTATTGCTCTTCTTCAACTATTCCGGGATCCGAGGTGCTGGCTGAGGAAGACGTCGTCATGATTACCCCGGCTTCTACCCATCAGGATGTAACGGACCGCGGACTTGAATATATGTTCAGGATGTGCGGAAGGGATGATGACCAGGCCCCTGCAGCTGCCAAATTTATGAAAGAAGCCCTGAGTGCAAAAACTATTTTTATCGTGGATGACAAAACTACCTATTCCCAGGGTCTTGCAGACGGTGTTGAAAAAGCCTGTAAAGATCTGGGTATCAAAATCCTGGGTCATGAGCATGTCAACCAGGGTGATAAAGATTTTTCTGCTATTTTAACCATGGCAAAACTGAGAAATGCCGATATTTTTTACATGTCTCTCCAGGGATTCTCTCCTGCCGCCATGATGACACTCCAGGCAAAACGTCTGGGTCTTAAATCCCAGATCGTTACCCAGGATGCCTGTTTCCAGCCCAAATACATGGAGGTTGCAAAAACTGCAGCAGAAGGTGTTTACCTGACCTATGGATTTACCGATCCCTCTACGCCTGAGTACAAAGCCTTTGAAGAAATATATGTGCCTAAATATGGTAAGATTGCTGCCTATTCAACCTATGCCTATGATTCTGCCACAGCTCTTTTAAAAGCCATTAAAGCAGCCGGCTCCACAAAGTCTGCCAAAATTAAGGCTGAACTCATGAAACTGGATTACCAGGGTGTTGCAAAACGTGTCAAGTTCAGAGCCAATGGAGACTCAGGGTCTTCCTATATTGCCTTTAAAATTATTAACGCTGAGTTTGTTCCTTATTGGGAACCAGCCAGCGGTCTGATCAAGTAATTTTGTGAAAATGTGATGCGGCCGGCAATTTAATTGCAGCCGCATCTTTTTGTCCACTTCAGGAAATAAAGTTAAGAAAATTAAATATAATGGAATATTTTATTCAGCAGTTGATTAACGGTATAACCCTTGGCGGTATGTATGCATTGATCGCACTGGGGTATACCATGGTATATGGTGTTATCCAGCTCATCAACTTTGCACATGGCGAATTTTTTGCTGCCGGCGGATATGTGGGAGCCATTGCCCTGGCTTATTTTGCCGGGGTGGGATATATGGATTCCCACCCGATTATCTGTCTGACGGCTTCCTTTATGATTGCCATGGCCTATTGCGCCTACCTTGCCATCGGGATTGAAAAAATCGCCTATAAACCATTGCGGAAAGAGTCCAGGCTGGCCGCCCTTTTGTCTGCCCTGGGTATGTCTATTTTTCTTTCCAATGGTATGATGCTCACCCAGGGGGTGTATGACAAGGTTTATCCCAGTGAATTGTTCCAGGGAAGATTTGATTTCGGCATGGTAACTATTTCCTATCTTCAGATTATGATCGTATCTTTGACCATCTGCCTGCTGGTAGGACTCAATCTCCTGGTATTCAGGACCAAAATCGGTATGGCAATGCGGGCAACGGCCCAGGACAAGACCATGTCCGCTTTGGTGGCCATCGGCAGCAACAGGATCATATCCCTGACCTTTGCCATTGGTGCGGGACTTGCCGCTGCTGCCGGTATTATGTATGGCCTTTACTATGGATCTGTCCGGTATGACATGGGATTTGTCCCCGGTATCAAGGCCTTTGCCGCTGCCGTTCTGGGTGGGATCGGGAATATTACCGGTGCCATGATAGGCGGCCTGATTATCGGAATGGTTGAAATATTCGGTGCCGGCTATATCTCAGGCGAGTATAAGGATGTGTTTGCTTTCATAATTTTGATCGCAGTACTCTATTTTAAACCAAATGGAATTATGGGCGAGAATATCGATGATACAAGAGTTTAAAAAAGTTTGGAAACAATATACAATCGGCATGTTGTGGCTTTTAGGGCTGCTCTGGCCC
>NZ_JAIOSW010000115.1 GCF_021107415.1 Desulfobacula sp.
ACCATACCGCCGCCTGATGATGGAAACCTGGGGGGCCAATTGTACGGCAAGCCCCAGCACTGAAACAGAGGCGGGTCGAGCTATGCTGGAAAGAGACCCTGATACTCCGGGCAGCCTTGGCATGGCCATTAGCGAGGCAGTAGAAGAGGCTGTGGGTGATGAAAACACCAAATATGCATTGGGCAGTGTATTAAACCATGTCATGATCCATCAGAGCATCATCGGCCTTGAAGCTCAAAAACAGATGGAAATGGCAGGAGACTATCCCGATGTGATTATCGGCAGTGCAGGCGGCGGAAGTAATTTTGCAGGCCTTGCCTTCCCCTTTGCCCTGGATAAGATCAACGGCAGACATATAGACATTATTGCCGTGGAACCCACCTCCTGTCCCACTATGACAAGAGGACCCTTTGCCTATGATTTTGGTGACACTGTCCAGATGACCCCCTTGCTGCCCATGCATACCCTGGGTCATAATTTTGTGCCGGCACCCATCCATGCAGGCGGTTTAAGGTATCACGGCATGGCACCCATTGTCAGCCAGCTCATCCTGGATGAAATCATCAGACCGGAATCCATCCATCAGCTTGAAACCTTTGACGCAGGCATGCTCTTTGCCCGGACTGAAGGCTTTATATCCGCTCCTGAATGCAACCACGCCGTTGCCATAACTATTCGCGAAGCACTCAAAGCCAAGGAGGAAGGAAAAGAAAAAACCATCCTCTTCAACTGGAGCGGCCATGGCCTTGTTGATCTTGCTGCCTATGAAAATTTCCTCAGAGGGAATCTTGCTGATCATGACCTTCCCCAGGAACAAATTGATGCAGCATTAAAAGACCTTGAACCCTTACCAAAACCCAAGCAATCCAGTTAATTGAACCTTTAACCTGCAACCCCGGGACTGCTGCCATCGTATTGATCAGTACCCGGGGTTGTCTTTTTCCGAATCTTTAAAAAAAGGAGCCCATATTATGTCCGACAGAATCCATAATTTTAATGCCGGGCCTGCCGCACTGCCTCTGCCCGTCCTTGAAGAAATCAGGGACTCGTTTATCAATTTTAAAGGAAGCGGCATGTCCATCACTGAGGTCAGTCACAGGTCCAAATGGTTTGATGATGTCATCAATGATGCCATTGACCGGACCAAAAGGCTGTTAAAACTCGATGACCAGTATCACGTACTCTTTTTACAGGGCGGTGCCAGCATGCAGTTTTGCATGGCTCCGTTAAATTTTCTATCTGATGGAAGGAGTGCCGACTATATCAACACCGGGACATGGTCCACAAAAGCCATTAAGGAAGCACAGATTCAGAACAAGCCCATAAAGGTTGTGGCTTCTTCCGAGGATAAAAATTACTGCTATATTCCAAAAGACATCTCTTTTAATGCAGATGCCGCTTATGTGCACCTTACATCAAACAACACCATCAAAGGCACCCAGTTTGAATCCCTTCCCGACACAGGCAAGATCCCCATGGTGATTGACATGTCCTCGGACATCGTGTCAAGACCGCTGGATATGAGCAACATCGGCATGCTCTATGCCGGCGCCCAGAAAAACATCGGGCCTGCCGGCGTGTGCATGGTCATTATCCGGCAGGATCTTCTGGATCTTGTGCCGGACCACATCCCAACCATGTTAAGCTATGCCACCTTTGCCAATAAAAATTCCATGTTTAACACGCCGCCCTGTTTTGCTATTTATACCATCCAGCTGGTTATGAAATGGCTGGAAGAAACCATTGGCGGTCTTGAAAAAATGGATGAAAAAAACCGTGAAAAAGCAAACCTGCTCTATAATTTTATAGATGACTCAAGCTTTTACCGGGCCACCGCAGACAAGGGCTCACGATCTTTAATGAATGTCACCTTCCGTCTGCCAAATGAAGACCTTGAGGCAGCCTTTGTTGCAAAAGCCATTGAAAGCGGAATGGGGGGTCTGAAAGGTCACAGGAGTGTAGGCGGATGCCGTGCATCCATTTATAATGCCACCGGCATAAATGCCATCAATGACCTTTTATCTTTCATGAAATTATTTGAAGAAAAATCAGGATAAAGTTTTGACCCTGCCGTCTTTGGCAGCCCATATTTAACAATCCAGGAGGCAGGGCCAAAAAATTTTATTTTACACTGTCAAAGGCTTTTTTGAATCCTTCAAAAGAGCCTTTGATGGTTTTGTCAGGCACTGCATAGGAAAGCCTGAAATGGCCTGGCCCACCAAACGCTGCTCCCGGAACAGCAAGAATATTTTGTTTGCTTAAAATGTTTACAAATTCCACATCATTTTCAATCGGGCTTTTGGGAAACAGGTAAAAAGCCCCCTGGGGTACGTCAAATTCATACCCTGCCGCATGAAGTCCCTCACAAAATATGTCACGGCGTCTCTTATATATTTCAATATCAACCGAAACCCCCTGGAGCTTTCCCACAACCTGCTGGAAAAGGGCAGGAGCATTCACATACATCATGGTATTTGTCACCCCGGTCGCCCCTGCAATCATGGCAGCATCCTCAGCTTTGGGATGAATGGCAAGATACCCGATTCTCTCGCCTGCCAGGGAAAGTTCCTTGGAATAGGAAGTCAGTACAATGGTATGGGGATAAACATCAAACATAGATGGAACATCAACATCATAGGCAATTTTTCTGTAAGGTTCATCAGAAATCAGGTAAATCCGTTTCCCGAATTTAACACTGGCGGCTTCTAATACCTTTCCAAGCCCATCCAGTTCTTCCTTGGTATACACGGCACCGGTCGGGTTATTGGGAGTATTAATCAGCATGACCCGTGTCTTTTCAGTAATGGCCCCTTCAATAGCATCAAGGTCGAGATGGAAATCAGGAAATGAGACAACTGTTTTTAAATTTGCCCCGGCAACAAAGGCATACTGGTTATACCCGACAAAATAGGGTGCCGGCGTAAGAATATCCTCTCCCGGATTTAACAGCGCTCGCAAAGTATCATTCAAGGCTCCTGCCGCTCCTGCAGTCATGACAATCAAATCTGATGTGAGCCCCACATTATATTCTTTATTCAGGTAATCCGCCACAGCCTGTCGCACATGGGGATATCCCGGGTTGGGCATATATCCGTGGGATGTGGTCTCGCTGTTAATCAGATTTATCAAAGTTTCTTTAACAAGCGCCGGCGGGGGAACATCGGGATTTCCAAGGGAGAAGTCAAACACATTATCAGCCCCATACTTTTCTCTCATCCTGATCCCTTCTTCAAACATCTTCCGAATCATAGATGCTGCTTCAACCATTTTAACCATTCTTTCTGCTATCGGCATAAGGATTTTCCTTTCAAAATTAGAATTTTAAATTTTCTTACCATACATCAAATCTCCTGGGATGAAAACACCCCTTTAAAAAAGGAATTGTGACTATCTATAATCCTCTCTTTCATCTCAATTACATATTGCGGCCTTATCTCATCTTTCCACCGGGGATACCCGCCCTGCCAGACATATCGGATCAGTTCATGAAACACGGCTTTATTAAACAGATAGGGCCCGATTTTAATTTGCCCGTCTTTAAAAAATTCAAATAAAATCTCTCTCTTTTTTGAAACGCCTTCAATCTCCGAGGTGACAATTTTCCGGGTTTGATATCCCTTTGGGTTCTGCTTAAACGCTTGTGGATCATCGGGAAAAGGAAAAAGCGTATACACTTTTCCAATAAATCCTGTAAACCGTATCCCGTGAATAGCCCCCATCAGATCCCCGATGTCCTCTGAATCTGCAATAAAATAAACCCGGCACTGCAATTTTTTCAATCCGCCATCATCCATTTTTGCCATCTTATTTATCCATTTACAAAAATCATCTGCAAAAAAAAAATGATTATCCAACAACAGCATATCCGACTCAATGTTAAAAAAGCCGAATGCAATATTTCCATGACTTTGGGATCTGAAGGACAATGGCATATCTTTTCTCCTGTATTGATGGAAAACCCTATTTCAAATAAACCAAGTGTACACAATTTTTAAAAAATCTCAAACTGACTTTTCTTTAACTTGACGATTGTTTGTAATTCAAATAATCGTATATATTAAAACTACCGTTCTTACAAATACGGATGCACCCAGTGAAAAAGAAAATACTGATGTCTCGGCAATACCCGAAGACAAAAAACATGACCATTGAAAATTCCCTGTTGAAAAAAATGCGACAGGATGCTGTTGACATCTTTAATGAGGGCCTTGGGGCAGTAGACCCAAAGACTTGCATTCACCGTTGCTGCAGGCTTAAACGCAATGTTTTCACAGTAAACAACAGAGCATATGATTTGAACAAATTTGAACGGATCATTGTTCTTGGTGCTGGAAAAGCCGGGGCATCCATGGCCAATGCCATGGAAAAAATCCTGCAGAACAGGATAACCGCCGGGATTGTCATTGTGAAGTATAAGCATGTTGAAAATCTGAAAAGAATAACAATGGTTGAAGCCGGTCACCCGGTACCTGACGCAAACAGTGTTGCCGGTGCAGAAAAACTTTTAAAAATGGCACAAAAGGCTGATGAAAACACCCTTGTCATCTGCCTGATTTCCGGCGGTGGTTCCGCGTTAATGACTCTCCCGGCCCACGGACTGACCCTGGAAGACAAACAAAAGACAACTGAGGTGCTTCTGGGCTGCGGTGCCACAATCCATGGAATCAATACCATCAGAAAACATTTGTCCAGGATAAAAGGCGGCCTTCTTGCAAAAGCCGTATACCCGGCCCCCGTAATCTGTCTTGTTCTGTCCGATGTGGTAGGCGACGATCTTGACATCATCGCTTCAGGCCCTGCCGTTCCGGATAGAGGTACCTTTGAGCAATGCCTTAAAATCATTGAAACACATGGCATCAAAGATTGCCTGCCCAGCACTGTTTTGCAATACCTTAAAAAAGGTTCACAAGGCCTTATCCCTGAAACCCCGAAACAAGGGCATCCGGTTTTTGAAAATATTTTTCATACCATTATTGCAAGCAATATCAATGCACTCTTGAGTGCTGAAAAAAAGGCCGGAGACTTAAAGTATCACACCCAGATTCTTTCTTCCATGATTGAAGGACAAACCATTGATGTGGCCACCGTCCATACTGCCATTGCCAAAGAAATCCTTGCCACAGGACACCCGTTGAAACCACCGGCCTGCATCCTGTCAGGTGGCGAGACCACCGTAACCATGAAAGGGAATGGGAAAGGCGGTCGTAACCAGGAATTTGCTCTGGCTTGTGCCTTAAAAATAAAAGGTCTTGAGCATGTCGTCATCCTGAGTGCAGGCACTGACGGTACGGACGGCCCCACAGATGCAGCCGGTGCCATCGCCGATCATACCACAATCCAAAGGGCTGTGGCTCAAGGGCTTACACCGGAACAATTTCTTAACGAAAACAATGCCTATCCGTTTTTTGACCACATTTCAGATCTTTTCAAAACAGGGCCCACCAACACCAATGTTATGGACCTTCGGATCATTCTAATCCGGTGATTCGGATTGATAAAAAAAAGAGGAAACCGCAGAGAGGGGATAAATTCTACCTGTTATCCAGCAGATGCCGGATCAATTTCAGGGAATCTTTCTTACTGACAGGTTTCATTAAAAAACCATCAATACCCATGTCATGATAATTATCTTTGTTGATCTGTTCGCTGAAACCCGTACAGATGATGACAGGGATATCAGGTCTGATCTGTTTAATTCTGCTTGCCAGTGTCAGCCCTGTCATGACCGGCATTGCCATATCGCAGATGACAATATCAAAAATCTCTGGCCGGGCTTTAAATTCATTCAGTGCATCAAGACTGCTGACAAAAGGTGTAACATTATACCCGCGGCGCTCAAAGGTCTTTTTCTGAACACCCACGATATTGGGATCATCATCAATATAAAGAATGGATTCATTTCCATACAGATCCATTTGTTTGTCATTATCAACCAAAGTGGTCTCAAAGGAAGCAGAATCCCTGGGGATATAGACCCGGAAAATGCTCCCCTTTCCCGGTTCACTGGAAAAGCGGATATCTCCGCCGTAATTTTTGACGATATCGGAAATAACACAAAGTCCGAGACCTGTTCCTTTTTCTTTTGTTGTAAAATAGGGCTCAAAAATCTTGTTCATTATGGAGCTATCTATACCCTTCCCGGTATCGGCAACGCTTAAGCAGGCATAAACACCGGGATTCAGAGTCAATCCCTCGGGGGTATCCCTGGTGACTTTTATCTCTTTTAACGTGACATCAAGTATCCCGTCATTATGCCCCATGGCATGAAAGGCATTGGTAATAAGGTTCATGGCGATCTGATAAATGTGGGTGGGATCCGCCATGACCGGTCCGCACGCCTTATCAATGACCCGGATAATTTTTATATTGGGCGGGAGGGTTGACCGGCTTAATTTTAGTACTTCCCTGATAATGGGCTGGATTTTTATAGTGCCGACCTCAAGGTCGGCCTGATGACTGAAGCTGAGAATCTGTCTCACCAGGTTACCGGCCCGGTTGGCACCGGCTAGAATGTTTTTAAGTGTCTCCCGAAGTTCCCTGTCACAGGCTGCATCTTCTATCAGAAGTTCGAGGGTGGTGATGATGGGGTGAAGGATATTATTGAAATCATGGACAATGCCGGTTGACAGGACACCAATGACTTCCATCTTCTGTGTCTGATGAAGCTGGTGTTTCAGTGTTGTTTTTTCCTCTTCAACCTGCTTTAAGTCGGTAATATCACAGAGTACAATCACTGTCTGTCTGTCGTTTAACCGCAGGTTTTCATCAATTGAGACATTTACCCTGGCCCAGAACAGGTCCTGCTTTTTTTTAAACCTGACATCAAAAGAGGTGTGAGTCTGGCCGCAAAGGCTGTTTTCGTCTAACTGGAAGTTTTTTTGATCTTCTTTATAAACAAAATCAATAAAAACAGTATTGATCAACAGGTTTTTTTCAACACCCAGCATTTCCGCAGCGGCCTGATTGGCAGTTTTAATAATTCCTGTTTCATCAAGAGTCACATATCCGATGGGTAAAAAATCAAAATACTCTGGTACCATTGGAATAATTCTATTGGTCCGGGACTTCTGAACATGGTTTCTGAAATTTATCTCTGCATGTTCTCTCCCGGGGTTCTTTGAAATTTTTTGTCCTGATTGGAAATTTTTCAATAATTCAGTATCCACTAAAATATTCATAAAAACAAATTCAAATTTCACAAAATATAGACAATCGCAATAATTATGCCAAGGGAATACAAAGATCAAAATTATGATAACTATCTTAATTTATTGTATAAAAAGTATTTTTCAGCACAATTAAAAATCCAGAAAAATAACAGAAATGCACAGATTTATGAGCACAAATAAAGTTAATAGCTATAAAAAACATATAAGCACTTGAAATACAAACAAAAAAAAGAGTGCCCATAAACATAGTCATTTTGCACATAAATATGTGCAAAATACAGAAACCAAGACCCGGCAACATTAAAAAAGTAAAAGAAAAATCATATTTTAGCTTATTACGATTCCACCTGCACATAAGAGTGTGCACTTCCCTTGGGCAATTATTTTTCTATTATTTTGAATATTGAAATATATTCTTTTAATATCAGATACTTATAAAATATTATCTGAAAATGAAACCCCTGGCCTATGCCTTGCTATAACAATAAACAACGAAGCGATAATAGTATCGTAATTTTTAACTAAACCAGAATAGTAAAGGAGAATGACAATGAAAGAACTCATGGTAAAATTATTTATAATTGGTGTTTTGATTGCTGGGTATGCAATGCCGGTATTGGCTGGTGGCAACGGAGGACCTTAATTCTTCCTTGAATAAAATGTCTGTTTATTAAAATAAAACAGGTTAAGAAAAGCACGGTATCATTTCTTCCGTGCTTTTTTTGTCAATTAATCCTGGTTTCAGAAATATTTTAATAAAATTCAATGGTGTCCGGTTAGGCTTTTGTATAAATAAAAATTTTAACAATATTTTTTGGTATTATTATGAAAAGAATCCTAATTGCAAACAATCGCTCTGCTGAAGCAGAAGAACTCCAAAACCATATCAAATAGTACTGAAATTACAGCAGTAGAAAAGCCTGAGCCTAAAAAAGAAATCAATCTAGTGGAAGAGATCATCTCCAGGTTCAAAAAAGGGGAAGTCAACCTTCCGACTCTTCCTGAGATCAGCATCCAGTTCAATGATCTGGTAAAGAGAGGAGCAAATATAGATGAAGTAGCATATTTTTTAAAAAAGGCTCTCTGAGAACCATACAAGGGACGTTCACCACCATTCCCGTTTGACATGCAAAAATATAGCCGGGCACTACTAAATAAAATTGGCTTACTTGCATATATATCTTTCCTGTGGTAGATTTTTTCCTCTTTAAACACATGTCACTTTAGGAGAAAGAATGATGAATCTCTCAGGCCTGTCTTATCTCTTTTTTACAAGTTTTCTTTCCATGACTTTGTTTTTTCTTCCTGGCTGTACAAACCAGGAAGAAAAAAAAACAACACAAAAGACAGCACCGGAACCCATCCGGGGCGGAATTTACCGGGCACCTTTACGGAACAACCCTGCCACCCTTGATCCTGCCTATGTTCAGGATACTTATGGAATCACACTTATCCATCAGATTTTTGACGGGCTTGTCCGGTTTGATCCCTATCTATCGGTTTTACCGGCCCTGGCTGAAACATGGCAAGTAAAAGAAAAAGGAAAAATATACCGGTTTACCTTAAGGAAAAATGCCCGGTTTCATAACCTGGAACCTGTCACTTCCGGGGATGTGGTATTTTCCATCAGCAGGCTTTTACGGGCAGATCCTGCTCCGGCTGTGCTGCCCCATCTGCTTAAAATCGTCGGGGCAAAGGAATACAGGGCCGGAATCCAGAAAAATGTCCCGGGGCTGGACATTGAAAACAAAAGGGTTTTTAATGTCCGCCTGGAAGAATCCCATGTACCCTTTCTGACGGCCCTGGGCATGTACCAGGCTGCCATTATTCCCCAAAAAGACGTAATCCGGCTGGGGAAGGACTTTGGAAAACATCCCGTGGGAACCGGCCCGTTCAGGTTTGTGTCCTGGGATGAGGGAAAATCCATCTGCCTTAAGCGGTTTAAAGAGTATTATGCCGGACCTGCCTATCTGAATGAGATCCATTATAAAATTTATCCGGGAGGGCAGGATCCCCAAGTATTGGCTGACTTTCAGAATGGCAACCTTGAAGAAATGGCAGTCTACGGGGATGTCAAAGGAAAACTTGCAGATACAAAAAAATTTCAATGGTTTCACAGGCCTTCTTTGAGTCTCTTTTTTTACGGCATGAATGTAAAACATCCCAACCTTGCAAATCCTGACCTGCGAAAAGCCCTTTCCTCTGCCATTAACCGCAAGATATTTGTCAACCAAATCTATAAAGGTCGGTTTGAAATTGCAAAAACTATTTTACCCCCTGGTATGCCAGGATATAATCCCTTGAACCGGATGGAGGATTACAACCCGGATCTTGCCCGCCGGCACTTGAACCAATCCTCTGGCAAAGCACTGGAGGATGTGCCTGAACTGGAGATTGTGTCAGCGCTTCAATTCCCGCGAGTGGAAAAGGAAATGGCTATGATCAAAGAATTCTGGTCCGGGCTCGGCATAAAGCTTAAGATCAAATATATCACTGACTGGAAAAGCTTTGAAGCCTATTTAAAAACAGACGCTGTTCAGATCTACCGGTATGCATGGTTTGCAGATATGCCTGATCCGGACAGTTTTTTATACTCTCTTTTTGCCTCTGAATCCCCTACCAATTTCATGAAATTTCAGGATGAAAATGTGGACCGGATGCTGTTAACTGCCAGAGGAATTGTGGACCCGGTTGAGCGGGCAAAGACGTACCAGAAAATCGAAGCTGCCATCATGACGTCAGCACCCCTGATTCCGCTTTTTTATATGAGTGTGGACCGGGCATATCAATCCTATGTTAAATCCGTAAACGTGAGTGCCCTGGGAGCCCATACCATGCCGCTCAATAAAATCTGGCTGGATAAATCCTCACAAACTAACTGAATATTTTCAAAGGAGGGCTTTTGTCACGCAGCAAGGAAAGGTTATTGAAAAAATCCGGATTTATTTCCCTGCGCTATCGATTTATCCTCATCACCTCAATCATGCTCCTGCTCTTGCTGACAAGTCTTGCTCTGGTCCTGGGAATACTTCAAACCCGGACCATCCGGGGCAGGATTGAAAAGCAGGGGCTGGCCATTGCAAAGAATCTTGCTACCATATCCGTGGATCACCTGATCACTTATAACTATATTGCCCTGGAAAAACTGACCAACCAGGCAGTCAATAATCCCGACATCATTTACGTGATTATCCATGACAAGGAAGGAAAGGTGGCCAGCTACAGCAGAAGGCCTGATCTCCAGAACCGGCTGCTGACAGACAAGGCCAGCCTGAATGCTATTGAAGTAAAAGAACCCCTGATCACAATCCATGTTCCTGAATCGGGTACCACTCCTGTCCTGGATGTAGCCGTGCCTGTATACCTTCCCGGTTCCCGGGCCCGGTGGGGAACCATACGGGTCTGCTTATCCCTTGAACTGATGTACCAGCAGATTCGCCAGACCCTTTGGAGCATTCTTATTCTGGGATCTGTGGCTCTTGCCATTGGTATCCTGATCTCCAACTGGGTCGCCCAGCGGGTCACCCGGCCCCTGGAAACATTGGTTGGAGCCACCATAGAAGCCGCCCGGGGCAATTTAAAACAAAAAATTTCCATTCACACCCGGGATGAAGTGGAAATCCTGGCATCCAATTTTTCCTTTATGATCCGGGAAATCCTTGCCCACAAACAGAAATTAGAAAACCAGCTCAAAGAAATCAAACGATTGCAGCAATATGCCGAGAAAATATTGGCCACAATGAGTGACGGCCTTTTAGCCGTTGACATGGACGGGATTATTACGGCTGTCAATCCTGCCGCACACACTATCCTGGGTATCCCCCAAAGCCCTACCGTAAAAGGCTGCCCTGTTTTGAATTTTTTTAATACAGACATGCAGTTCTCAGCTTATATACAACAATCCCTTAAAAACCCTTCAGGCAAAAACCAGCGCGAAATTCATCTGCAAAGAGGAGAAGATACAAGGATACTCCTGACAGGTTCAGGTGTTCTTGAATCGGATGGGAAAAACCCAAAGCAGCTCATATTCAACCTCAATGATATTACTGCTCTTAAAAAGCTTGAGGCCCAAATCCGCCAGGGTCAACGACTTGCCGATCTGGGAACCATGGCTGCCGGCATGGCCCATGAAATTCGAAATCCCCTTTCTGCCATCAAAACCTATGTGGCACTGCTACCGGAAAAAATTGAAAAACCAGGTTTCCTGGAAAAATTTCAAAGAACTGTTCCCAGGGAAATCAACCGGCTCAACACCATCATAGAAGAACTCTTAGAGTTGTCAAGACCACCTAAATACAATTTCAATCCAACAGATATCCGGGAGTTGCTAAGACAGAGCATTGAATTACTGGAAGCGGATTTTAAGGTCAAAGGCATTGACTGCCAATGGGAGATTCCAAAAGAGCTGCCACGGGTCATGGCAGATGCTGACCAGCTTGAAAAAGTATTTATCAACCTCATGAAAAATGGAGCTCAGGCAATGCCGAATGGCGGAGTGATCTTCATTCATTCATCCTGTGAAAACACCCGGGTTATCATAAATTTCAGGGATACCGGCCATGGTTTTTCATCTGAGACAGCAGAAAATATTTTTAACCCGTTTTTTACCACAAAGGCCAAGGGCACGGGACTTGGGCTTGCTATTACCCATAAAGTGATTTCGGAACATGGGGGGCAGATAGAAGCAAAAAGCAGAAAAGGTGAAGGCTCCTGTTTTTCAGTCAGCCTGCCAAAAAGACAGGATTAGGAATCATTTTGCTCCCGGATAAGATCCAAAGCTTTCATTTTCTGCATAAGGGTGTTTCTGTGAATTCCGAGAAGATTGGATGTCCAGGTCTGGTTCCACCGGCAGTTCTGAAGAGCCCGCAGGATGTAGAGGCGTTCAAAAGACTGGCGGGCCTGGATCAAGCCCTTATTTTCCCAGGTACCATCCTGGCTCCCTTTCATGGATTCCCTGTGGAATAAAAGATCAAAAGGAAGGTCTTTTTCATCAATGAATTGATTTTCCGATCCCAGCACCACCATCCGTTCGATAAGGTTTTCCAGCTCACGAATATTCCCGGGCCATGAATAGGCCTCCAGCACAGCAAGGGCATCCCTGGTAAAGCCTTTTATACTTTTATTCATCTGGCGGTTGAATCTGTCCAGAAAAAATTTTGCCAAAAGCGGGACATCACCCTTACGGCTGCAAAGGGGCGGCAGCAATACGGGAACCACATTAAGCCTGAAATAGAGATCATCCCTGAGTGTACCTTGCCTCACCATTTCATCCAGGCTGGTGTTTGTGGCGGCAACAATTCGGACATCCACTTTAATGGTGCGATGGCTGCCCACCCGTGCAAATTCCCGTTCCTGGACAAACCTTAACAGCTTTGCCTGGAACTCAAGTTTTAAGCAGGAAATTTCATCCAGAAAAATGGTACCCTGGTGGGCAAATTCAAACTTACCAATGGTTTGTTTATGGGCTCCGGTAAAGGCTCCTTTTTCATGGCCGAATAATTCTGCTTCCATGAGTTCTGCCGGTATGGCTGCACAATTAATGGCAACAAAGGGTTTATCTTTGCGCAGGCTTTGGTTGTGAACTGCCCAGGCGATCAATTCCTTTCCGGTTCCGCTCTCTCCTGTGATCAGGACATTGCTTGACGTCTTGGCAACTTTTGCAATCAGATTAAACACGGCAGCCATTTTTTTTGACTTGCTGATAATTTTGCTCTGCCCGGATCCGGAACCTGCCTGGGACTTGTGAAAACTGACTTCTTTTGCAAGATTTCGTTTTAATAACACCTTTTCCAGCCGATTCAATATGATTTCATGGTCAAATGGTTTTGTAATATAGTCATAGGCACCGTGGCTAAAGGAATCCGTGGCTTCCTGGGCACGATCAACAGCAGAAACCATGATGATATCCAGGTTCTTATCATAGGCCTTGAGCCGCTTTAAGGTTTCAATTCCGTTCATTTCAGGCATTACAATGTCCAGAAAAACAAGATCAAACACCTGATTTTTAATCTCTTCAACCGCCTTGAACCCGCTGTCAACACAGACAACATCGTAATCATCCTCAAGGATCACCCTTAAGGCATCCCTTATGGCTTCATCATCATCTACCACCAGAATCCGTGCATGTATTGAAACGATATTGTTCTCAGTCAAAACTATAAAATCCTTTCTTTTTGCCCATCCATATCCCTCAGGACTGTTTTCACATCATCACGAATACTACAGATTCTTTTTTTTTACCATAGTTTACAAAAATTTTCAGGGCAGGGAATTATTTCAAGATCTTTCACCGGTATTATAAGATTTCAAATCATTCTAATCCAGCCGGGTTCAGGCAGTGCAGAAAAATTGAACTTGCTCTTGTGAGCCATACCATGGATATGGTACACATTATCGATTGAACAGGAAGACTGCCTTTTTTGGCAAAATAGGCGGCTGATTTTATTTTTTTTTAATATGCCGATATGGATTAGAACATAACCCTGTGTTTGAGAGTATGTCCTATGAAAAAATTTTTAGTTCTTTTTTTAATTCTCCTTTTTCAGTACAGCTTTTCTTATCCGCTTTATGCCGATTCAACAATAAAAGTCGGGATACACAATAACGAACCGCTAATATTCATCGATGCCGATGGCAAAGGGAAGGGTATCTTTGCTGATATCATAGAATATGTGGCTTCTCAAGAGGGATGGCAGATTGAATATATGCCTGGAACCTGGCAGCAATGCCTGTCAAGACTTGAAAACAATCAGATCGATATTCTCTGCACCATCGCTTTTTCCACGACCAGAGATAAACTGTATGACTTTAACAAGGAAAACCTGCTGACCAACTGGGCGCAGCTTTATACAGCCAGAAATTCCCATATCAAAGCCATTACGGGTTTAGCAGGAAGAAAACTGGCTGTTTTAAATGAAGATATTCACTATGCTGCTCCAGAAGGGAAAAACGGTGAGTTTCTTGCTGCGATAGACAGGCATATTAAATTATTAAAAAGCGATGAAAACTCTGTTTACTACCGGTCATTGGAAAAATGGTTTGGAGTTGTTTCCGGAAAATTGGCGTTTCCCTTATGGAGTAAATGGGGTATCGCAGTCATATTGGGACTAGTTATATTTCTCTTTCTGGGCAGCCTGTTTTTAAGAGACCTGGTAAGGGCCAGGACAAGGGAACTGACCATTGAACTGAACCATCGTCGGCAAACAGAAAAAAAACTCAAAGAAGCCTACAATATCATCAATAGAAGTCCTGTGGTTGCAGTACTCTGGAGGAATGTGAAAGAATGGCCGATTGAGTTTGTATCTGATAATGCAATAGACCTGTTTGGTTATAGCATGGAAGAATTTACTTCCGGTCAGGTATCTTATGTAGAGACGGTTTACTCTGATGATCTGAATCGGGTAGTAAAAGAGGTGTTAACTTTCAGAAAAAATAAATTAAGAATTAGTTTTACTCATAAACCATATCGAATTATTACAAAAAATGGAACGATAAAGTGGGTTAATCACAGAACATATATGCGAAGGGACAATCAGGGGATCATTACCCATTTCGAGGGTGTGGTTGTTGATATTACAGATCGAAAACAGGCGGAGGAGGACTTAAGGGAAAGTGAAGAAAAATACCGAGACATCCTCAAAAATATTGATGACGGCTATTTTGAAGTAGATATTACCGGAAACTTCACCTTTTTTAATGATTCATTGTGCAGAATGCTTGGATATCCCAAGGATGAATTATTCGGAATGAATAACCGGGAATATATGGACAAAAAACATTCTCAAAAGATTTATCAAGCCTTTAACAAGGTATCCCGGACGGGCAAATCTACAAAAGCGCTTGACTGGAGTTTTATTAAAAAAGATGGTTCTATCTGTTTTGCTGAAACGGTTGTATCTCTTATAACAGATTCAAATGACAAGAAAATCGGTTTTAGAGGCATTGCCAGAGATATTACGGATCGCAAACTACTTGAGGACCAACTCCGCCAGGCCCAGAAGATGGAATCCATCGGTACACTTACCGGAGGCATTGCCCATGATTTTAATAATATACTCTATATGATTATCGGAAATGTGGAACTGGCACTTCAAAACATCCCGGAATGGAACCCCATTTATACCAATCTTAAAAAGATCAAGACTGCCAGTTTAAGGGCAGCAGGAATTGTCAAACAGCTGCTGAATTTCAGCCGAAAGACCGACCCGGACCTCAAGCCCATAGGCATTATAACCGTTATTAAAGACGCTCTCAAATTCCTGAACTCAACGATTCCCTCCACCATAAAAATTCAAAAAAAGATCACTGACAAGGAAATAACGATCCTCGCTGATCCAATCCAGATCAATCAAATCCTGATGAATATCTGCATCAATGCCTCCCAGGCAATGGAGGAGACCGGTGGTATCCTGAAAATCAATGTTGAAAAAGAATCTGTGACAGCAGATTCTGCCATCAATTATCCTGACCTGATCCCAGGCAATTATATCAAAATCATGGTAAGCGATGCAGGTCCGGGAATTGAGCCTCAACTCATAGACAGAATCTTTGATCCTTATTTTACGACCAAGGAAATCGGAAAAGGCTCGGGCATGGGGCTGGCAGTTGTCCAGGGTATTGTTAAAAGCCACAACGGGTCTATTACCGTGGAAAGCCAACTTGGGGAAGGTACCACTTTTATTATTCTTTTCCCCATAGTTGAGGGAAAACCAGAGGTTAAAACTAAAATGACGGCTAAACTTCCTCCTGCTGGCAGTGAAACAATACTTTTTGTGGATGATGAAGAATCTATTGCAGATGTAACCGGGCAGATTTTAGAACAGCTTGGGTATAGGGTTGAGACCCAAACAAACCCCCAAAAAGCATTGAAACTGTTTCAATCAAAACCTCACGACTTTGATCTGGTCATAACCGATATGACCATGCCGCAGATGACGGGCGTTAAATTATCTGAAAAATTAATGGACATCCGCTCTGACATCCCCGTCATCATTTGCACTGGCCACAGTTCCCTCATTGATGAAAAAAAAGCTGACCAACTTGGGATTGCCGCCTATATTATGAAACCGGTGTCAATGTTGAAAATTGCAAAAGTCATTCGAAAAGTTTTAGATAAAAAAATATCCGGTAAACAAGGAGTCTTATGAATTTAGACATTTTTAAAACCATGAATAAAAAAGAACTTGGGACCTATATTGAGTTTCTTTTATGGAATTACAGGGTCATGGACGCATTCTGGTTTATCAAGATCTCTGAAAAATTTGATCAAGCCACAGCGGAGAAGCTCAATGAGCAGGTCTGGGATCGTGTGGCAGGCTTCGCTGCCAAAGATCTTGTAGAAAAATTCAATATTCCTGGAAAAGGCCTTGCCCGATTTGTTCAGGCATTAAAATTGTTTCCCTGGTGTATTCTTGTGGGCTACAATTTTGAAGAAAAAAAAGATGAAGTGATCATTACAGTGCCCTCCTGCCCGGCACAGGAAGCCCGTCTCAAACGCGGCCAGGAAGAATATGTCTGCAAATACATGCACATGAAAGAATTTAAAAGTTTTGCAAAAATGATTGATGAGCGTATCAACGTGGAGTGTGTGTTTGCGCCGCCGGACCCGCACCCGGATGATATGTTCTGCAAATGGCGGTTTACTTTGAAAGATTAAACGAGCTCCCCTTTTCTGACTTTGCCAAGGGAAGTACGGGGGAACTCTGATCTAAAACTCACCTTTTGGGGCCATTTGTATTTTGCAAGCTTGCCATGACACATGGCAATGACATCCTCTTGTGTCAGGGTTGCACCCGGTGATACGATGACAAAAGCATGCCCTGTTTCACCCCATAACTCATCGGGCACTCCTTTAACAGCTACGTCTTCAATTTTTGGGTGAAGTTTGAGGATTTTTTCCACTTCTGCCGGATAGACATTTTCTCCTCCTGTGATATACATATCCCCTGCCCTTCCAACCAGATAGAAAAACCCGTCCTCATCCATACGGGCCAGATCCCCTGTATGAAGATACCCGTTTTTAATAGTCTCTTCTGTTTTCACAGGGTCCTGCCAATACTCTTTCATCATGATAGACCCCCGGACAACGATCTCGCCTATTTCACCCGGCTTTGCCTTTTT
>NZ_JAIOSW010000471.1 GCF_021107415.1 Desulfobacula sp.
AAAACGTAATGCCGTGCGCAAAAACAGTGCATTATTGCAACGCTTTCATGTTTTCAACAAACAAAAACAAGAGTGTTTTTTTAAGTAACTATTTGAAAATATTCATATTATTTTTTTATGATCGGTTGGTATAAACTTTGCTATCCCTTAAGTGAATACATACAAACAGGCATAAGCCGAACTAAAGGAGAAGTATTATGACTGCATTACCCGAAAAAGTCAGCAGCGCATGGGAAAACCATGAAGGCCCCATCATTTTGTCAACCGTGAATAAAGGGGGTATTCCCAATTCCATATATGCAACCTGTGTATCCAAATATGGTGAAAATACCCTGGTGGTTGCTAATAATTATTTTTCAAAAACACTGGAAAACATAGAGGCCGGCAGCAAAGGATCCATCCTGTTCATAACCAAGGCGGGCAAATCCTATCAGGTTAAAGGGAGCATTGAATACCACAAAGACGGTCCTGTGTACGAGGATATGAAAAAATGGAACCCTAAAAAGCATCCCGGCCACGCGGCAACTGCTTTGAAGGTCGAAGAGGCGTATTCAGGAGCTGAAAAACTGTTATAAAAATTTTTGTGCAGGAGATTGCGGTTAGATTAAATTTTCAAGGCAAAATAAATAATGGGAAATTACCATGTTCACCCAGACTGTTGATACCATCATCATTGGAGGTGGCCTCAGCGGAATGTATGCAGCCTACCTGCTATCCAAAAAAAATATATCCTTTGTGGTTCTCGAAGCTCGTGAGCGAATAGGGGGCTAATTTTAAGCCTTGAACATCACGGTTTTTTCTCTGACCTCGGCCCTTCCTGGTACTGGGTGTGTCCCCCCGGTCTTTAATTACAGTTTTTTTGGGTAAGATCGCGTTCAGAATAAGAAATCAAGGCTTCGAAATAACGAGATTTCACCTGTTGGGTGGCCATGATTTGCTTAATTGGCGGCAATTTTAAAATCACACCCAAAACTGCAGCAAGAGCCCGATGACTAAAAAGCACTTTATTGTCAAAAAGCAAGTGTTGGAACTTTCCTCTTTCAATGGCCATTACAACCGCCCTGTGCGTTCCATTTAACGGGGTGATGACCCTCGCAGGCAAAGACTGTAGCGCAAGACTGTCTTCCTTGCATGCCCGGATACACAGGCCACAACCAAGACATACTTCCTCATTCAACTTTGCTATTTTTCGATTTGGTTTTTTGGGATCATTGGCAGAGACTAAGGTCATCGCTTCTACCGGGCAGATATTGACACATTTGCCACAGCCCGTACAGGATTGTTCGTCAATCCCTGGGATAAAGTTAGATGTGTGGACCGGGTTGAATATGGCAAATCTTCGGGCCGCAATCATGGCTTCACAACAACACCCACAGCAATTGCAAATAAAGTTGACCCGGTTCCTGACATTTTCCCCAAATTGTACTAGATTGGATTCATATGCCTGATCCAAAAGGTCTAACCCCTCCATCACGTCAACTTGTCTTGCAAAGCCATGTTTAATCAGGGATGCACCTGTAGTGTTAAATGTCATGCAGATATCCAGAGGGTTGTCACATGCTCTGCCCACATGGAGCATTTTATGACGGCAGTAACAGGTGCCGACTCCCATGTGTGATGCAGTTCTAATCACTTCAGATGCCCGCTCATAATCCAATACATGGATAGCATTCTTATTGGACAGCACTGGTTCATGAACAAACACCCGTCCCAGTTGCGTCTCTCCCAGAGTAAACAGGTCTTTGATAAAGTCCTCTTCCACATTCAAGTATTCGTAAAAAAGTTCTCCCAATACTTTTTGATCGACATCGCTGCGTATCCGCATCATGGAAAATTCAAAAAAACCAGCCATGGGCGGCGGAAGGACATATTCGGTTTCACCATTTTGATCAATGTCTACCAGTATCGCCCGGGATGCCAGTTTATCAAGAATTCTTTGTGCCTCTGGCAAACGCATCTTCCAGACCCTGGCTGCTTTAGCAGCGGTGAATGGTTTGATTGGAAGCAGCGAAACCAAATGTGCCTCTTTTTCAGAAAACAACATGATTAAAATTTTGTCCAACAATTTTGAAGGCGGAGCACCTTGGGGAAAAAGATTCAACCGGTCAACAAGAGATGTATAACTTGATTTAAGAGTATGGTGAGCCATAAGTCGCGTTTCCTCATTATATCAGAGATGTAATAGCAATTTGAGTTTATATTTTTTATATATCATTACAATCCTCATGGTATCTTTGAGTATTTAAACCACCAGAGAATCAGAACAGGGATAATAATACTTGAGTAAAAAAAGATAACGTCATTAATCACCAGCCTGCCATGGCATAACCTGCCAACTTGGAGCGTTGTAACCAAACCGGATTAACCACTGGAAGACGGACGTGCTCGCAGGTGTCGGGTGAATTAAATTGTTAGCCCATGATTTTTAAAATGTGACTGTATTGCTGATTATTGAGAAACAGATTGATATCTATAAACTTGTTATTTGAGTTTGTCCTTTAATAGCCCCTCTGTTTTTTCTAATTCGGGGCTGTCTCCTATTCCCCCTTTATTGTTTTTTGTATAATAGTTTTGACAGCGTCATCGGCAGTCCCTATTTTATTTACAAAATTGATATGATGATCAGTTAAGGCTTGTTTCATCTTGACACCGATGGATCCAGCAATAATCATGGTGACATTCTTGTCAGACAGTAAGGCAACAACCGTTCGGCTAATACCACCGGACTGATCCTTGGCCGGATTTTTTATGGCTTCTATAAAGTTTCCCTTTTCGTCAAAAATAAGAAAAAAAGGAGCTTTACCGGTTTTTTCGCTAATAAGGGAATTTTTTTCAGATCCTATTGCCGGAACAGCAATTTTCATTGTTTGGGCAGTAACTCCAGAGGCAAGAGTAACGAGCAATACGACAACAATACTAAGAAAAATTGTTTGCATAGATTTCATGTTCATCATGTTTCTCCTTTTGTTTTATGAAGGCTGTTCATTGGTTATAAGGGCTAATGCGCTAAATCACCGGCTTGCGCCGGGTAGCCGGTGGCTGTTGCCAGCCCCCAGCCCCCTAAGAACCGGACGTGAGACTTTCACTTCATCCGGCTCAAGCCTTGATAAGGCGTGTTGCCACACCCGACAGTTGTCTTTGTTTCCAACGGGCTTTGAGATAGTCCCTCCATGCAGGATCGTATGGATTGACCTTTGCTCTAATCTTTGTATGCCTGATGAGCCGGGTAGGGCCTATTAAAATCAGGGGTTCAGGATTACCTTTTTCCATGAATCGCCAGTCTCGACCTTTGATCCTTCGGTAATATTTGCCTTTAACCCATCCTTTGAATTTCTTTGGATGCCTTCTCCTGGCCCATTTCCATGTCATTTGCCAAAATGCATGGTCAAGATCCCCGAATACTTTCCGGCTGACCACATGTCTGTAATAGTTTGCCCAACCGCGTATGATGGTATTTAGCTTGGCAATAACGACGTCGGTTCGCCTGGTTTTATTGGCATTCAGATAGTCTCTGACTTTTGCTTTAATACTTTTGATGCTGGATTTAGACGGTTTTATCAGCAGTTTACCTTTGTACTTCCTGACATTGAAGCCAAGAAAATCAAAGCCATCATCAATATGTGTGATCATGGTTTTCTCTTCTGACAGTTCAAGACCCCTTATTTTAAGGAACCCTTCAATCAAAGGTTTGACACAGGTTTCAAGCAGTTCCGGGGAACGGCCCGTTATAATGAAATCATCCGCGTACCTGACATAATGAATTTTATCAGTTTTCCTGAAGTTATCTGCAAGGAGGTTCTGAATACCGTCAAGTGCCATATTGGCAAGCGTCGGTGAAATTATCCCGCCCTGGGGAGTTCCTTCATTGGTTTGATTAAATGTACGCTTCTCAAGGTAACCACACTTGAGCCATTGTTTTAACTTTCGTTTGTTCATGGGGATGTTCTCATCCAGCCATCTATGGCCAATATGATCAAAACAGCCTTTGATGTCTGCCTCTAAAATCCAGTCAGCACTACCTTTCCGTCTCAATGCATTGTAAATAGCTCCCATGGCATCCTGGGCTGAGCGTACTTTCCTGAATCCATAAGAATGGTGATCAGCCAAGGATTCAGATACCGGATCAAGCCCCAATAAATCAAGGGACTGTTCCACCCGGTCATGCATGGCCGGTATGCCTAATGGTCGTTTCTTACCATTCTTCTTTGGGATATAAATGCGTTTCAGCGGTTTTGCCTTATATTCGGGAAGATTAAGATTCTTGAGCGTTTCCCATCGCTTACGGGGGGTATCAATTAATATATTGTCCACACCCGGGGTTCGTTTTCCACGATTGGATATCACCCGCTTGATGGCGATAAGCTTTGCTGCAAGCGAGTTGGACAGCAGCCGTTGAAGGCCGCGTGCCGTTTGTTTTAATCCATTCTTAACTGCCTTCACGATACGCGCTTGTATACGGGATACTATCTGTATGTGTTTGCCCCAATCAAGGAGATCCCACACATTCTTCAAGCCCATACGGCCGTC
>NZ_JAIOSW010000440.1 GCF_021107415.1 Desulfobacula sp.
GACCGATAATTGATGTGATAAGACCCGGCTCAATCTTCATGTCTACATTGGAGAGAGCTTTAAGTCCGCCAAAAGAGAGTGTAACGTCTGAAACATTTAAATGTGCCATATATAATCCAAATTCTTTAAGTCAGATGGTTTTTTGCTTGATGAAAAACGATTGAAACTAATACCCACCTCCTACCATAGCATTAAATTATTCATAGTAAATCAACTATAACTATAGACGACTGTCAAGACAAAAACCGTGGTTTAAAAAAAGAGAATCGTTTTCAGGCGTATTCCGTTTTTATTTTTTCACGATCAATTGCGCCGTCTTCTGCCTTGGGCAACTCATTGATGAACTCAATATATCTTGGTTTTTTGTACCCGGCAATGAGTGATCCGCAAAATTTGATCAGATCATCCTTTATCAGGGTAGCCCCAGAGTTCAGCGAGCAAACCGCTTTTACACCTTCACCGAATTTAGGGTCAGGTACGCCAAACACACAGACTTCTCTGATGGCATCATGCTCAAGAATAGCCTTTTCCACTTCAGCGGGAAAAACATTTTCTCCACCGGGCTTGATGAGTTCTTTTTCAGCCTTTCGGCCTTTAAAAAACAAGAATCCGTCAGCGTCAATCATTCCAAGGTCACCGGTATGGTGCCAGCCGTTCCTGAAGGTATGGGCATTCAGGTCCTCGGCATTCCAATACCCCTGGAAAACCAAAGGCCCTCTGACAAGGATTTCTCCGGTTTCACCTTCTGATAAAAGAGTATCAAAGTCATCTGCAATTTTAATATTGGCAAGGGTCGAGATAATACCTGCTGAACCCGCTTTTGCAAAGTATTCGGCAAAGGTGATCAGGCCTGATGTTTCAGTCTGTCCGTACATGGTCCAGAATTTGGAATTTGTACAGGTCTCCCATTTTTTTGCCGTATCAGGCATCTCAAGTCCGGCCGCTATTTCAAGGCTTGACAGATCAAAGTCTCCGTCGTCCATGGCATCTATAAGGTTGGTTAATATGGGAGGGAAGGAACCAAAAAGATTGACTTTTTGTTCCTGGATAAGTTCTAAGGTTTTGGGGGGATCAAATTTTTCCTGTATTATATTTTTACCACCGGCCTGAAGTATTGCCAACCCCAGATTAATTCCCATAATATGAAATAATGGTAAAATATTCAAATAGGTTTTGGTTTCATCAAGCCCAAAAGTGTGGATGATTTGCTGGTTTGCCAGGATGATATTTTCCTGTCCCAGAACAGCACCCCTTGGTTTGCCCAGCATGGCTGCCGTATGGATAATAACAAAAGGATCACTTGGACTGTAGGGTACCGGGGCCTTGAGGGGAGAATAGTCATACAGATTTGAAAGCTGGGCATCATTTTCATCAACAACATAACAATGGTCAAGACAGGAAAATGACTTTTTAAGTGTTCCGGCCTGGTCAGCCATTTCTTTGTCACAAAAAATTAAACAGGGTGTGGTGTCTTCAATAATATAGGCTGCTTCATCATAACTTAACCGCCGGTTAATCATAACAAGCACAAGGTTGAGTGCTGATGCCGCACCAAACAGATGAAAAAAGACAGGATGATTTTTGCAAAGAACGGCTATCCTGCTGCCGGCAGGGAGGTTCAGGTTTTAAAGACCATTGGCAAGTCTGGCAGTCTGCAAAAAAAGATCGGAATAGGTGATATCCTCAGCTTCCCAGTGAATGGCACAGGAGGAACCTTTATAGAGCGCATTTTTTTCATAAATGTCAAAAAAGGTCAGATTATGCAAATAGTTCATAAAACATCACTCCTTGGAAAACAGATAAACCGTAAAAATTTAATTCACTTTTTTGAAACTTTACTAAAACTCAACTTCTAGTTAAGTTTTAACAAACCAAACGAGCGCTCAGTCTCAATCTATTGTCAGTAATAATTTAATTTGTTCCGGTTTGTCAAAGACTTTATTTATTTATTTTTTTTCAGATGCAAAGAACACTGTAAAAATGGAGTATCCGGAATTAAGACAATCCTCCTCAGTGTGGCAGAAACTGCACGCTTTAATGTCACCCGGGCATTCAATGTCTTGGTTTTCCAATAGGAATCGGCATCGCTTTGATTTCATTTCTAAAGTGAAACCATGGCGTTCTGAAAATATTTTCATTCGTAACAAATCCGCACCTTTTCCACCGGCATTAAAGGAAAAAGGTGTTTTGGTGGAATACAATAAAGTATCCTGGGTGGTAAAAAAGCCTTCAAAGATCCTTTTTTGGGCATCGGCTTCAATCCCGACTCCAAAGTCATGAACACTTAAAAGAATGCCGGAATCTTTTGTTTCAATAGTTATATGAATTTTGCCTTTATCCGGGGTATTTTCAATGGCATTTTTAATAAGCCCGCCAATGGTTTTATTTAAGATTTCTTCGGGCAGCAGAAGAGCCGGCAGGTTGTCATCAATAGAAATTTCGATATTAATATGCCTGAATTCAAATTCAGGTTTAAGAGAGGTGAAAAGTTCATTGAAATATTCAGAAAAGTCAATAGATCTGTAGCTAATGGACCTGGGACCGAATTTTTCATCAATCAATTTTTTGACCGATAGTTCAAGATGGTCTGTAGAAAGGTTCTGCTGGATAAGTGTTTCCAGCTCGTCCTGGCAGGCTTCAAACATTTTTATTAAAAGTTTTTGGGCAGAATAGGTTTTGTCTCCCATGATATCAGCCACTTCATCCTGAATATCAACAACCCTGCTCAGGTTTCTTTCAATCCTGTTCAGTGTGGCATTGACCTTTACACCGGGCGCTGATTCAAGTTTTTTTCTTAAGATCTGCAGGGAACCGGTAAGGACAGCCACCGGCGTCTTGAGCTCATGGGAGAGGTGGTTGATGGCTTTTCCTTTGGCCCGGTTCATGGAGGCCACATCTCTGTATGCCTCTCTGACCGCTTCGGAAAATCGTGCATTTTCAATGGAGATGGCACAGGTTCCTGCAATCATTGTCATCAGTTCCATGTCATTATAATTAAACAGGTTCTGTTTTTTGTTAATGGCACAAAGAACTCCAATAATTCTGTCTTCACTTTTTATGGGAACTTCCAGGAGGCTTCTTGTTTGATATCCCAGTCTTTCATCCCTTTCAGGATGGTCTTTTGTTAATTTTTCAGCATCATTGACCAGGGCGTATTCACCGGTTTTAATAATTTTTCCGGCCAGGACGGTATCAATGGGAAATCTAAATGTTTTTGCTCTTTTGTCCGTATCCGAGTCATCATAAGCTCCTCCTGTGAAAAACAGTTCTTCCTTGATTTCATCATATAAAAGCACCAGTGCACCTTCAGTGTTTAAGAGTGCTTTTACTTCTTTTGAAATATAGGTCATCAGATCTTCAAGTTCAGGATATTCCGGAAGGACAGCACTGATTCTCATAATGGTCTTATTGTTTGCTTCAAACCTTTTTTCTTCAGTAATGTCTCTCAAGATGACAAAGTTATCCGTTGAATCGGCGTTATACCTTGAATGGGAGGCTGCCCAGATCACCACATCAAGAATTTTACCATCCCGCGTCAGCCGTTGAGTCTCGTAACGGGTAACAGATTTGTTCTCTTTGAATTTATTCAGCATATCCCTGGTTTCCGCTTTAAGTGCGGGGGGTACAAAGGGAACCGGTCTGCCTTTGAGTTCTTCCAGGGACCAGCCAAAGATTGTTGAAAAAGATGGATTTACATAGGAAACCAACCCTTTGTCATTATAAACAACAATGGGATAAGGGACAAATTCCAGAATATTTTGATAGATTCGGTAAAGTTCCTTGGTTTTTTTTTCGGCAATTTTTTCTTCAGTGACATCCTGAAGGGTTTCAACCGCACTGATGATGTTACCATTGTCATCGGTAATGGTTGATGCACAGAAAAAAAGCCACTTCCCCTTTTCACCAAGGTCCGGGAAAAAATCTGTGGCTGAAAAGCGTTCTTTGGCTTTAGTTGACGGGTTATATTTCTGGCCATATTGTTCCACAATCTGTGCATCCGATGATCTGTCGATGATAAGATCAGCCATGACCGGACGATTACTTGAATAAAAGGCTTTCCATTGATGATCGGTTCCAAGCATTTTTTTGCCTGAAAGCCCGCTTAACTCTTCTAAGGCCTTGTTAAAATGGGTAATTTTATGATTGTTATCCAGGGCAAATATGGGGATAGGAGCGTTGTGGATAATTCCATGAAGCTCCTTGTTCTTTTTTTCAAGCTCTTTTATTTTTTTTTCAAGTATTTTGATATCATTTTCATTGCAGCTCATAAATAAACTCCATAAAGACTTTACAAGATTGATTGATCCCGATATAACAAATCCGGGTATAACCTGAAGGTCACACGTAACCTGAAGGTCACACGTAACAAAATTTATAATTTACCAAACTATAAATTAAGAGATCTTAAATGTTCTTGCTAATATATAGCTAATTTGTAACAATTCGATTACAATATATAAAATCATTGATTAATATTGCAAGGGTTTTAAAAGGTTAAAGAGAAAAATGTCAGACACCACCATTAAGACAGAAATTCTTATCCATGATTTAAAGGTTCCCATCTCAGTAATAGATGCCGGGGCAAAATCACTTCTGAATCGACAGGATTCCTATGGTCCCCTGACGGATAAGCAGGTGAAAGTTTTAAAGAGGATTATAAGAAATACATTGACTACTCAAAGGCTTGTGAATGATGTGATGGAGCTTGGAAGATCCAGGGAGGGTGTCATGATCCTCTCTTCTTTTCCTATATCAGCCCTTGTGACATCTGTCTTGATGGAAATTTTTGATTTTTCTGATCCGGGTGTGGCAGAGGTTATTCGAAAAACGCAAAATTATGATGAACTTGGACAGGTGGTTCAAGCCAGTGGTGCCAGCTTATTTTTTGATCCAAAAGTCTGGAAAACCATGGTTTATCTTGACGAGGCCAAGGTGAGACAGATTTTAAGAAATCTTGTTACCAATGCATTTAAGCATCGGTCTTCTTTTGTGAAGATTTCAGGCAATATTGAAGAAAAACAGATGATCTTAAAGGTAAAAGATGATGGGCGCGGCATCCCCCGGGTAGACCATCAAAGAATTTTTGAGACCTATTTTACAACGGGATCATCCATTGAGAATGCAATTAAGAGCCATGGCCTGGGGCTTGCCGGGGTAATGGTCTTGTTAAAGGATATGGGAGGGACACTGACTTTAAATTCCGCCGGTGGGAAAGGGGCTGAGTTTATCGTCAAAATACCTTTATAGGGATGGGGCTATTCCATTTTTTGAATATCCTCCCTTGATGATATCTGTTTTTCATCAAATTCATCCCAGAAATCCCTGTCTGTTTTCCTCCAGCCTTCGCCAAATAGTTTGTCAAACATCGGCTTAAGCAGTGAAAACCATGTAACATGGGATTTTTTGCCTTCTTTTCTTGCCGTCAATATATCTGCGACATACATGGAAATGTCCGCCAGCTTATCTTTCGGGACATAGGCGTCTGCACCTTGTTCAATGGATTGCTTTAAATTATCCGGGGTGAGGGCGTGGGCTGTCAACATCAGGGAGGGAATATCCATCCTATTGGTGATCTTTAAAAGGTCATAGCCTTTAACACCCATGATATCCAGGACAGCAACATCATACGTGTTGTTTTTTAAACAATCGATGGCCTCTTCAAAGGTTGAGGCTGTATCAACCGAACACATATAGAGCAACTCTTCAAGGGTTTCCAGGATGTCCGGTTCATCATCAACCAGAAGAACTTTTTTATTTTCAAGAATGCCTTGCATGTCCATTACCCTCTCCTTTTTTTATTTGCAGGCAACCGTGGAAAATTCATCCTTATTCTATTTGAAATTATTTAATAATTCAATAACATATTCTATGTCAGCAGATGTATGGCAGGCATTTATCTGAAATCTGATGGTCTCATCCCCTTTGGGCACCACAGGAAATGTCAATCCGACAACCAGCACACCATGATTAAATAAGTATTTTACAAGGTCATGGGTTTTTGGGGTATCCCTCACCATTAACGGGACAACCGGATGGGGACCGGGTATAGATTCTTTCCCGAGCCGCTCAAGCCCCTGTCGGAACTGAGCAGTCCTCTCTTTTAAGTTTTTTAACAGATCCAGGCCCTCATCACTGTCACAAATATCAATGGCTTCTATTGCAGCAGCACAGTCTGCAACACTTAAAGGGTTGGTATAAATATAAGTGTCTGCCTTTTGCCGGACAGATTCGATAATGGTTTTACTTGCTGCAATAAATCCGCCATTGACGCCAAAGGCTTTTCCAAAAGTTCCTACAATGATGTCCGGTGCTGCACTGCAAAAATCAGACGTGCCCCGGCCGGTATCACCAAAAGCACCCATCCCGTGAGAGTCATCGACAACAGTAATCACACCATCTTTGAATTTTGAATCATATTCCTTGCAGATATCATTGATTTTATCAATGGGGGCATAGTCTCCCCGCATACTGAAAATTCCATCAAATATGACCACAACGCGCTCAATTTCCGGGTGTACTTCATCAAGGCAGCGTTTCAGGTCTGCCATATCATTATGTTTGAAAATGCCCTTGTTTTCTCTGGGTATGTTACAGATTCGCATGGCCCTGATAATGCTGTTATGATTGAGCTGATCCCCGATCCAATGGGTTTTTTTATTGGAAAGCGTCAAGGCAAGTCCGCAGTTTGAGGTGTAGGCTGAATTGAAAATTTTGGCAGCAGGTTTATCCGTAAATTTGGCCACTCTTTTTTCGAGTTTATCATGATGGATAAAAGTTCCATCAATAAATCTTACCGCTCCCGGGCCAACACCAAAGTCATGACTTGCTTTGTCTGCCTCAGCTATAAGCCTGGGGTGGTTGGAAAGGGATAAGTAAGAATTGGAATTGAGCCGGATAAACTCATTGTCACTTCCCACCATTTTATACCGTGGGCCCAATTCTCCCTTAGGCGGGATGTATTGTTCAATTATTCTTTCAGGGGACTTGCCCCTTCCTTCTTGCTTTAATGTTTCTAATTCTTTTGTTAAAGATATATCAAGTTTGTTGGTGGCCATTTTGTTTTGCTCCGTAAAAAAAGGTAACAATATATTCAATTAATTGTTAATCAATAACGATTAGTGGTTAATCCCAGTCAAGTATGACTTTGCCTGATTGCCCGGACCGCATTACTTCAAACCCTTTTTTAAATTGGGTGTAATGAAATTTATGGGTGATTAAAGGGGATATGTCAAGCCCGGTTTGAATCATACTGGTCATCTTATACCAGGTCTCATACATTTCCCTGCCATAGATACCTTTTATCGTCAGCATGTTAAACACAACTTTGTTCCAGTCAATATCCGTATTATCGGGCATGATGCCCAGAAGCGCAATTTTTCCGCCATGACACATGTTATCAAGGATTGACTTTAAGGCAAAAGGATTGCCCGACATCTCCATGGCCACGTCAAACCCTTCTTTCATGCCAAGGTCTTTTTTGGCCTGTTCAATGCTTTGTTTCGTCACATCAATGGTTAAAGTGGCGCCTGCTTTTTTGGCAAGGTCAAGTCTGTAGGGATTGATATCTGTCACCACTATATACCGGGCGCCTGCATGTTTGGCAATGGCAGCTGCCATGCAGCCGATGGGACCGGCACCTGTAATCAGAACATCTTCTCCCAGGACATCAAAGGAGAGAGCCGTATGCGTCGCATTTCCCAGGGGATCAAAGCAGGCAAGCACATCCAGAGGAATGTTTTTATTACAATACCAGACATTGGTCACTGGTATGGCAAGATATTCGGCATAGGCACCCGGCCTGTTGACACCCACCCCTTTTGTGTTCATGCATAAATGCCGCCGTCCGGCCAGGCAGTTCCTGCAATGACCGCAAACCAGATGGCCTTCTCCTGAAACCAGATCTCCCGGTTTAAAATCGACCACATGGGAACCGACTTTTTCAATCGTTCCCACAAATTCATGACCAATGTGCATGGGAACGGGAATGGTCTGCTGTGACCATTTGTCCCAGTTATAAATATGGACATCCGTCCCGCAGATGGCTGTTTTTTTGATTTTTATCAGTACTTCATTATGACTGATGTCAGGAATGGGAACATCCTGGAGCCATAAACCTTGTTCTGGTTTTGCTTTTACAATCGCTTTCATTGTTTTCATGGCATATAAATCCAATTAATTTAGATAAATATTAATATTTCTTCATGGAAAGTGGTATAGCACAAATATTGATGAAATGCTATTTATAAAGACAAGCGGTAATAAGTCAACCCCCAAATGGACAGAGCCAAAATACTAATGAATAAGATGTACCTCATATGGTTTTTTGTTTTTAAGTACGGAAAAAACAACATGGAGCAATTTGTTAGCA
>NZ_JAIOSW010000180.1 GCF_021107415.1 Desulfobacula sp.
CTGGCATCTGCAAGGCGGGCAATGCTGGCCCATGAGCTTGCACAAATCCTCTGCCCGGCAAAAGAGTCTGAATGTTTTACTGCAGCCTTTCTCCAGGATATGGCCCTGCCGTTTCTTGCCTGCCACAGGAGTGAGGATTATAATTCGATTTTGGAGAAATGGCATCTTGAAGGAGGCGATCTTGCCCAATTGGAGCGAGAGTCTCTGGAATGGGATCATGCCCAGGTTGCCACATGGATTTGCAGTGAATGGGGGCTTCCTGAAAATATTGCGTTGGCCATCAAGAATCATCACAACCCGGATATTGACAAAGAGTATGAAGTTTTAGGGCCCATCAGACTGGTTTCAATATTAAGGGAAGATGATTCAAATAACGGGCTGGATGAAATGATTGCCGAGGCAGTTGGCGTTTACAATATTTCCCAAGAAAAAATGCAGGCAATCATTGAACCTGGTTTTGAGAAGGCCAAAGACCTTGCCCGGATGATTGTATAATTTTTTTACAAGTTTTTTACAACCTTTTTACCCCGTCATGACACATTGGGAAATCAGATCCTGTAGAGTTGAGTTAGATGTAAAACTAATCTTTATATTGCAGTTTTACAAAAAAATTGATTAACTCAATACACAGAGGAGAAAGACCATGACACACTCAAGATGGTATCAGCACCGAATAATTATTTCTTTTTTTACAGCTTTGATTATATTTACCTTGATGATGGGAGTTGCAGGGGCGAAAATTGAATCTACCAAAGTTATCTGCAGGGTGGAGACAGACAGGGCCGTTCTGTTGGCAGGAGATTCCCAGAATATAGTGCTTAAGGTGACCCTTGATGCACCATCGGCCCCTGTCCATGTTAAAAGGCCCCCTGTTAATCTTGCCCTGGTTCTGGATCAGTCCGGCTCCATGAACGGCACCAAGATTGAACAGGCAAAGGCAGCTGCCATTGAAGCATTAACCCGGCTGGGGTTCCAGGATATTTTTTCCGTGGTGGTCTATGATACCAATATCCATACCATTGTCCCGGCTCAGAATGCTCGAAATATACAGGGGATTATCCACACCATTCAACAGATTCGCGCCGGTGGCAGTACCGCCCTTTTCGGTGGTGTCAGTCAGGGTGCTTCCGAGATCAGAAAAAATCTTGAAAATGATTATATCCATCGTATTATTCTTCTGTCAGATGGCCTTGCCAATGTGGGACCCAGGATGCCGGAAGATCTTGGACGGCTGGGGGCGGCCTTGATTAAAGAAAATATTTCCGTCACAACTATTGGGGTTGGTACGGATTATAATGAAGATCTCATGGCAAGGCTTGCCCAGAAAAGTGATGGTAACACCTATTTTGTCGAGTCGGGATTTGATCTTCCCAGGATTTTTTCAGCAGAACTGGGGGATGTATTAAATGTGGTGGCGAAAAAAGTAAAAGTGATTATAACGCTGCCGGACAATGTAAAGCCTGTTAATATTATCGGCAGGGAAGGCAGGATACGGGGAAAACAGATAGAGCTTTACATGAATCAGCTTTATGGGGATCAGGAAAAGTATGCCCTGGTTGAAGTCAATATTCCAAAGTCAACATCCGGATCAAGAATCAAGATTGCCCAGGTTGATGTAACTTATGAAAATCCTTTCACCCGGAAACAGGAACAATCAACCGGAATCTCATATGCCGGCTTTAGCAGTGATCCTGAAAAGGTCGCCGGATCAACCAACATTGATGTGGTAAGGGAATATCAATTAAATCTTAATGCCCTGTCCCAGGAAAAAGCCATTGAATTGTCTGATAAGGGAAAGAAAAAAGAGGCGGTAAAAGAACTTAAGCAGTCGGCAGCCAGGTTAAAAGGCATCGGTACAATGTACAGGGATGAAAAACTTATCAAAGAAGCCGATGATCTTGAAATTCAGGCTGAGATGATTGAAGCTCAGGGCATGAGCAAGAAAAGCCGTAAGGTTTTAAGGACCAAATCTTATCAGATGAAAAACCAGCAGCTTTCACAATAGGTAAAAAACTGGTATGGCATAAGGTATGACAAGCAAACGTTCCATTATCATATTCTGGGCACTATTTTTAGTGCCCACCCTTATTATGGCCGGTATTGCCGCAAGACTCCTGGCCCATGAGCAGGATCGGATCAATCGGTCAGCCAGCCAAGCCTTGTCCGAAAGGGCAAAAGCAATTTCTGAAACCATTCATCTCACGGTTGAAGCGGTTCAGGAAAATTTAAGCCGGTCTTTACTGGATATTGATCAGTATAAACTTAAAAAAACGCTTTTGATATGGGAAGAGATCAATCCTCTGGTGCGCAATATTTTTATTTATCAAAAGGACCGGGATCTTGAATATCCAGTCAGGGGAATGGGATCCACCCTTGAGGAGAGACGGTTTATTTCCCGGTATGACTCGCTGTTTTCAGGGAGAATGAAGTTTGATTTTAATGCAGATCCTTTAAAGGATGAATTAAAGGCTACTGGTTTGCCAGGGTCTTACTCAGATTCGAGTCAATATGATTCTGCTATAAAAAAACAGACAAAATCATCCCGTCAAAAACTTGTTGCCTTGTCAAGACTTGTACAAAAAGCGCCTGCCTCAGGTCAGCAGGCCTTTTCCTCTGATGAACCGGAACAACAATTGATAGAAAAGTCAGGATGGATTCCCTGGTTCAGTGAGAACCGATTGTGCATTTTGGGCTGGGTGCAAAAATATGAGAATGGATTGGTATACGGGATCGAACTGGAATTGATGGCCTTGTTGTCAAGGCTGGTGGTTGATTTCCCGGAATTACCGGACAATAGGACTGCGTTGATATTAATGGATGGAAACGGTGACTTTATGCATCAGTCCGGAAAAATGATGGTCGATCCCAAAGAAAAACCCCTGGCAGTCGTTTCCATATCAAACCTGCTGCCCCATTGGCAAATGGCTGTTTTTATCGATCATAAAGGGTTTGGATCAAATCAGGGCTTTTTATATATCTCTATAATTTTACTGGGTGTGTTTATCGCTGCCATTATATCCGGGGGTATTCTTTTGACCCGCCTGACTCTTCAGAATATGAAAGATGCAAGGCAGAAAACCTCATTTGTTTCTTCAGTATCCCATGAACTGAAAACACCTTTGACCAGTATCAGAATGTATGCAGAGCTTTTGTTATCCAAAAGAGTTAAAGATGAAAATAAAACACAGACTTATCTTTCGGTAATTGTAAATGAAAGTGGGCGATTAACGAGACTGATCAATAACGTGCTTGATTTTGGAAAACTTGAACAGGGCAAAAAGACATACCATTTGACAACCTTTGCAATGGATCAATTATTGGATCAGATGATCCAGGCCCACAGTATCAGGATTCAAAACCAGGGACTTAAAATCATACCACAGATTGAAGAAGGGGACTATCCGGTCAAAACGGATCGGGATGCCATAGAGCAGGTGGTCCTGAATCTCGTGGATAATGTATTAAAATATGCCGGTAAAGGAAAGTTTATCAAATTTGTTCTGGAAAAGGATGATTCTTTTATTCTCTTAAAAATCTGTGATGACGGGCCGGGTATACCAAAACCACAAAGAGAGGCAGTGTTTGAAAAATTTTACAGGGTGGATAATTCCTTAACCGCACAGCAGCCGGGATCAGGATTGGGATTGAGCATTGCACGACAGATTCTGAAAGATCTTAAAGGAGATCTTACTTTTTATCCTATGCCGAAAAATGGCAGCTGTTTTACAATAAGGATAAAAAAATATGAACCGCATTAAAATTCTTGTGGCGGAAGATGATATCAATATCAGGATGGGACTTGTGGATACCCTTGAAAGCGAAAATTATCAGGTAACCCAGGCCAAAGATGGCAGGCAGGCTCTGGAATTGTTTGCAAAGAATTCCTTTGATCTAGTTCTTTTGGATATCATGATGCCTGAAAAAAGCGGGTATGATGTCTGCCGGGATATCCGGAGGCAAAATGAAGACGTTTGTATTATCATGCTGACAGCCAAAGGTGATGAAATTGATAAGGTGGTAGGGCTCAAGCTTGGCGCGGATGATTATGTGACCAAACCTTTTGGTGTTCATGAGCTTTTAGCAAGGATAGCTGCCGTGCTTCGCAGAGGCAAAAGAGCATCACCGGGAAAAAAAGAGTTTATCCATGACGTATTTATATTTGGTGAGTTTGAAGTAAACTCTAAAACCTATAAATTGTCCAAAAATGGCAGTACCATTGATCTTTCAGAAAGAGAAATCAAGCTTATCCGGCTTTTTTATGCACATCCGGGAGAAGTCTTAAGCCGGGATAATATTTTAAATGCCATCTGGGGGATTGATTATCTTGGCACCACCCGGACCCTTGATCAGCATATTGCGCAGCTTCGCAAAAAAATCGAAACCGACCCTTCCAACCCATCTCTTATCACCACCATTCATGGCGTGGGATACAGATACGTGAACCCTGTCTAAGAATTAAATATTTGTAAAAATTTGTTTCAATGGATAATGGGAAAGATATATCCTTAGAAGATAGTTGACTAATCAACTATTTATAAGATTTTGAAACCCGCGTAAATTCTATAAGTACCACTTCTTATTGTTCAATTTTGATATTTTTTTGATAAAAAAAATAATTTTTTACTTGACAATGCAATTAGGCTATCGCTATGTAGTAGCTATGAAATAGATACGATTGCAGAACTATATTTCATAAAGGGTCATCTTATTTTCTAAGGAGGAGTGGGTTGTATGTCACCAAATAAATTTTTTAAGCATGAAGGACCGTGGTCAGATGCAAATGACCCCCTGATGTGTTCTGATACCGGGAGTTGGCGAACCAAACGGCCGGTGGTTGATAAGGATCAATGCATATTCTGCGGGTTTTGTGCGATCTATTGTCCGATTCAGGTAATGGAGATGGTTGAAAATTCATATTTTTCTCCTGACCTGGGATTTTGTAAAGGGTGCGGGATCTGTGCCAAAGAATGTCCCACAAATGCAATTTCCATGATGCCGGAGGGGGATTTTTAAAAATGAATACAAAAGCCAAAGAGAAGTCACAGATTAAGGTTATAACCGGAAATGCCGCAGCCGCGATCGGAGCCCAACTTGCCCGTCCGGATGTGGTGGCAGCATACCCGATTACTCCCCAGACAGAAATAATTGAGCAGATTTCCAAATTTCATGCAAACGGGGAAATGGATTGCGAACTGATTACTGTTGAAGGTGAAAATTCTGCCATGAACGCTGTTATGGCTGCTTCCCTTGCAGGTGGCAGGGTGTTTACCGCCACTTCTTCATGGGGCCTTGCTTTTATGTATGATGCGGTTTTAGCAACAGCAGGGGCCAGAGCGCCAGTGGTCATGGTGAATGTAAATCGTGAAACACCGGGGATTATTGCCGTATGTTCCGGGCAGCAGGATATGATTTCCACAAGGGATGCCGGATGGATTTTCCTTATTGCAGAAGACTGCCAGGAAATAATCGACCTTGTTCTCCAAGCATACAGGCTGGCTGAGGATTATGATATCCAGGTGCCTGTTATGGTTCATTATGACGGGTTCTACCTGTCATACCTGTCTGAAGTTGTGGATGTGCCATTTCAGGAAGATGTCGATAAATTTTTATCTGTTTTAAAA
>NZ_JAIOSW010000361.1 GCF_021107415.1 Desulfobacula sp.
CAAGCGCATCAAATACCTGTTTGCCACTGCTAAGAGACACCTCTCTTTCCGAAGACACGCCGCCGGATAAAAGAGCCAGCCGGATGTTTTTCATAATAAACTCCTGTTTTATCCCTGGATAATGTTTTGTCTTGCCTTATCAAACTCTTCTCTGGTGATAAGATCCTTTTCAAAAAGTGCTGTCAGTTTAAATATTTTCTGCTCTGTTTTGTTGATATTGTTTTCAATGAGGAGCCTGTTTGAGGCAGTTGAGAGATGATGGTCAATAAGGTTCTGTTGATTTTCTTTTGCCGTTATTTTAAAGGATGCAAGCCCCCCAAGAAGCCTGACTTCAACTGTTTTGTCCCGGAACTCCGGCATTGAGAGGATATCTTTTATATCAGAAGAACTTTCTCTCATCCGTCGATAGAAAATCCATGCAATTGCCAGGACTAAAATACCGATACAAGCCATTATCCAGGGCAGGTAGTGATATACCCCCTTGAACAGAACAACGGTGACGCCTATGCCTGCCAGCAAAATAACATGTGCCAGCAAGATGAAATAAGCTGTGAAAATACTTTTGAAAAGTCCGTCTTTATCTTTATTCCAAAAATTCATGATAGTTTTTTAATAATATTCTCCCGGTATATATCTGACAACATGGGTGAGCCATGTCTGTCACCCCTTATTGTGTTCAATTTGATAAAAAGGTAATTTAGTTTTTTTTGAATTTTGAGTCTCTCGGGAGAATCGACCTGGGATAGTTCAAGCAATTGTTCGGTTTGAGTGATTTTTTTTTTAAGTTCAACTTCCGGGGGAAGAAAGCCTGCATTTTTCAGTATTTTATGTGCAAGCCGCAGATCTTCCGGAACATATTGGTCTTCAAATTTTAATGGTTTATTCATGCCTTCCAGATTATCAAACTCTCCATTTTTCTGGGCTTTTTTTATTCTTTGCTCAACGAGCGCTTCAAATCCAGGAATCATAAAATATAAGTTACTCCCGATAATATACAATGGCCAAATATTTGATGTGCAATTTTTAAGGTTTTAATTTTATTAAACCTGTAATAGATTTGCAAGGGATATTTTCTTGACACCTATTAGGCAATGCTGTATCAAATATCATTTTAATTTAAAGAATTTATCAAGAGTTTAAGTATGAAATTCAAGCAAAGAGTAATAATTTTTTTCACCTTTTTAACTATTTTCACATTATTGGGAAACAGCCTTGCGGACAATGGCACCAAAGAGAATCAAACTGCGGTTTTTGAAGATCTTTTTGAAGGATTTGTCTATTATGCAGATAAACAAAAGACAGGTTTGAAATCGGTTAAAAAAAGATTTGCCGGGACACTTGATTCACACGAACTGGGCATGGAAATTCTCAAAACTCTGATTGAAGGCCCGCAACTTGTGCATCTTGAGGCAATATGGCCTAAGGATACAAAAATAAATTCTTTTTTTATTTCAGATGATGGAAAGGCATATGTTGATCTCAACCTGGAACAAAGCATGATAGAAAATATGGATACCCGGTCTGAACTTTTAGCCATATATTCAATGGTGAATTCACTAACCGTGAATATACCAAAAATAAAAATGGTTAAAATACTGATTCAGGGTAAGGATGCCTTGACGCTGGCCGGTCACATCGACCTTGAATGCTTTTATAAAACAAATATGTTGATTGTAACCTGAAGGCCATACGTAACCAAAAGGTCATACATAACCACAAGGGTCACACGTAACCAAAAGGTCACACGCAACCACAAGGGTCATACATAACCAAAAGGTCACACGCAACCACAAGGGTCACACGTAAAAATGAGCAAAAAAAAGAATATCAGTCAGTTTAGAAATATCGGGATTATGGCCCATATTGACGCGGGTAAAACCACTGTAACGGAAAGAATCCTTTACTACACCGGCAAATCTTATAAAATTGGGGAAGTTCATGATGGTGAAGCCGTTATGGACTGGATGCAGGATGAACAGGATCGAGGGATCACCATCACCTCTGCTGTGACCGCCTGTGAATGGCATAACTCTCTTATCCAGATTATTGATACACCGGGGCATGTAGATTTTACCGTTGAGGTGGAAAGGGCACTGAGAGTTCTGGATGGGGCCATTGGCGTTTTTTGTGCCGTGGGCGGTGTTGAACCGCAATCTGAGACGGTCTGGAGACAGGCAGACCGGTATTCGGTTCCCAGAATGGCTTTTATTAATAAGATGGACAGAACCGGTGCTGATTTTTTTAGTGCTGTCAGCGCCATAAAAGAGAAGCTGGGAGCAAACCCTGTGATGCTTCAATTGCCCATGGGTTCGGAAGACAAGTTTGCCGGTGTTATTGATCTTGTTAACATGAAACAGATCACCTGGGATGATGAAACAAAGGGTGCCGAGTATTCAAAAGATGATATTGCCCCTGAATTTGAAGAGATAGCTTACGAATACCGGGAAAAACTGCTTGAAGCCATATCAGAAGTCAATGATGAGATAATGGAGAAATATCTATCAGAAGAGGATATATTGGTTGGAGAACTCATCAAAGCCATCCGGACTGCAAGTATTTCAAGGCAGATCGTGCCGGTATTTTGTGGAAGTGCCCTTAAAAATAAGGGAATCCAACCATTACTGGACGGTATTGAATTGTATTTGCCAAGTCCCCTGGATATTCCACCCATTAAAGGTGTCCACCCCGAGACGGATGAAGAATTAGAATTTTTGCCTCAAAAAAATGGCCCGCTTGCTGCCTTGATTTTTAAAGTCTCCATGATTGAGGGAAGAAAGCTTTCTTTTGTCAGGATTTATTCGGGTAAACTTGAGACAGGATCGGAAGTATTTAATCCCTTGTTAAAGAAAAAAGAAAAATTATCCAGAATCCTGCAAATGCATGCCAATAAAAGAGAGCGGCTAAAAGAGGCAACGGCTGGTGATATTATTGGTATAGTCGGACTTAAGGATTCCGGAACCGGTGATACTTTATGTTCACAGGACACCCCTGTTTTTCTTGAAAAAATGGAATATGAAAATCCGGTTATTTCCATTGCCATTGAGCCCAAAACCCATGCTGACCAGGAAAAACTCGATGATGTACTTGAAAAGTTCACCATTGAAGATCCAACCTTAAAGGTGAACAAGGATGAAGAAACCGGCCAGACGATTTTATCCGGCATGGGTGAACTCCATCTTGAGATTATTATTTCAAGGATGTTAAAAGAGTTTAAAACCAATGTGAATGTGGGGAATCCCCAGGTTGTTTATCGGGAAATCCTTACTTCCAAAGCAAGAGGAAGTGCTGTTTTTGAAAGAGAAATTTCAGGCAAGGCACATTTCGCAAGTATCAGTATCAGCCTTAAGCCTTTAAAACGGGGCGATGGGATTGTATTTAATTCTAAAGTGGGAAATGATCTTATCCCTGAGCAATATATTCCAGCCATTGAAAATGGAATCCGGGAGAGTCTTGAAGGTGGATACCTTAAGGGGTACCCCCTGGTTGATATTGCCATTGTGGTTGAAGACGGCAAATTTGATGAGCGAAGTTCAGAACTTGCCTTTTCCGTCTGCGCATCCATGGCGTGTAAGGATGCTTTGGAAAATGCCTCTTTAGCGCTGCTTGAGCCTATTATGGAAGTAGAGGTGTTTGTTCCGGATACTTACATGGGGGATGCCATATCTGATTTAAATGCAAGGGGTGGCAAGATCGAATCCATTAATCCCAAAGCGGGTATCCAGATTGTGAAAGCCGTGGTCCCTTTAGCTAAAATGTTTGGATATTCAACCGCACTTCGATCCGCCAGCCAGGGCAGGGGAACATTTTCCATGCAGTTTTCCCGATTTGATAAAGTCTGATAATGAATTATTAGTTTTGAGTTTTTAGTTTTAAATTTAAAACTAAAAACTCAAAATTTAAAATTAATTTAGTCTTCGTATATGGCATCACC
>NZ_JAIOSW010000242.1 GCF_021107415.1 Desulfobacula sp.
ACTTTAAATGGCTTATTTATTAAAAAATGCTACCCAAACCAAACAGTTCAAAATCTTGACAATCAAATAATAGCTAAATTAAACGGCAAAGAATTTGAATTAAATTCTAGTAGGGTATCAGGAAAGAAAAATAAATATGAATTAGGCACAACTATTGAAGTAGAAAACCAATATTTATTAACAGCCTTTACCCACTTTGATGAAGAGAACAGAGCCTATCTTTCAAAGGGTGAATATTTACTTTGTTTAGATACATTATGGAAAGAAATAAATCGAATTTATGCACAAAGAGATGTTAGCATTCCACTATTGGGCTCAGGAATATCAAGAATAGGCAAAGACTTAACGCTTCAAGATTATTTAGACCAAATTCTTAACTCATTAAAATTATCAAATTTAGATAATGCTTACAACACTAAAATAAATATTATATTGCACGAAAGTGCAAAAAACGAAATCAACTTGTTTGAAATAAAATCAAAATTTTAAAGGAGATAATTATGGCTAACAGAACAGGTAATTACAGTGCATTTTATGTGAAAGAACCTTTTAAACAAACAAATTTAGGAGCTAAAATAGCAAAAGATTTTGTATACTACAATACATTGAGGATGTGGAAAGGTAAAGACGCTTCTTTCCCATTTGTTGACTCTCATATGAAAAATTATAATGTTAGAGATGGTAGTGATTGGGAAACTACATTAAAACCAAGGTTAAGGGATCGGTTGAATAAATCTAAAAACATAATTTTATTTTTGAGTTCTAATACAAGTAATTCACAAGCACTTAGAGAAGAGATAGATTTTGGTATTAATAATAATGAGTTGCCAATTATTGTAATTTATCCTGAATACAAAGAAAAAAGCGATATAATAAATTGTGATTCCAAAACGTTTAAAAAGCAAATCAAAGACTTGTGGGATAAACTGCCAATCTTTAGAGATTCAATGAGTGAAGTTCCGACAATACATATACCGAACAATAAAGCATTAATTGAAAAAACATTAAAGGATTCTGATTTTAATGTAGCAACTAAAAAAGAGCCTGGAAGATCATATTATCCTTGTTAGCCCTATACTCACCGTTGAAAAGTAAGGATATGAAAACAGATAACAAATCACTGCACTGGATTTTTATTCCGCTGCGCTCCATAAAAACCAGTGAGTTCAAGCGTTCGTGCCGCTCCGCGGCACGAATGCGTGACAATAAAAAGCCTGGCTATGTCAAAGAAAAAGCCAAAAAATAGATCTCGGCAAAGCAGAAAGCCTCGAGCTAAAAAATCTAAGGCTCGGACTATAAACAAAAGGAACCAAACCGTTTCAAAATCAATAGCATTTTCAAAAAAACTATTTGGGTCTATTTTGTCTCTAATTGCCGTTGGGGGATTTTTATTCGCTGTCTGGCCGAGAATCTCGCTTTCTCCTGGAATTTCATTAGATTTACACAAGCCATTCGAAACTCCTTTTATAATAAGAAATGATGGTTATTTGCCACTCTGTGACGTTAAATATTCATTGATTGCGGAAAGAATGGAGTTGATGGATGGCAGCACATTCACAGACAGTGGTGCCAATATGGGTAACGTGATAGAAAAACTCGATCCAAATAAAAGTTCCGCCCTCTTTGTAAACAGAATATTTTCTATGCCTCCTAATAATGTTAAGAATGCAAGAATATATATTCTGGTGACCTATAAACCATATTTAGTACCATTTACATTTTCTGAACGCATTAGATTCAAGACGAAAATAAATGTTAGCCGAGAATATATTTGGTATGAATACTATGATAACAAATAATATCGCATAACCATTTGCTGCACTCGATTCGGGCCAAAAAGCGGCCCGAACCGAGTGAGCAATTCGTTCGCATAAAAATTGTAATTTGGAAAATTTCTGTTATAATACATTGAGACATAAAAAATGGAGAATTCAGAATGCCAGAAATATGTAGATTTTTTGGAATAATAATAAGGATGTATTATGATGAGCATAATCCACCACATCTTCATGCTGAATATCAAGGTGCAAAAGCTACCTTTGATTTCCAAGGGAACATGCTTAAAGGCAATTTAAATTCAAGAACAGCCGTAAAACTTGTTCGGAGCTGGATTGATTTACATACCAAAGAACTTGAAATGGCATGGGATGCTGCAAGGAATTACCAAGAAATTAATAAAATTGACCCTTTAGATTAAGGAGGGAGAATATGTGGAATATGAATGATGTAATCTTAATAAAATACAAAAATGATTATGTGTTCCATATTCGTTTTGATAACAATACTTCAGGGGACATTGACTTTTCGCCTTACCTCAATAAAGGACCTGTATTTTCATCCCTCAAAGATTTGAATATCTTTAAAAAAGCATTTATTGAAGGTGGCACAATTGCTTGGCCTAATGGTGCTGACATAGCTCCTGAGAGCTTATATGAAAAATGCGAACAAATCGCTGGAGAGGATCGGGGGCTACTGAGTGACTCTTGAAGGCTTTGGCTTTAACATAAATTTTAACTTTGCAGAGGTTGTCGGCATAAAGCCCCCGACCTCTCAGCTTTGCGTTCGCTCTCCAATACCATCTCAATCTTGACATTACTAACATGAGTGTGTATGATACACATCATGAAGAGCCGGGATATTATAAAGAAGCTAAAAGATGATGGGTGGGTTCTTCACCATACAAAAGGAGATCATCATCAATTCAAACATCCAAAAAAGCAAGGGAAGGTTACTGTTCCACATCCCCAAAAGGATATTCCTGTTGGAACCTTACGTAACATTTTTCGGCAGGCCGGATGGAATTGGAGGTAAATTATGCAATACCCAATAGTTATACACAAAGATTCAGACTCTGATTATGGAGTCACTTTTCCAGATATTCCTGGGTGTTTTTCAGCCGGCTCAACAATTGAAGAAGCAATAAATATGGCTCAAGAAGCAGCCGAATGTCATATTGAAGGTATGCTTATTGATCTTGAACCAATTCCTACACCATCAAATATTGATATACATAAAACAAATTCAGATTATAAAAAAGGTCTTTGGGCTCTCATTGAGGTTGATATAAGTAAGCTTTCCTTAAAATCAAAACGAATAAATATTACGATGCCTGAAAGATTGGTAAGGGTAGTTGATCAATACGCAAATAAATATGGCTCAAGTAGATCAGGACTTTTAGCTCAAGCTGTTACTGAGTATATGACAACACATCAATAAAATTTGAGCGAATCTTCGCACACCGATTTCACCCACGCCATGATACTGATAAGGGTGCAGTAGACAGTATTAGAAAATGGTTAAAAGAAAATGAGGTGTTACCATGATGAATTTAATGAAAATTAATAATATTAATGCTGTGATCAAGTATGACCCCGAGATTGAAATGTTCAGAGGTGAATTCGTTGAATTAAATGGAGGTGCAGATTTTTATGCTAAGGATATTGAAAGTTTAAATCAATGGATCGTAGATACTTTAGAACATGCTGCTCATATTTAATTATCTTGACTGCTGGGACAAGGAACTTGATCGGATACCAGGTGGATCTTCCAGTGGTTCCGCCTCAGCAGTAGCCTGTGAGTTGGCAGATTTTTCTATTGGGACCGATTCTGGCGGATCGATACGTGTCCCCGCAAGCTTTTGCGGTATCTGGGGGATGAGGCCGACATTGCATCGTATTTCTGAAGCAGGCGTATTGCCTTTTATGCCCAGTGTGAGCACCGTGGGTGCTTTCTCAAAAAATATTGAAACGCTTGAAAAAGTAATGCGCGTCCTTTTGCGCAGTTAAAAGAGGGAGCGTTCCAAGGTCAATAATGTTTTTTTACTAACAGATGCTTTTTCAATAGCAGATTCCCTTGTAAACGAGGCTGTAGAGAAAAGTATTTCACACCTGAAAAATTTTGATGGTGTATTTATCTCATGGATCAGTATTAGCGACATAGTGGGTAGGGACTTTGATCTTAGCTCGTGCAATGAGCAGGCCCTTAGAAATTTACAAACAGCTGAATTCAAAAATACTGTCGGTGGATGGATAGAAGCTGTTAATCCCGAGTTGGGCCACAATTTTAAGGCTGCTTATCAGAATACACACAGCTTTGACCGCACCGATCTTAATAAGACATTATATCTTTGTGAAACCTTGTTTGACAGAATTTCCACATTCACAAATTCAGGGGATTTGTTTTGTTACCCGACCACCCCAACTGTTGCCCCGTACAAGGGATCTTTATCCAATCTGGATTGTATTATGGATTTTTATAATAGAACGATGGCCATCAGTTCCTTCGCAGGTCTGGGACGCTTACCGGAAATCTCGATTCCTGTTGCAGACATTGAAAATGCTGACGGCAAGCCGCAGATGTTATCGATGACACGCCGCAGCGATTAGATGCCCATCTATCAAACTGTGGTTGTTATAATTTTAAAAATCTGTTAGCACTTTTGAAATTGACTATAACCCCGATACAATAGACAGGAAGAAATTTTGAAAATCCTTTTTCTTGAACCGTTTTTCGGTGGGTCTCACAAAGACTTTGCCTTGGGTTTTAAGGCCCACTCCTGTCATGATGTGACGCTTATCACCCTTCCGGACCGATTCTGGAAATGGCGCATGAGAGGGGCAGCCCTTTATTTTGTCAATCAAGTTAAAGATTTTTCAGTGTTTGACGCAATCATTGTAACCGATATGATGGATCTGACAGATTTTTTATCTCTTGCAGGCTTTGATCTGTCTCCTGTATTGATGTATTTTCATGAAAATCAATTATCCTATCCATTGGCACCCAGTCAAAAATACGATTCCCACTTAAGTTTTACCAATATTATTTCTGCCTTTGCAGCAGATAAGGTTTTATTTAATTCCAAATTCCATTTTAATGAATTTATCGGGGCAGCAAGCCGATTGATAAAACAGATGCCGGATTTCAAGCCCGAATGGATGATCGAACAAATCAGGGAAAAAACCCAGGTGGTTTATCCGGGATGCCGGTTTGAAACAGGTGTGATTGATTTAAAGGAAAGGGAGTTGAAAAAGCCGTTGATCATATGGAACCACAGGTGGGAATATGATAAAAACCCGGAATTCTTTTTTGATGCTTTGGGTCGGTTAAAAGAAAAGAATATCCCTTTTTCCCTGGCAGTGCTGGGGGAAAAACTAAATAGATTTCCTGAGGTTTTTACCCAGGCACAGGAGCAATTTACGGATGAGATAGTTGTTTACGGCTATGTTGAATCCCGAAACGAGTATGTGTCCTGGTTAAAAAAAGGAGCAATTGTCGTAAGCTGCGCCATTCAGGAGAATTTTGGCATTTCCGTTGTAGAGGCAGTCAGATTCGGTTGCATTCCTTTGTTGCCAGACCGATTGTCTTATCCCGAAATTATGCCTGAAGAAGTTCATTCCAGAATTTTATATCAGACAAAAGAAGAATTGATAACAAAATTAGAAGATATACTGTTGAATTATCAAGCATATTTGCCGCTGCAAGAAATATTGTCCGTGGAGATGGAACAATTTTCATGGAAAACCATAGTAAAACAGTATGATACGACTCTGAAAAACTTGAAAAGATAGTCTTGACTTAAAAAAATTTTGCCTTTACAGTAAAATTTTTTATTTATTTATATATGAATATTTGGGTTAAATAATATGCAGCTTTCAAAACAACAAATTGATTATTGTATGGAGTGCGGGGTTTGTACCGGCAGTTGCCCTGTTGCCATGGAACTTGAAGGCTTTTCACCGCGTCAGATGATTAAAAGAATGCTGGGTGAACCTGAAGGTAATGTTCTTCAAAGTAAGGATGTGTGGGCCTGCCTCTCCTGTTCAAGATGTTCTGACAGGTGTCCGGTGGAAATCGACTTTCCTGCATTTATCCGTGCCTACCGTAAAAAAGCAAGACAGGAAGGGAACCTGCCTAAATTGAGCCATCACGGCATGTTTCATACCATTACCAACATCCAGGCCAGGGGTGTGCAGCAGGACAGGATTGAATGGGCAAAAAAGGCGGGGAAGATTTCAGAAAAAGGGGATTATTTTTATTTTACCGGCTGTATCACTTACTATGATGTTGCCTTTCAATATCTTGATCTGAAGATGATCGAATCCGCTAAGAGCAATCTCATGCTTTTAAATAAAATGGGTATTGAGCCTGTGATCAGCAATGATGAGGTTTGCTGCGGGCATGATGCATTTTGGTCTGGCGATGATGATACCTTTCTGACCCTTGCAGAAAAGAATATTGAAACCATTGCGGCAACCGGCGCAAAAAAAGTTATATTCGGCTGTCCCGAAGGATATTCCATGTTCAGGGAAGCCTATACGGAAAAGTTTGGCCCTTTACCGTTTGACATCGTTCATATCACTGAGTTTCTGGCAAAGGAACTTCCCAATACAGATGTCCTTTTTAAGAAGGGTGAAAAGAAAATAGTTACTTTCCAAGATCCCTGCCGTTTAGGAAGGCGGTCTGGAATTTATGACGCACCAAGAGACTTGATCGGCCTTGTTTCGGGAACCAGTCTTTCGGAAATGGAGCACAATCGGGAGAATGCTGTCTGCTGTGGAACAACTGCATGGATGGAGTGTTCAACCTGCTCAAAGGTCATGCAGATTCAACGGCTCAAAGAGGCAGAGACCGTCGGTGCCGAGGCAATTATTACGGCATGTCCTAAATGTCAGATTCATTTGACATGTGCAAAGAAAAACACAGACCATGATATTGATATCATAGACCTTGTATCCTGGCTTGCTGCAAATATTGAGTAAAGGCAGGACTATACAGGTCTTATATAAGAATTGGAGTTAATCAATGGCAAATCATAACACTATTCACGGTTCGGTCATGGTGGTCGGGTCCGGTATTTCCGGGATGCAGGCTGCCCTTGATTTGGCGGATTCAGGTTATTTTGTTCACCTGATTGAAAAAACCCCTTCCATTGGCGGGGTGATGGCTCAGTTAGACAAGACATTCCCTACCAATGACTGTGCCATGTGAGTTCTCTCACCTAAACTGGTCGAGGTCGGCCGGCACTTAAATATTCAACTTCACACCCTTTCCACAGTTCAACAGATTGACGGAGAGGCGGGTGATTTTACCGTATCAATCAAAAAGGCTCCCAGGTATGTGGATATGGATAAATGCATTGCCTGTGGAGAATGTACTAAAAAATGCCCCGGGAAAACCCCGGATGAATTTAATGAAGGGCTTGATAAAAGAAAAGCCATTTATGTGCCCTATCCCCAGGCAGTACCGTTAAAGTATGTCATTGATCCGTCAAGATGTTTAAAACTGCTTAAGGATAAATGCGGAACCTGTGCAAAGGTCTGCCCCGCAGGTGCCATTAATTATGACGACAAAGAAGAAATCATCACCTTGAATGTGGGATCTGTCATCATGGCAGCCGGGTTTAAACCCTTTGATCCTTCAGGACTTGATAATTATCAATACTCAAAATTCCCCAATGTAGTGACCAGTATCGAGTATGAAAGAATTTTGTCTGCCGGCGGTCCGACCAGCGGTCACATTGAATGCTTTCCTGATAAAGCTGAACCCAAAAAGGTTGCCTGGCTTCAGTGTATAGGGTCAAGGGATCTAAATAAATGCGATAACCAGTATTGTTCTTCTGTCTGCTGCATGTATGCCGTCAAAGAAGCCATGATGTCAAAGGATCATATATCCGGTGAGTTTGAGGCATCTATTTTTTTGATGGATATGAGAACTTATGGAAAAGATTTTGAAAAATATTATGAACGGGCAAAAGATGAGGGTGTCCGATTTGTCAGGTCCAGGATTCATACCATTACAGAGGATGAAAACCATCGACTTATCTGTACCTATGTGACAGAACAGGGAAAAAATATCAAAGAAATTTTTGACATGGTGGTTTTGTCCGTGGGAATGGAAACACCGGACGATCTTGCCCGTGCAGTCAAGGATATGGGGATTGAGCTCAATTCCAATAATTTTGTTGTTACATCCAGTTTTTCACCGGTTGAAACATCCCGTAAGGGTTTTTATGTCTGTGGTGCCCTCCAGGAACCCAAAGATATTCCCCTGGCTGTTATGGAAGCCAGTGCTGCTGCATGTGATGCCGGAACCAGCCTTTCCCCGGCAAGGGGGAGCCTGACGCAGACCCGGCAATATCCGGCAGAGACTGATGTGGTAAACGAAGATCCTAAAGTCGGCGTATTTGTCTGCAATTGCGGGACCAATATTGGCGGAATCGTGGATGTGCCTTCTGTTGCAGAATATGCAAAGACCCTCCCCCATGTGGCCTATGTTGAAGAGAACCTGTTTACCTGTTCACAGGATACCCAGGATAAGATGAAAAAGGTGATTCAGGAGAATAACCTGAACCGGATCGTGATTGCCGCCTGCACTCCGAGAACTCATGAGGCGCTTTTCCAGGAAACCTTAAGGGATTCAGGCCTCAATAAATATCTTATTGAAATGGCCAATATCCGGAATCAGTGTTCCTGGGTCCATTCAAAAGAGCCGGAGCTTGCCACAGCAAAATCCAAGGATCTTGTACGGATTGCCGTTGCAAAGGCAGCTCTTATGAAGCCTTTGTCACAACCAACTGTCGGTGTTGTGCAAAAAGGACTGGTCATTGGCGGAGGGGTCACAGGTCTTACCGCCGCTCTTGGCCTTGCCAGACAGGGATTTTTCACCACCCTGGTTGAAAAAAGCGAGGTATTGGGCGGAAATGCTCTGTCCTTGAACCATACATGGAATGGTGAATCCGTGGCTCAGAATGTGAAAGCCCTGGTTCAGGAAGCTGATGATCATCCAATGATTGATGTGTTAACCCAGACAATCGTATCATCAACATCCGGGTTTATCGGAAATTTTAAGACCACCATTGTTACACAAGGCAAAGAACAGGGCATTGACCATGGTGCCATTATTGTTGCCACTGGTGCAAAGGAAAGCAAACCCACAGAATATTTATATGGCAAGGATGAAAGGGTTCTGACACATCTTGAGCTTGACAGGGCCATTGCCAGAGATAATACCTTTGTTAAAAATACCAGCACGGCAGTGTTTATCCAGTGTGTGGGATCAAGAGAGCCGGAAAGACCATATTGTTCAAAGGTCTGCTGTACCCATTCCGTAAAATCCGCCTTAAAATTCAAAGAGCTGAATCCTGATATGGAAGTGTACGTAATTTACAGGGATATCAGAACCTATGGACAAAGAGAAGAACTCTACAAGGAGGCGAGGGACAAAGGCGTTATTTTTATCCGGTATTCCCTTGAGAATAAACCGGTCGTTCAAACACAAGATGCCGGCATTTCAGTAAAGGTAAAAGATCATGTGCTGGGTATGGATCTTGATATCGATACTGATCTTATTATCCTTGCATCTGCCATTGTACCGGAAGATAATCAGGCGCTTGCCCAGATGTTTAAACTTTCCTTAAATGATGATAATTTTTTCATGGAAGCCCATGCTAAACTGCGTCCGGTGGATTTCGCCACAGACGGCATTTTTCTTGCCGGAATGGCTCATTATCCCAAACCCATTGAAGAGAGTATTTCCCAGGCAAAAGCGGCTGTGTCGCGGGCAACAGTTGTCTTGTCCAAAGAAAATGTAACCGTTGACGGCGTGGTGTCCAGTGTGAATGAAGCTTTGTGCCGGGGTTGTGGTGCCTGTGAAGAAGCGTGTGTATTCGGGGCCATAATAGTGAACGAGCTGGATAACGGGGTAAAGATAGCCAGTGTGCAGCAGGCACTTTGCAAAGGGTGTGCTGCCTGTGCGGCAGCCTGTCCCACAGGGGCTGCAAGTGTTTTCCATTACGACAATGAGGTGCTGGCCATGGTTGAGACAGCACTGGATTAATAGAAAGGATTGAAGATGTCAAAGGATTTTAATCCACAGATTTTAACATTTGCCTGCAACTGGTGTTCCTATGCAGCAGCAGATCTTGCAGGTGTCAGCCGGTTCCAGTATCCGCCTAATATGAAAATTATCAGGGTCATGTGCTCGGGTGGAATCAATCCCAATTATATTTTGAAAGCTTTTGAAAAGGGGGCGGACGGAATTTTAGTCTCGGGCTGACATATGGGTGACTGTCATTACCTGGATGGTAATGTAAAAGCTGAAAAAATGTTTAAAATGACGGGTGAATTTATAAACCTTCTGGGAATTGATCCAAAGAGAATCAGGTTGGAATGGATCTCTTCTGCTGAAGGGACAAAGTTTGCCCAGGTTGCAAATGAATTTACGGAAGATATAAAAGCCCTGGGCCCTGCCAATATCAAAAAGGTGGCCTGATGGTTTATATAATAGACAGCGGTAACAGGAGGTAGAAATTGTGACAAAGGATATACTTGTCCTTGGCGGAGGAATTGCCGGGATTCAGTCCTCGCTGGATCTTGCGGAGATGGGATTCAAGGTTCACCTTGTGGAGACCTTTGCCTCCATTGGCGGGAAAATGGCTCAGCTTGACAAGACCTTTCCCACCAATGACTGTGCCATCTGAATACTTTCGCCCAAGATGCTGGATGTCGGTCGACATCCCAATATAACACTTCTGGCTTACAGCGAGCTTGAAAAGATAGAGGGTGAAGCCGGGAATTTTACGGCTATAGTAAGAAGAAAAGCAAGATTTGTGGAGGAAGATAAATGTACGGGCTGCGGTGCCTGTGCTGAAGTTTGCCCCACAAGTGTTTTAGACCTTTATAATGAAGGCCATGCAGAACGAAAAGCCATCTATTCCTGGTTTGCACAGGGGATACCCTCCACCCATGTCATAGATCCGGATCATTGCCGGGTGCTGACAGGGAAGAAATGCGGGATCTGTCAGAAAAAATGTGAAGCAGGTGCCATTAATTTTGATCAGAAAGACTCTATCCTGGAGCTTATGGTGGGTGCCGTCATTGTGGCCACGGGATATGATGTTTTTGATCCGGCAAAATTGCCGGAATACCGGTATACTCAGTTGGACAATGTAATCACTGCCATGGAGTTTGAACGATTTTTATCTGCTTCCGGGCCCACGGAAGGCCATCTTTACCGTCCGTCCGATCGCAAGGTGACGGCCCAGATTACGGTTCTTGAGAAAAAGGTTAAAAAATCTCAAAAAGCCTTGGACAGGTTTGAAAAGAATCATGGGATAAAGAGTGATGACTTTTATACCGCCTGCAAAGAGGGCAGCCTGAATTCCAGTGAAGACCTGGAAAAAGACCTGATAAAAGATCGGGACAAATGGTTTAAAAAATATGAAGCTCATCTTGAAAATACCAATCCCCTTGAAGTCTTAAAAGAAAAAGCCAAAGGGTTTACAACTGCTAAAAATCTTGCTTTTATTCAGTGCGTGGGGTCAAGGGATTTAAGGTTTTATCCCTTTTGCTCCGGATATTGCTGCATGCATTCCATCAAGGAAGCCATTATTGCCCATGAGCATGATAATGATACCCATTCGGTTATTTTTGGTATGGATATCAGGGCAGTCGGCAAAGGATTTGAAGAGTATAAGGTCCGCGGAGGAAATAACTCCAATATTTCCTATAAGCGGTCCCGTGTGGCGGAGATTACAAAAAATGCAGATGAAAGTCCTGTTTTGATCTATGAGGACACTCTGGAACAAAAAGTGAAAAAACAAATCTTTGATCTGGTTGTGCTGGCCACAGCCTGTGCCCCTGTAAAAAGTACACAGAAAATTGCAGATACCTTGTCCATTGATGTGGACGCCTATGGTTTTTTTAAAACCCAACCTGCCAACCCCCTTGATACATCAAGGGATGGTATTTTTGTCTGCGGGTGTGCTCACAGTCCCATGGATATTCCTGAATCTGTTGCCCAGGCAAGTTCTGCTGCTGCAAGGGCTGTGCAGGCGGTAATGAAAAAAAATGATAAAAAGGCATCGTAAAGAAAGGTTGCCAAAAATGAATATGAATGATTTGATACTTTATGAAGAACCCCGCATCGGGGTATTTGTCTGTGACTGTGGTTCAAATATTGCCGGACACCTGGATTGTCCCGATGTGGCTGAATATGCCAAAACCCTCCCCAATGTTGTGTATGTAAAGGAAAATCTTTACACATGCTCTGAAGCCGGGATTGTGGAAATTAAAAAAGCCATCAAGGGTCAGAATCTGAACCGGGTGGTGGTGGCATCCTGTTCACCCAGAACCCATCAGCCCCTGTTTTCAAGTTCCTGTGCTGAAGCAGGTCTTAATCCCTATCTTTTTGAAATGGTTAATATCAGGGATCAGTGTTCCTGGGTTCATATGGGGAAACGGGATGATGCGACCCAGAAGGCCAAAGAATTGATCCGCATGGGTGTTGCAAAAAGTGCAGGATTGGAACCCAGAGAAGAAATTGAATCATCCCTTGTAAGAAAGACTTTGGTGATTGGCGGGGGTATTGCAGGATTGTCTGCTGCCCAGGCTCTGGCAGATATGGGCCTGGACATTATTCTGGTTGAAAAAACACCAAGTTTCGGCGGTCTTTTACAGCAGGTACATCAACTAGACACAGGGGGCAGTGCCCAGGCGGCACTTTCTAAAATTATTGATGACGTCCAGTCTCGATCCAATATTACTTGTTATACAAAAGCAACTGTGAAAGAGACGGGTGGCTATATCGGTAACTTTGATATCAAAATTGATACACAAAAAGGCCTGGTTGAAGACAAGGTCGGTTGTATTGTTGTGGCCACAGGTGCTGTTCCTTTGATCCCGAAGGGGCTTTTCGGGTATGACGGCAAAAATGTGATCTCGTTAATGGAACTGGAACAAAAGCTTAAAAAAGACGATCTTACTGCCAGGAGAATTGTGTTTATCCAGTGCGTCGGAGCCAGGACCAAAGAGAGAGAATACTGCTCAAGAATCTGCTGTATGATCGGTGTTAAAAACGCCATGGTCGTTAAGGAAAAGTATCCGTTGACCAATGTGAGAATCCTTTATCGTGACATGCAGATGTATGGCACCCATAAGGAACAGATGCTCTGGGATGCCAGGGGAAAAGGGATTCAATTTGATGTGTACAGTCCTGAGAATCCACCGGAAGTTAAGGATGGAAATGTCAGTTTTTTTCAGTCCATTACCGGCAAAACAATAGAACTTGATACAGACCTTGTTGTCCTGTCAACCCCTCTTGTTCCCAGAAGTGATGCCCCGGCAGTTGCCAATATGATGCGGGTGCCCACTGATCAGAATGGATTTTTTTTAGAAGCCCATGCAAAGCTTCGTCCCCTTGATTTCGCGGCAGACGGTATTTTCGTCTGCGGATCAGGGCGGTATCCTGCCACATCTACGGAAGCCAGAACTCAAGGCTTAGGAGTTGCATCAAGAGTGGCAGCCATTTTGTTCAAGGACAAACTGGTGAAAAGCGCTATTGTGGCACAGATTAACCCTGATTCATGTGTGGGTTGCATGGCATGCCTCACCATGTGCCCCTACGAAGCCATTACATACAACAGGGACAGGAGAATCTGTGAGATTAATGAAATTCTCTGCAAAGGATGTGGAACCTGTGCTGCCACCTGTCCGTCCCATACTGCGCAGCTTTGCGGATATAAACCCGAGCAGTTACTGGCCCAGATCGGGGCTGCTTGACAATAGTTATAAGGAATAAAGTAAATGAGCGACAGTAATTTTGAACCCACTATTATATGTTTCCTTTGCACATGGTGAGCATATGCCGCTGCTGACCTGGCTGGGGTCAGTCGTATGCAATACCCGGCAAACATCCGTATTATCCGGGTAATGTGCTCTGGAAGCGTGTCTCCCCATCATATGTTACGTGCCTTCCAACAAGGGATTGACGGCGTTTTTGTGGGTGGCTGACATTTGAGTGAATGCAATTACCTGTATGGTAATTATTCCACTGAAAAACGAGTAACGGTTCTTTCCCGGATGCTGGATTTTTGCGGTGTTGAAAAAGATCGGCTTCGGGCCAGATGGGTGTCCTCAGCCGAGGCGCCTGAATTTGTTGAGGAAATCAATGAGTTTATTGATGTCCTTAAACGCCTGGGACCATCACCATTGAGAAAAGATACATCCAAAGATGTTGCTTAGCAGTTATCACTGTTAATCGTTAACCGACATAGGTATTTTTATGATTGATATAGTAAAACAAAAAATAAACGAGCTTCTTTCAGATGGTTCAGTAAAGGGAGTTGTCGCACTTGCAACGGCAAATGGTCATGTGGCACCCTGTCTGTTTCAAAAAGATGATGATCTTAATACACTTTGTCTGGGTGATACCAAAAAGCCGGGAGATGCAAGATATCCTCTGAATAAAGTTCTTATTACCATTGCAAGACAATATCCAAATGATGTTTTTGGCGTTCTGGTTCGCGGGTGTGATGAAAGAGGGCTTTATACCCTGTACAGGCTGAACCAGCTTGAGCCGGATAAAGTAGTGGCCATCGGTATATCCTGCCCAAGAGAACTTGCAAAAGCGTGTGAGTGCAAAAAACCATACCCGGATGAACTTGTGGCAGGAGAAAAAATAGAAGGAATTTCTCAACAGGGTGTGCAGGATTTGGAAGACATGGATCTGTCAAAACGGTTTTCCTTTTGGGTGGATCAGTTCTCAAAATGCGTAAAATGCTATGGCTGCCGGGATATCTGTCCCATGTGTTTTTGCATGGAATGCAGCCTTGAATGCGAGGAGCTTATATCAAAAGGCGAACTTCCGGTTGATATCCCGGTATTTCATTTGACCCGGGCCATGCATATGGCAGACCGGTGTATTGATTGCGGTCTTTGCGAGGAAGCCTGTCCGTCTGTTATTCCGTTACGACTTTTATATAAAAAGACATCCCAGATTATGAATGATGAGTTCGGGTTTACATCCGGGATTAATAAGAATGAAAAATCACCCTTAAGCTTAATGGGCCCTTCGCCGGGAAAGCAACAGGTTTAAATAAAGAGGAAAAATAATGGATTACAGGAATACGCTGACAACTTGCACTTATTGCGGATGTGGATGCAACCTTTTTCTTGAGTCCCTTGATGGAAAATTGACCCATACAACCCCTTGCAAAACAAGCCCTGTAAATGAAGGCAAACTTTGCATCAAGGGATGGAATGTCCATCAATTTGTTCAGTCTGAGAAAAGATTAAAACGGCCATTGTTAAGAAAAGACGGGAAACTTACAGAAGTTTCCTGGGATGAGGCTCTGGACTTTACCGTATCAAAATTAAAAGAAATAAAAGAAGCAAACGGCTCTGATTCAATTGGTTTTTTTGCATCAGCCAAAGTGACCAATGAAGAAAATTACATCATGCAGAAGTTTGCAAGGGCCGCCATTGGTACCAACAGTGTTGACCATTGTGCCCGGCTGTGACATTCCTCCACAGTGGCAGGTCTTGCCGCATCTTTTGGCAGTGGATCAATGACAAATGCAATGGCTGAATTAGAAACATCAGATACCATCTTTATTATCGGGTCCAATACGGCAACCACCCATCCTTTAGTTGCCACACGTATTTTCAGGGCCATTGAAAAAGGTGCTAAAGTAATTGTGGCAGATCCAAGAAAAAACCAGATTGCAAATTTTGCCGATCTTTATATCCGCCATAAGCCCGGAACAGATGTGGCCCTATTAAACGGGATGATGAAGGTGATCATGGAAAAGGGGCTTCACGATGAAAAATTTATAGCTGAAAACACAGAAGAGTTTGATGCGTTTAAACAGGGCATTGATAATTTTACTGTTGAAGAGGCATCAAAAATTTGTAGTATATCAGTCCAGGAGATTGAATCACTTGCCAGAGTTTACGGGGAAGCTGATAGAGCCTCCATTATTTACTGCATGGGGATTACCCAGCATACCAATGGGGTTAATAATGTAAAGTCTCTTGCAAATCTTTCCATGCTGACTGGAAATATTGGAAAAATTGGAACAGGGGTCAATCCCCTTCGCGGGCAGAACAATGTGCAGGGTGCCTGTGACATGGGCGGCCTTCCCAATGTTTATACCGGATACCAGCCAGTGACCCTTGGGGATGCCAACAAGAAGTTTGCCCGGGCCTGGGGAGTGGATCAACTGCCGACCAACATTGGCTTAACCATCCCTGAGATGTTTGCAGGCATTGAAAATGATGAAGTCAAAGCGCTTTGGGTCATGGGTGAAAACCCGGTTGTGTCGGACCCTGATGCCAATCATGTTAAAAAGGCCCTTAAAAAGGTTGAGCTTCTCATTGTCCAGGATATTTTTCTTACCCCTACAGCTAAACTGGCTGATGTGGTACTGCCGGGTGTTTCGTTTGCAGAAAAAGACGGAACTTTTGCCAATACGGAAAGACGGGTGATGCGGGTGAGAAAGGCTATTGACCCTGTGGGAGAGTCAAGACAGGATTGGGAGATCATCCAGGATATTTCCAACCGGTTCGGGTTTGAAATGAAGTATGATTCTCCTGAAGATATTTTTAATGAAATTGCAAGTCTGACGCCTTCCTATGCGGGGATAAGCTATGAGCGGCTGGAAGGCGTAGGACTGCAATGGCCATGCCCGACCAAAGAACATCCGGGGACACCTTTTTTGCATAAGGATGGAAAATTTACCCGTGGGAAAGGACTTTTCCATGCAATTAATTATAATCCGCCGGCTGAAGTGGTGGATGATGAGTATCCCTTCTGGATGACCACAGGTCGTGTTTATGCCCATTACCATACCGGCACCATGACTAGAAATTCCAAGTCTCTTGATTTTGAAATCCCTGAAGGATTTCTTGAAATCAATCCTGTTGATGCTCAAAATCTTGATATCTGTGATGGTCATCAAATTAAAATGGCTTCCCGAAGGGGTGAGATTGTGGCAAAGATCATGATCACCGACCGTGTGGACCCGGGCGTGGTCTTTATGCCCTTTCATTTTGAAGAAACAAATGTGAATAAGCTGACCAATCCGGCCTATGATCCCATTGCCAAGATACCGGAACTCAAGGTTTGTGCAGTAAAACTTGAGAAGGTCTAAAAAATTTGGCAATACTTTGACCTTAATTTCACCGGACATCCGTGTCCGGTGAATAGGGGAATAGTAAAAATATTTCAAAGATGATCGCTACTGGCGTATCCACTTCCTGCCTACAACCATATAGATAGAAACAGAACCCAGAATCAGATATCCAAACATCTGGACATTTTTTGTTTTAAAAATAAAAGAAAGCGTAATGATAATGGATGCACTGATCAAAAAAAATACTGGTTTAGGAACCTTCTTGAGGATCACCCTTCCAAAATGGGCAAAGCGAATATGACTTATCATTAAACCGATAGAGACACCGGTGAGCCCCCACAATATACCCGGTGTTGCAATAAGAGATGCACCAAGAACGATCAAGGCTCCCGCAGGACTTGGAAGTCCGTTGAATATACCCTCAGGCAGGTCGGTCCGATTTTTATCCATTGCGATAAACCGGATAAGGCGAAATGTAACCCCAATAATAAATGTACCACCGACAAACCATGCTAATGAACCACCTATTTGCACAATCACATAGGCGGGTGCCAGTCCAAAGCTGACAAAATCAGCAATATCATCCAAATAAGGACCATATTGGGTTCCACCATGCTTTAGAGCCATACGCCCATCAAACAAGTCAAACAATTGCCCGACGATGATGATACAAATTGCCCAGGCAAAATAATGATGATAGGTCAGGATAAGGCTGGTCACACCGCAGCAGAAATTAAGTACGGAAAGGATATCTGCATAGAGCCGGTTGGGGATAAATTTAAAGACCACAGATGCGGAGGAAAGTATAATGCAGGCCGTGAGTACTTCATCGGCAATGTTTATGAATTCCTGGTTTTTATCCATCAATGCACATAAAATAACAAGGCCAAAGCAGATGATGGCCTTTATTTTTCCAAAATTATTGGCAGCTCCAGAGACTTTGATCCAGGTCAAAATCCGCCGTGCAAAAAACTGCCCAACAAATTCAATAGCCACAAGGATCCATACCAATTTTATTGATATAATTCCTGCATAGGCAAATCCAATCAATGGTGGTAAATAGGTTAATTTGTCACACATGGGATCCAGCCATTCTCCCCAGCGGGACCTCAGATTACATCCTCTTGCCACAACCCCGTCAGCGCCATCAAGGATTGCCGCAAAGGTAAATATAAATATAGCAACGGTTTGATAAGGGGTAAAAAAGTAGAGGATAAATCCCAGGACAGCTAGGGTTGTTCGCCAGTAGCAAATTGAGTTCGGGTGCAGCAACCATTGGTGTGCCATGATAAATTCTTGCATAAATTGCTTTTTAACGGCCTGGGAAAACCATAAGAAAAAAACCGTTCCAATAATAGCGGAAACAACAATAATTAAAAATCTTTCCATTTTATCATCTCAATCGATTAAATTATTTTTTTAATTTCAGTCTATTTATCAATTCAATAAATACTAATTGTTAAGGTTTTTATCAATGCTTATATATGTGTATGGCAGTTGATAATAATTAAACACCTTGGCCGTTTTTGTCATGGAAAAATTTGTAAAGATTTTTGAAAGATTGATCCCAATACCAATGTATATATTTCTTTCTTTATTAATATCATCCGAGTACCCTCTTGTATAGTAGCCAAGATGAAACTCAATATATTCGGCATACGTATTCTTAAGCGATTCAAATCCGCCAAGCTTAACAGCCATGAGAAACTTCATGTTGTTATAATCTGAAAAAAAATCTATCTGATTAAAGGTTGGGATATACTCAATCCTGAAATCTATTTTTTTTGATAAGTTTGGATTCGCATAAAGCAGGTAGCCTGCTGTACATCCCAACAGGTTCATAAAAAAGTCCTCATGGGAAAATCCGTAATTGCTGAAGGAATCTCCGAATTCCATATAACTCATCATAGCAAAGGATGAAAAAGAGCCCAGTAATGCCGCTTTTTCAGATGAATAACCCCAATGATCAAAGGTGTCGGATAAAATATGGGAAAGGGTATATGAAAAATAAAAATGAGCACATTTATCTGCACCGCCTTCATCGGTATCTTTTAAAAACCATCCTTCGCTGCCTTTTTTGGGATCATTCTCAAAATAGTCCCAGTTTGCAATTCCCCATGCAGTAATGGCAGCAATCCCTCCAAGGTTTGTCATGAGCACCTTTTTCTCCTTTGGCCAGCCTTCTTTTGCTTCCAAAAAATCAAAAGATGGAAAAAATAACAAACAGATCAAAACCAATAGCCCTGCCTTGTGGATATTTTTTTTAATATATAATGAAAAGCCATACATAAACTGAATGTAATCCTTTAAAAATATAATATAGTTGTATATTCTGGAAATATAAATCCATTGTCAGCTATTTCCGATAGAGACCACCCGATTCCTTCCGGTTTCCTTTGCCCGGTAAAGGGCCTTGTCAGCAATTGCAATGAGGTTATCCCGGTTTTTAACATTTTTTTGGTATTCACTGACACCGGCGCTGACGGTGAGGGAAAGCCCCGGGAACCTGTTGACCAGAAGTCTGCCCAGATGCTCAATTTCCTTGCGTATCCTTTCAGCATAAACAATAGCTTTGGGTAAATCAGTATTGTTCAGGATGACAATAAATTCTTCACCGCCATACCGCCCCACATAGTCAAAGGGCCTGGATAGTTTTTTTAAAGTGGTGGCAATCAGTTTAAGGACATTGTCCCCGGCCTGGTGTCCGAATTTGTCATTAAATTTTTTAAAATAATCCACATCAATCATTACAAGGGATAGATCATTTTCTCCACCCACAGCCTTTCTGAATGATTTTGACAGCAGCTCGTCAATGGCTACACGGTTTAAGAGGCCTGTGAGCCCGTCTTTAAGAGAAACCGCTTTTGCCTCATTGTAGGCACCTGCGTTTTCCAGGGCCATGCCAAGCTCATTGGCCACAATGGCAATGGAGAATAATACATCCGGCACGATGGTTTTTTTAGAAGCAATATTATCCATGCCGAGGATACCGATGACCTTGTTATTACTATAGAAAGGCACGATGACCATTTCTTTAATTTTAAATTGTTCCAGGGCTTTTTTTTCACCTGAAGTCCTGCCACGGACCATCACAGGCTCCTGGTTCCTCAGGCAGTGAACAAAGCCGCCCGCAGTCTTATTGATTGGAATTTCAATTGACTTTAAATCCATTCTAGTGTCCACGGCATCAAGGGACTCAATCACTTTAAGACTTCTGAGATTTTTTACCACCTTCATGACATAAAGCCTGTCGAATTTGAAATCCTTGTATATGGCCTTTAAGGTAGAGGTGATAATTTCTTTCGGATTAAGGCTGCGGTGGGGCGTGGAGATACTCTCTTTTATCTGAGATACATCCACGGTTTTGGTCTGTTGTTCCTCAAGATGATAATAGATTGTATTGATACTGCACAGTTTGAGATTTGCCCTGAGCAGGTTCTCTCTGAACTGGTTGGAGGAAGGGAAAACAAAATTATAAAATTCTGACGTGTTTTTCATTTCCCTGTCCATATGGGTGATGATCTTTATGAGATCGATTTTGCTTAAGTTTATATTTTTTTCAACTTCAGGCTGAAGAATCGGGGGCCGGATGATATCAACCGATCCCATGCCCTGGGTCCAGGATAGAAAATTGGCAAGGGAAACAATGGATATCAGCAATGCCTCTTCTTTGGAAAGATCCAGGTGTTCATATCGCTGATGGTGGTATTTTATGGCCAGAGCAAGGGATTCGGGCAGGTGCCACAAAGAACTGTAATAGGCGCCCAGGTCATCATGTCCCATGCCCATGAGTTCCCTTTCTTCAGTGATCATCTGACCTGTGGATTTTGTCACATTGGTGATAAAATCATCATAATTGACACGGCCCTGGAGATCAAAGATAATCTTCCCGAAGTCATGCAGAAGTCCGCTGACATATGCCTCCCCAGGCTTTGGATATCGGGTTTCCTCGGCAATGGCCTTGCTCAGGGTGGCCACACAAAGGCAGTGCCGCCAGAAAAAAATCCTGTCAAACTGCTTTTTCTTTTTTGATTTAAACATTTTTTCAAAAACCGTGACCCCGAGACAGAGCCTTTTCACCTCGTCAAACCCGAGATAGATTACCGCCTCGGAAACAGCAGTTATGTTTCGTCTCAGGCCATACAATGCAGAGTTTACGATGCCCAGCACCTTGGCAGAAATTCCCGGATCTGTTTCCACGAGTTTAGAAAGGTCTTGGGTGGATGCATCCTCATCACTGCAGATTTCCAGCAATTTGGCCATCACGGGATGGAAACTTGGAACCTCTTTGACGTCAAGCTTTAAAACCTGTTCGATATCGGATTCCAAAGGGAGTATGAGTTTGTCATTCATCATGATCAGCCAAAAAATAACCTTTCATGTTCAGGTTAAAATATTTAACAGTGAGAAAATGTATCAGAAATTTAGCACGAATCCTGTCAGGAATACAAGAAAACCTTTTTCTTGAAGAAAACGAAAATATGAATATTCAATTAGACAGCTATAATATTTTCAATTAAATTGTGCCTTGGTTTATGGTATAGACACTAAGTGATTTTTGAATAGGGGAATATTTTTTAAATAGAAACGACAATAAATTCTAAGATGAAATAAATATGAAAATTAATATTGCAATTAGCGGGTATGGAAGAATAGGGCGATGTATTACGAGAGCCTTGTATGAGTCAAAAGAATTCTATAAAAAGATTAATCTTATTGCCATTAATGAAACAGCCGATGCAAGAACTGTTTACCATTTGACCAAATATGATTCAACCCATGGCAGGTTTCCTTTGAATGTTGAATATGAGAAAGATTTTCTTGTCATTGGAAATGACAGGATAAGAGTATTTCAAGAGCATCATATTGCAAATCTTCCCTGGAAGGATTTAAATATTGATGCCGTCCTTGATTGCACGGGATTTTATAATGACAGGGAGTCGGCAGAACTGCATCTGCTTTCAGGGGCCAAAAAGGTTGTTTTTTCACAACCGGCAGCAGATGAAGTGGATGCCACCATTGTTTATGGTGTCAATCATCACATACTGAGAAAAGAGCATACCATCATCTCAAACGCCTCCTGTACAAGTAATTGTGTTATTCCTGTCCTTCATGTGCTTGACCAAACCCTTGGAATTGAAAGCGGGACCATTACCACTATTCATTCTGCCATGCATGATCAACCTGTAATTGATGCCTACAATCCTGATCTAAGGAAGACACGGTCGGCTCTATTGTCCATCATCCCGGTGAGTACAGCCCTGGAAAAGGGAATTTCAAAAATACTGCCGTCCATGGAAGGAAAATTTGAAACGCTTGCCATCAGAGTCCCCACCATCAATGTATCCATTATGGATATCGCACTTATGGTAAAAACTGATACAGATATCCAAGCCGTCAACCATGCTTTAATCAACGCATCTGAATCTGAATTAAAAGATGTTCTGGGCGTAACCGATGAACATCTGGTCTCCTGTGATTTTAACCATGATCCCCGGTCTTCAATTATTGATCTTCACCAGACCCGGGTCAGCAAAAAAAGGCTGGTTAAAATCCAGGCCTGGTTTGATAATGAATGGGGATATTCCAATCGAATGCTGGATACTACTATTACAGCATTTGAAGCAGTCTAAAGGCTGTTTATGAACCCAGTTTAATCAGTTTTTTTGTAACCGCTATTAATTCTTCAGGTATCTTTGTGATATCATCATAGGGTCGTGTTCCATCCCTGTCTGCATCAGCAATTTCATCCATTTCCGGAATAAATCCCAAAATTTCATAATCCGGCATGCTATCTTTAATCAGCTTTTTATCTTCTTCCGACCTGACCCTGTTTGCCAGCACCACAATGTTTTTAATCCCGATATCCCGGCCCAGCTTTCTTATTTTATCTGCTGCTACACGGCTTCTTTTTCCCGGGTTCACAACCACAATAAGGGCATCCACAGATCCTGAGGTTGCTCTTCCCAAATGTTCCACACCGGCTTCCATATCCATGACCACTACTTCATTGCGGGCTAAAACAAGGTGGTTCATCAGGGCCTTTAAAATGGTTGCCTCAGGACAAATACAACCTGATCCTCCCTGTAGAACTGTTCCCATGACCAGCAGCTTTACCCCATCTTTTTCAATGGAAAAGCGATCCGGAATGTCATCCACTTTTGGATTCAGTGTGAAAAACCCCCCCATTGTGCCAGGCGTAGCCCCGGTTCTTTCTGCAATGAGATCAGAGAGTTCTGAAACCGGGGTAATGGGTTTTGATTCATCAATGCCAAGACCAGCAGCAAGGTTGGCAACAGGGTCGGCATCTATGGCAATAACTTTTGTATCTTTATTTAATGCGGCAATGGATCGTGCAATTAAAGAAGTGATAGTGGTTTTCCCAACACCGCCTTTACCGCCGATAGCAAGTTTTAAGCTCAAAATAGGTCTCCTGCCTTCTAAAAATTTTAAGTATCAACAATACAATCAAGATACTTTATTTAATATACTTCCTTTGTCATCCAAAAGGAAAACTTCATAATTATTTTTTTTAGCCTGATCAATCAGGTCCTCTTTTATAACGGCCTGGACCTCATATTTATTATTCATAATATCCTTGGGCATTATAAGAAAGCATTGCTGTGAAATTTCCTTGGATTTAAAGGTCGGAATAAAAGTTGATCCTGTCTCTTTGTCCGTATAGCCCACAAATTTTTCATTGGATGTTCCCGGATTCTGAACAATAATATAATACCAGGTATCTTTTATTTGAGCATTCAATTTTTTAAATTCTCCCAAAAGGTTTGTTTCAATCAAATATAAGACTATTTTTTATAAAATAAAGGTGGAATTGGCAAATACAAACAAAAAAGCCCTACCTTATTTAAAAGGGCAGGGCTTTTAAAAGTTTAATACTTAGGAAATACTAAATTTCAAGCCATGAATCAGAATAGAGTGTTTCACCCATAATGACTTTGTAAGTTTTCGCATAATCCTGCATTTCTTTATCAAGGCTTGCAATATCAGGTACGTTACCGTCCATCATGCCGTAAATCAGGTCAACAATATCCTGGCGCTCGCCTTTGGCAATAGCGGTCAGTTGTTTGTCAAGCGGATCGGAAATAACGGCTTTCATACCATATTTTTCAAGCATAACCATATAGGTCTGATTAAGGATGCCGCGAAGATGTTCCGGAGGTCCATTGGAGATATTGGAAAGACCACAGGTGGATTTAGAACCCGGTGCCATGTCTTCAAGCATCATTTGAAAATTCATAAGGCTCATTAACTGCTGCTGCTGGATATTAACAGGGGTTACAATCCCGTCCACCCAGATTTTTTCATTGGCAATCCCTGCTTCATTGGCAAAATAAAGCAGTTCAACAGCTAAGGCCGCTCTTTCATTTTCATCCCTTGGAAGACCATCCGGTCCCCACATCAGCGCAACAAAGTCAGCATCGTATTCTACAGCAAGGGGTACCATTTTTTCATATCTTTCAGGTCTTGCCATAATAGAATTGATAACATGCGGCTGATCAGCAGGTTTACAAACCTTAAGTCCTGCCTCAATGGCATCAATATTAGAGGAGTCAAGAAGCAGGGGCATTCCCGGAACAGCTTCCTGAACAACATTAACAACCCAGGGCATTAACTCTGTTCCGAACTTTTTAGCAGGCCCCAGGTTGATATCGATATAATCCATGCCCAGTTCTTTTTGTCTGACAACTTCTTCCTGAATGGGTACTGGATTACGTTTGGCTGGATCTGCTTGTTTGAATTCTTTTCCAATGATAGTGGAAATGACATTCAGGCTTTCACCAAAAAGTATCATGTTTTCTTCCTTTTAAATTAAATATGTTCAATTTTAAGCCGGGGCAGTGAAGTTGCCCCGGCTTTTTTATTACTTATTGGGTTTTCAGGAATGCAGGCAGATGGGCCGCTTCCCTTGGGCCAACGATAATGGTCCAGCCGGGAAGTTCTTCTTCGATATCACCTGCAATAGCAGCTGCATAACCTGGAATAATGAGGCTGTTATGTTTTACCTTATCCATTATTCCGCTCTTTTTAACAAACATTCCCACATCATCGCCGCCAAATTTACCGGCAGCCCAGGCAGTCAGAACGGAAAGACCTTCAGAATCTTTGACCAATAACCAGGCCGGCACTCTACTGGCTTCGATTTCACCGGAAACAATAAAGTAGGTCAATGCAAAGTTGGTGGTCACAAGAACCGGAGAATTTTCATCGGGATTGCCAATTTCAAAAATGCCTTCTGTTACTGTCATGGGTCTTTGAGGATCAGTAAAGATATTGAGTCTTTCAAGTAGAAGCGGAAAAAGTGATTCAGTTGCAAAATCAGACATGACAACAATTCCGCCGTATTTAGCTACAAACATACCGGCGATAAGGGTTTCCATATCAAGGTTGGATGCCATTTCACACGGGAATGTAATGGTCGGGAAACCCAAGGCTTTATTGGAAGCTTTAAGGGCAGCACGCCGGATGGCGATTTGATCTTCAAAGGCCTGCTTGATTTCTCTTGAACCCGGATCAAGAACAAGATCTTTGAGTCCCATACCAGTGAGTTTTTCTGTCAAAGCCTGGAGCGCATCCACAGAATCGGCTTTAACAGCCAGAGGCAGATCATTGTCTTTTGCCAGAGCACCCATGTCATCTGCATTGCTTTCGGTTGCAGCATAGAGCAACGGGCGTTTGAAACCAGCGGCTTCAATACCTGCTTTCATAACATCAAGGTCTTCGGTCATCAATACCAGATTGAACTCAGATTCTTTGGCTATTTTACCGGCAACGGCAGCAAATCCATCCGCGCCATTGCCAGCATCTTTAACCACCAGGAGTTCAGGTCTTAAATTTAGACCAACCCGTTCATACTGGAATGCATTATAAACTTTAAGCGCTTTATCAAGATCTGCTCCGTCAATGTCCGAGGCGATGGTTGCGGCCAGGACAGTTTTGTTAAAAAATGTTTTTTCATGTCTGTAAAGAACAGTCTCGCCACCTGTTGTGGTTTTACGTACACCTTTACCCAGCGCAACAGGACGGATAGGTGGTGCTGATGCTTCAGCCAACTGCTCTTTTGCTTCGTCGGAAACATAGGGGCACGCATCCAGTTCCGCCTTTCCGGAGGCAAGATTCATTGCAAAGGCAAGGCAGGTTGGAACCCCGCACTCCTTACAATTTGTCTTGGGCAGGAGTTTGAATATCTGTATACCGGTTAATGCCATTTTTTTCTCCTTAAGTTTTAAAAACTTTATGAAAAAGGTCCGACAGTAGAAAATCTGGTGTGATACCTGCCGGACCTTTTGTTTTAGTAATGATTAAACAAGTGATTCCATATCAAGCGCGGGATGACCTTTTTCCTTGAGGAAGGGCATGATTTCTTCCTCTGTCAGACCCACGGTTTCATCTGCAATCATGTCATAGAGTCCCGGAACGCCCATGTCTTCGCCACGTTTTGTTATACGATCCTTCAGTTCTTCTTTGAGCTGCTTCGGCATCCAGACCATTCTCAAGAGTCCGCCGTCACCCAGGATGAATTTACCCTGGGTAATGTTGAACTTGGAATGACCCACAAAGCCGGGAGATGCTGCACCACCGCCCATGACACCGGCGAGTGTGGTAAACTTCATACCGCAGGGTGTTTCACCTGCGTAATCACGGCCAACCGTCATGACACCGTTACAGCCCGGCAGCATGGCAGCAATACATTCGCAGCAGCCACAGGTTGTCATGGGATCAATGACCATTGAGTAGAAGTTGTAATGGGTAACAGCGCCCCTGGAGGCTTTGTAAACAAAGTCATTGACGCCTTTCCACTGACCCAGTTTCGGATCAATACATTCCCCTTTTTCAATGGGCTGGTTGGGACCTGTGGGATTGATTTCAAAAGATGCTTTGCAGTCCATCCAGTTGTATGCGCCGCAAAGACCCGTTCTTTCAGGACTTACCGAACATACATGGCTGGGAGCAAAAGACTGACACAGTGTACAGGAGTAATAGGTTTCAACATCTTCATCCACCATACCATCAACCCGGGCATCACGTTTTTGATATTCAGCCCTTGCTGTCTTGGTCAGTTTATCAACGTCGGCTTTTTTGGTGTAAAGGGTAACCTGAACCTTATCAAGGATATTACCAAAATCCTGATGGAACTTGGCATGGAGAACCGTACCGATATCTTTCAGTGTAAAGCCTTTTTCAATAGCGGCTTTACTGATACGTATCCAGGAGATGTCCCTTTGGCCAATATGCATGACACTCTGGATATAGTTAACCAGATGATGGATCTGTCTTTCTATGATAGGTTCAAAATCTTCTTGAAATTCACGACCTGCAATCTGTACAAAGATGCCCAGCGGGAAGGTCTCTCCTTCTTTAATACCGTCAAGATCAGGACCGTCAAGGATGACCTTTCCATCTTCAATAGCACCAATATCAGCCATTTTTACAAGCTCGGTGCATTGGGTTTTCCCACCGCCGCACTGGGCATGTAAATCCGCACCCCTTACTCGCTCGCCTTCATAAGCAGGACCAAATGAACAGGAAATATCAATTTCGGAAACAAGGGTTTTAAGTCCACGGACTTCAACCGATTTTGCACAGATGTCTTCATGGGCAACAGGAGAGACTACATGCTCGTATGTACAAATACCCGTGGGAAGGATCTGGGTAATATCAGTGTCGGCTAAGGTTGGGAAGCCCCAGTTTACACAGCCGGCAGCAGCAACACCCCATTCGGTTCCCACTTCGCCCAGAGCATTGACAAATGCAAACACTCTTTCTTTGTTGTACATGAGGATTTTTTTATAATCACCCGGCTCAACACCACCAAAGGCCATTGCAACCCTGTTGGCAAAACCTGCTGCAAAAACAGCGGATGAGATGTCCGGGCCGAAACATGCAATTCGTGTACTCCATCCCACCTGCACTCCGGCTTCAATAAGCTGCTCGACTACGGTTGTGCCGTTATGGTTTGCAGCCAGGAACATGTAAAGACCTCTTTGCTGATAATCTTCAATGATCATTTTTGCAGTTTCAGGATCAGGCGCAGACCCTACTATTGCAGCAAAACCGGGAGCAGATCCGTCAACAAACTCGACCCCTCTTTTCCTGAAGATGGTATCATCTGCAGCACCGGTCCATAGTTTTCCATTTTCAATATCCGGATCTTCTGCATGGAGATAGAAATCAGGTTCATTCAGATATCTGAGCGCTTCTATAACTTCAAAGGATATAATTCCTGCCATTCCTGCATCCAGAAGAGGCCCGAGGAACGGTAGCCAGGTTTTGTTTTTAATGTGGGGGGGAAGAAGTCCCCGTGCAATATCCAGAGGTTCCTGTAAGTCTTCAAGGGTTTCAACCTTGATGCCGAAAAGTGAATATATTACCGGCAGGAAATAACCAGTGTTGGGAAATCCTACTTTGGTATCCGCATCATAGGTTGCAAGCGCTTTATTTAACGCCCCTTCAGCTTGTGTAACAACTTTATAACCACCCTGAATGGCAGCAAATGCTATTAATCTTGACATTTTGTTCCTCCTTCGTTGAGGATTTTATATTTAATGATACTTTTACAATACATGAATTTAGTTATACCTAAAGAGCCTGGCGTGAAGCAAAATCCATCATAACCCGTTCTCTTGCCTTGTCAATACCCAGCGCTTTCCGTTTTTTATCGATATGGGCAATCATGAGATGGGCATGTTTAATAGGATCCTGTTCAGCACCCCACATGCCGCCGTAAAGGTCTTCAAACTCTTTACAGATGTAATTATTGAACACTGGGGCGCCCGTTGTGGGCAGGTTGCTGAAAACTGTATAAACACCTGATGCGACAAAATAATGACCAATACTTATCGCCTTTTCACTCATCCATTCAGGAGCACTTCCTGCTGCAGGCAGATCAGAAATATCATTTCCCAGCCCCCCGGCCTTAACAACTTCTGTTGCCGCCAGAAGAATCCGGCTGTTGTCAACACAGGAACCTAAGTGAAGAATGGGAGGAATCCCAACAGTTTCGCAAACTTCGGCAAGACCGGCACCGGCATGTGTTGCAGCGGCTTCAGGCATAAGAAGACCTTCCATGGCGCAGGCTATTGCCGTACATCCGGTTGTAAGGACAATCACATCATTTTTGATCAGCTCCTTACATATGGCTATATGATCACGATTGTGTTTTGTTCTGGCGTTATTACATCCTACTACGCCTGCAACTCCTCGAACACGACCGTTTATTATGTTGTCATTGAGGGTATAGTATGTGCCGCGGAATGAACCACCAAGATGATATTGTGTAGATTCAACGCTAAAGCCTGCCACGAGAGGTGCTTTGTGCTTTGGAATCATAACTTCTGCAGCACGGTTTTGAAAATTATCAATGGCCATTTTAACGATTCGTTCAGCATCTTCAGCTGCATGATGCTCGTCAAATTCGATATGGATAGTAGTATCCTGTTCCATTCTGGCAATTGGATGGGTAGTGATCAGGTGAGTATGAAAACAATTTGCAACGTTAGCAATATTCTGCATGATACACTGGATATCAACCACCATGGCGTCACATGCGCCGGTTATGATGGCAAGCTCCTGCTGTAAAAATGTTCCGCACAAGGGTACACCATGACGCTGAAGCATTTCATTGGCCGTACAACAGATCCCTGAGAGCTGGATACCGGCCGCACCTTTTTCTTTAGCA
>NZ_JAIOSW010000123.1 GCF_021107415.1 Desulfobacula sp.
AGGGTGGCCGGAGCATCTTGAATCGCTTTTTTGCAGCCTGTTACTTTGCAGTCAAGGATTCTTACGGGTTTTTTATCCATTCTTCTTAAGCTATTTTCACAAAGCTTATCTTTTTTTGATTCAAGAAAGTCTAAGAGTGCTTTTTGAAAGGACGGTCTGCATTTCGGGCATCCAAGGGAGTTAATATGGGCAAAAAGCCCGGTGAGACCCAGACGTTTAAACAATTCGTTTAAAAGATAAATCAGCTGGCTGTCAATAAGGCCGGATTCAATACCAAAGACTTCTGCATCGATTTGATAGAATTGACGGTATCTGCCTTTTTGGGGTCGTTCTCTTCTGAACATGGGGCCGATCATGAAAAATTTTCGAATCGGATCTGTGGCATACATTTTATGCTGGATGTAAGATCTGACAATAGAGGCTGTAGCTTCTGGCCGCAAGGTCAGCTTGTCTCCTTTTCGATCGGCAAAGGTATACATCTCTTTTTCAACAATATCGGTTGCCTCGCCAATGCTTCTGGCAAAAAGCTGTGTTTTTTCAATGATAGGAATCCGGATTTCTTGAAATCCGAATGCTTCAAATAAACGACTTGCTTCTTTTTCCACTTTCTGCCAAAGGGGAATATGCTCCGGCAGTATATCTCTAAACCCTCGTATGGTCTGCATTATTTTTCTTTAACCTAAAAAGTATCATCAAAATCTAAAACAACCGTTATATATAGATTAAAATCAGAGTTTTAGTCAATATGAAATAAATATTTTAAAGCATAGTATAATCAAAAAATAGAAAAATCTGTAAATTATCGGATAATAGCTGGTAATAGCAGATAGATATGATATGACTAAACATTGTTATATGATCAATATCTCAGGTTTTAGATATTTTAGTGATTTTGGGGCAGTTGCATGGATAAAAATTTGATAGCGAATATTGCTGTAATGCGAGTTTGCGTTGGATATTTAGGTGAAAAGGGCCACTTTTCATGGTGGCCCAGTTCTTTTTTTTCTAAAAGCAGTGAGGCTTTTTTAAAACCTGTATTTAATAAAACCCATTTTTCAACACAATACTATGGTGTCAAAGCCGCAGCAGCTATTGTTCATGATGATCATATAGGAATAGGGAAGGATGTTTTCCACTTGTTCCGGCTACCTGAACTATACGAGATAGAAATCCATGGTTTATTAGGGGAGCCAGACTCATTAAGCTTTTTCCAAAAGGCAATATGTGATAAGAATTCTGCTCAGAATTTTCTAATAGAATTTAGTAACATAAAAACTGTAAAAGATTTTGGTCCAGTTCGGTTGGGAGAAATGAAAGACATACACAAGGGAACCACTTGGAAAGCAGTAGCACATCATTATATAGAAGGGTTTAAAAGCGGGAATAAGGTATTTCCTTATCTTTCAGCAGCAAAATGAAAGACAAACGATTATATACAACACAATTGGCTGCCGGATCTGCGGTCATTGATGAGACACGAATGCTGCTTGACTTGTGGCAGCCCGGGATGAAGATTTCGGATTTATTACAGAAAGCTTTGAGTTCCGGTCATATCACAAATGTTACGGCAAGGCGGTTAAGAAACCTTATTGCAGAGTGTTATGCACCAAGGTATCTTGTGAATAATGATTACCCGGCGATCATATTGAAACAGCTCATTCATAATATTTCTTCAAATTTGCTGGACCAGATGCTTTTTCTTTTTACTGCCAGGGCAAATTTGATACTTGCCGATTTTATAAAAGAGGTTTATTGGCCAAAATATTGTGCAGGTCATGACACCATCAGCAATGATGATGCAAATAATTTCATTACCCGGGCAAACCAGGAAAGCAAAACAATTCGACCATGGTCAGAAAGTACCATCAGTCGAAATTCCGGATACCTTACATCATGCTGTGCGGACTTTGGGCTATTGGAAACCGGTCGTAAACGTGTAAGGAAAATTAACCCCTTTCGAATAGAGAAAATGATGATTGCCTTTCTGGCCTATGATCTGCATTTTTCCGGATTGGGTGACAATGCGGCCATTTCACACCCTGACTGGGAATTATTCGGGCTTGAGAGAGAAGATCTGCGGGAGGAAATGAAACGTCTTTCTTTAAAAGGTTTTTTTATTATCCAAACTGCAGGTGATGTTACCCGTATTGAGTGGAAGTATCAAACATGGGAGGAATTGATCAATGTCATCCCTGAATGCTGATTTTAAGGAATTGCTTGAACGAATAAGACATGGTCGGGAACTGAGCCATGCAAGCTTTGAACCTATTTATTATTTGATTTTTCACCCTTCTAAAATTCTGGAAGTAAAACGTCAAATGCCTGCCTGGACAGCAAAACTTGAAAATAGCGGTTGGGCAGTACACTCCTTTTCTATTGCAGAAAATATTGTGGATATTTTGGGGAAGGCACCACTTAGAAGAATCTGGCTGACAGAAGATGCAAAGGCACCGACAAACTGGGAGAAAACCAATCAGTCTCTTGCTAATGCCTTGAGCAATGGCTCATTGCAATCCCGGTTGAACCAAAAATTAAGTGATTTGGAAAGCCAGGATAATGCGATTCTACTGGTGACCGATCTTGAAGCGCTTCATCCATATATGCGTATTGGTGCTATTGAAAGAAAGCTTCAAGGTGAATTTAACTCTCCCACGGTTTTTTTCTACCCGGGAGAGCGTACAGGAAAAACTCGTCTTAAATTTCTTGGATTTTATCCGGATGATGGTAACTATCGATCGGTCCATGTGGGTGGATAAATGCTAAACATTAATTAGGTATCAGAATGAATAAAATTGCACAATTATTTGATCCGACCAAAGATATTCATCGGACGATTGAAAAAGTTATTACCTATGATAAATCCCAGGAACGAAGACTCAAAGCGGAAATATCAGAATATATTGCAACCAAAAGCATTGAGGAGCAGTTTGAAAGATTGCTGTCACGGATGCAGACCGCCATGGAACATGGTGGAGAAAATGAAGTCGGCGTATGGGTGTCAGGGTTTTATGGCTCCGGCAAAAGTTCTTTTACAAAGTATTTTGGCCTTTCTTTTGATGATCAGGTCAAGATTGACGGCATCGCTTTTAAAACCCATCTACAGGATCGATTTCATAAGGCCCAGACAAAAGCACTGCTTGCAACTGTAACAAAACGGTTTCCAGCAGCCGTCGTATTGCTGGATCTTGCAAGCGAAATGCTTGCCGGCGCAACAATGGAAGATGTATCCACCGTACTTTTTTATAAGGTACTTCAGTTTGCCGGATATTCACGCAATTTAAAGGTTGCCGCACTTGAACGAAAGCTTCAAAAGGATGGCCGGTATGATGAATTCAAACAGAAAATTCAAGAAGACTTGGGAACCGGGTGGTCCGAAATTCAAAACGACCCGCTGGTGGTGGACAGTATAATCCCGGAAATAGCCCACCAGATGTATCCCGAGATTTTTAAGGCCCCGACATCATTCAATACATCCACAAGTGATTTTAAACCTTTTGAAAACGAACGTGTCAAAGAAATGCTTCAGATCGTTCGTGATGCCACCGGCAATCAGCATGTGATTTTTATTATCGATGAAGTCGGCCAATATATTGGATCACGGTCAAACCTTATCCTCAATCTTGACGGACTGGCAAAGAATCTGAAACAGATCGGCGATGGAAAAGTCTGGATTATCAGTACGGCACAGCAGACCCTTACAGAGGATGATCCGCGTGCTGCTTTGAATTCTCCCCTGCTTTATAAATTAAAAGATCGGTTCCCCATTCAAATTGACCTGGAATCAAGGGATATTAAGGAAATATGTTATAAACGGCTGCTGGGTAAGTCATCGGATGGGATCAGCAAATTAAAGTCTCTTTTTGAGCAGAACGGCCAAAAATTGCGGCATAATATAAAATTGCAGGATGCAAGGTTTTATGACTCTGATTTTAATGAAGAGGCTTTTACTAATCTGTATCCGTTTTTGCCAGCTCATTTTGATATCCTTCTCCATTTATTGGGTGCACTTGCCAAATCAACCGGCGGTATCGGTCTCCGGTCTGCAATAAAAGTTGTTCAGGATATTCTTATCGAAAAAATGAACAACCAGTCTCCTGTGGCAGATCTACCGATAGGCGAGCTTGTCACAACTATAACACTTTATGATGCCTTGGAAAAAGATATCAGAAGGGCGTTCCCGTCTATTTATCAATCTCTTGAAAAAACTTTGATACAGTTTCATGGATCAGCCATCCATGAGAATATTGGTAAAACGGTCGCTGTCCTGCAGATTTTAGGGAATTTGCCGGTAACCGTTCAAAATGTTGCAGGGCTGATGCATCCAAACATTACTGGAGCATCTTTAAAAGAAGAGATAGAACTGGCCGTCAATGATATGATCAGTAATTCTATGGCGCCGTTTGGTGAACAGGAAGGAAACCTTTGCTTTTTCAGTGAAAAACTCAATGATATTGAGCAGGAACGTGCTCAGATTCCGCTGCGGACTATTGAAACGCGTCGGATATACAATGAGGTGTTGAAAGAGACGTTTAACCCACTTCCTTCTATCCATTTGAATGGAAGCTTCATTGTCAGGACCGGCCTGAAATCACGAAGTGGAACTTTTGTTGTAAATCTTTTAGGGGAGCGGGAGACCATTCAGACAATTGTTGAATTATGTGATCCAAAAGATTTTGAGTCGACCAGAACATCTGATGTGAGTGAATCCCGGCTTCCGAGCTACCGTTATACAATTTTTTTGATCGGTAAAAAAGAACCGGAAATAGAAGATAAAATTGCAGAAATTTATCGGTGTAAGGAGATTTGCAATAGATACCGAAATGAGCCGGATCAGGAGGTCAAAGAGTATTGTTCAGCCCAAATGGACAGGTCTGTAAAACTTACCACTAAACTCGGCCATACCATCAAACGCTGCCTTTCAAAAGGTGTTTTGATTTATAAAGGTCAGGCCACTGCCGTGGATACTCTGGATAAAAATGTGGTTGATGCCTGCAAAAAGCATCTTCTGGATGTTGCAAATCAGGTTTTTGATAGATATGCCGAGGCATCTCACAGAGCGGAAACAATCCTGGCTGAGAAATTTTTAAAAACTGAAAATCTGGCGGCAATAACTGTTAAAATTGATCCTTTGGGGCTGGTACAGAGTCAGGGGGGCAAGCCATCCATCCAGACCGATCACAAAGCGCTTTTAAGTATACGGGATTATATCGACCGGAACGGCACGGTAGAGGGGAAACGGTTATGTGAATATTTTACGGGGGCACCATTCGGCTGGTCGCCGGACACATTACGGTATTTGGTTGCTGCCTATCTTGTTGCAGGAGAAATAAAACTAAAGGTTTCAGGCAGGGAAGTAAAAGCCAATGGGCCGCTGGCCATTGATGCCCTTAAAAGCAATAATGCCTTCAGGGCGGTTGGTGTGTCCTTACGCGAAGGCAAGCCGTCCATTGAACTTCTGGCAAAGGCTGCTGAGCGGTTAACAGAGATTATTGGAGAACCAGTTCACCCACTTGAGCAAAATATCAGCAGGGCTGCTGCCAAACATCTTCCAGGTTTTCAAACCAAATTTGCGCCATTGGGTGAAAAACTCTATTCTCTGGGACTGCCGGGTATAGAGCGGATGCATTCGCTGAGAAAAGAAATTTCAGATGTAATGTTTACCGATGCCTCAGATGCGCCGGAACGATTGGGTGCAGAACAATCCAGCCTTTTTGAAAATCTGAAATGGGCTGGCAGGGTAGATCAAATTTTCAAACAGGGTCTGGAAAATTCTATCAAAGAACTTCAGCTTCATCGCCGGGAGATAAAAGAAATGCCTGAATCAGGGGTGCCCGGGCAGTTACAGCAGGATCTGGTGGACGAGATGTCTTTATTGAAGAGTCTGTTTGTTGATGATAATTTTCATACCCGGATCACGAAACTGAATTCGATTTTAACCGACATTAAGGCAAAAGTGAAACATGCCGTTGTCAGGATGCGCGAAGTTCAAAAAAGAATGATCCAGGACACCAAAAAAGACTTCAGCCTAATTCCCGAATGGTCACAATTATCAAGTGAAGAGCAGTCCGGGGTGATCTCAACCCTTGAAAATCTACTCATTGATACAGATAAAACCATCTTCGGCCTCAAGAAGCTCATCGCCCAGGAATTTGATATTTATTCAACGATCCAGGAGCTGCGCAAAAGAATCATTTCCATGGGAAAAGAACGGGCTCAAAAACGGGAAGAAGAGCGCCGGGAAAAAGCCCGGGGAGAAAACAAATATTTAAAAACACTTACCATCCCGAACCGAATAGGATCTCTCCAGGAACTGAACGATCTGCTGAAAAAATTGGAACAGGTCAGGGCGGATTCAATCAAGCATGACAAATTTGAAATCAATATTGTCATTGAACCTTCCTCAACCTGATAAAAAAGGATGAAGCATATGATTAATTCTGTTTCGATAAAAAAATTTACAGCGTTTCAGGACATAAAATTGTCCTTTTCAAAAGGAATAAATGTGCTTGTCGGGGCAAACAGCACAGGTAAGTCGCATCTGCTCAAGCTTTTATATGCTGTTACCTCCGCCAATAAGCCGGAGGAGATATATCATGCTCTGAAATCTGATCCCACACGAGTTATCACGGACAAACTAAATGGTGTGTTTAAGCCGGAAAACAAAGTCGGAAGACTTTGCCGGAATGATGCAAACAGATCAACCATCCGGGTGGATTTAGAGCCGAAACGAGCCATTGAGTTTGCTATTGCCAGTGATATGGATCAGGTCGTTATAACGAAAAACCTGTCATATGAAAAATACAGCTGGGTGCCGGTGTTTATTCCCCCAAAAGAAATCCTTAGCTTTTTTGAAGGGTTTTCAAGCCTGTATTTAAAACGGGAAATCACTATTGATGAAACCTATTTTGATCTGAGCCAGGCACTTGAAACCCCCCTTCTAAAGGATGTGCCCGGGAAAGAAATCACCCGGCTTTTATCCATGATTAAAAAGACGTGTGAAGGTGAATTTCTTCTTAGAAAAAATAAAAAGTTTTATTACAAATCAGATAAAGGCCGCCTCCTTGAAGTTGAACTGGCAGCAGAAGGCTTCCGAAAACTGGGTGTGTTGCAGCGATTGCTACAGAATGGGCAATTATTGCCCGGGGCATCGGGTCCGCTTTTCTGGGATGAACCCGAGTCCAATCTAAACCCTTCCATCATGAAACAGCTGGTGAAGATTTTATTGGAGCTTTCAAGGAATGGTCAGCAGATATTTTTAGCCACCCATGACTATATTATTTTAAAGTGGCTGGATCTATTGGCAAATTCCGAAGATAAAATTCTGTTTCATGCATTGTTTAAAAATCAAACTGGAGAAATCAAAGTGAATTCTACTCCGGATTATCAGGCCATCCATCCCAATGCCATTGACGACACGTTTGCTGACCTGATCGACAAAGATATTGAGCACTCCATGGGGGATCTTGGCAAATGAAAATGACGGTTGACGGATTTGATTTTGAATTTGAAGATGCCATTGATGCGTTTGTCTTTGATGAGAAAGACAAGCACCTTCCAAATTATCATGGTGTATCCCATGCCATGAAAGCGGTTGATCTGATTGTGGAGCTTGCGAACGATTACCTCTTTATTGAAGTAAAAGATTTTCATGATCCGGATGAGTATCAGGATGGTGACTATTTCAATCATTTAAGAGAATCGCTTAAATACAAATATCGGGATACATTTTTATACAGATGGGCTGAAAATAAAATTGATAAGCCCATTCGATATCTTTGTCTTTTGACTCTGGACAATGCCTTGATAACCCGCATGAACAAGGAAATCAAAAAACAGCTCCCAGTGGGCAGAGCTATTTCCAGATGGGAGCAGTCCATTGCCAAAAGTAGTGTTGTTGTAAATATAGAACGGTGGAATAATAATTTTCCAAAATGGTCTGTCCGCCGTTCATAATACACCTATAAATTTAAGGTTGCGCAGATTATGGCATTTGACCAGACCACTCGAAATAGACTTCAGAATTTTGTCTCTGATGCACGAACACTGCTGGTAACCGAATTTACCCGGCAATTGCAGAACGACTATGGTATGGACCCCGATACCGGCAATATTAGCTCCCTGGATGACCTGACCCATCTGAATGATACCCAGATCCAGACCGCTCGATTATTACGGGATACAACAGAGCATTATCAAGCTGCCAGCCCTTCGGCAGATGCAAAACAAATCCTGGATCGTATTGTCAGGGAGCAGGCCTTTACCGTCCTCAACCGGTTGTGCGCCCTGCGGATGGCTGAAACACGTGGGATCCTTGTGGAATCCATTGGTAAAGCCCACAATTCAGAAGGGTTTCAACTCTACAAACATATCGCCGGGATTTCATTAGGGGATATTGGTGATGCCTACCAGATTTATCTTTTCAGTCTTTTTGATGAATTCGCATATGACCTGGCAGTGCTGTTTGACCGATACTCCGCCATGGGAAGATTGTTTCCTAAAGAATCGGTTCTTCTAACGCTTCTGGATAAGATTAACGCTGTGGATCTTGCGCACCTGTGGGCCGAGGATGAAACCATCGGCTGGATCTACCAGTATTTTAACTCGGTGGAAGAAAGACGGCAGATGCGGTCTGAATCCCAGGCACCGAGAAACAGCCGTGAGCTTGCCGTTCGCAATCAGTTTTTTACCCCCAGGTATGTGGTGGAGTTTTTAACCGACAATACCCTGGGCCGGATCTGGTATGAAATGACAAAGGGCAATACATGCCTCACAGACCAGTGCCGATACCTGGTTCAACGTCCAAACGAAGTGTTCCTGAAAAAAGGGGAAGCAGCGCCTGAATCCGAGGAACCGGATACAGATCACAGCCAGGAAGAGCTGCTCAATCAAACAGTCTATATTGAACACCGCCCCATTAAAGACCCCAGGAAAATCCTCATGCTGGATCCTGCCTGCGGGTCCATGCACTTTGGTCTCTATGCCTTTGATCTGTTTGAGATGATTTACCAGGAAGCATGGGATCTTCAGGCCGCAGGACAGTGGCCGGATGCAACGGACAAAAGTGTGGAATTGCTGACAGATATTTATCCGGCCAAAGAAGACCTGATGCGGGACATCCCAAGACTGATCATTGAAAACAATATCCACGGTATTGATATCGATCCCAGGGCCGTGCAAATTGCAGGACTGTCCTTGTGGCTCAGGGCCCAGAGATCCTGGAAAGAACAGGATGTTAAACCGGAAGAGCGAACAAGGATCGTTCAATCCAATATCGTATGCGCAGAACCCATGCCCGGGGATAAAGCGTTATTAAAATCATTTTCCAAAAGGCTGAAACCGACAGTCCTGGGCCAGATGCTTGAAATCATATTTGAGAAAATGGAACTGGCTGGGGAAGCCGGGTCATTGCTCAAAATCGAAGAAGAGATTGAAACTGCCCTTGAAAAGGCACGGGAGGCATTTAATAAAGAGCTTTTAATCCGAAATACAGAAACCGGCCATCTCCCCGGAATGGAGCCGAAAGAAAAGCAGCCTTCTTTGTTTAATTTTGCCGATCTGCCCAGTAAAACCCAGTTCTGGGAGACAGCCGAAGAAAAAATTTTGATAGCTCTATATGATTATGCCGAGCATGCTGAAGAATCAGACGGTGAGCGGATGAGGCTCTTTGCTCAGGATGCAGCCAAAGGGTTTGCTTTTATTGATATCTGTCGTAAAAGGTATGATGTGGTTTTGATGAATCCGCCGTTTGGAGAATTTTCTCGCGACTCTATTGATTATATGAAAAAGAAATTAAATGAGGCGGCCGTAGATATTTACTGCTCTTTCATTTATAGAGCAAAAAATTTCATCTCGAATTTTGGTTTATCAGGTGCAATTGTCCCTCGTTCTTTTCTTTATTACATTGACTTTTTTAATTTTCGGAAAAATATAATATATGAAAAAACAAAACTAAAGCACTGTGTAGAGCTTGGTTTGGGTGTCCTTGATGATGCAACCGTTAGAACCGTGGTAATGAATTTTTCAAATACCCATCAAGGTTTAAAAGAAGAGCCGATCATCTATAAAAATTTAACAGAAAGTGATGATTGGAAAAATGATTTGCTCTCTTTCGTATCATCGATTCATACTGGTGGTGAGAAGGTAGAATGTCGTAGATTATCAGAGTTTAATCACTTGCCTGGCAAACCTATTTTAATGACCTTAAGTCAAACTTTTGTAAACTATTTGAGTGGTGCAAAAAAATTAGATCCAATTGCTGGTAAGTTTCATAGAGGTTCTAGGGACGGGGCTGCAGTGATTGTTAATGGACTACAGACTTGTAATGATTATAGATTCATTCGTGGTCGGGCTGAAATTCCGGCTTTTGCTATTCATTGCAAATGGCATCCTCTTTTTAAATCGGTGGGCTATCAACCTTATGAGGCTTCAATAGGTTTAGTTGTTAATTGGAAAGATAACGGAAGAGAAATAAAAGCATATATTCAAAATAATGGTCATTCTCCATCGCGATATGTAAGCGGTGAGAATCATTATCCCAGTATAGGGTCTTGGTTCCCGGGCATTTGTGAAAGAGGAAATGGAGTTGCAACCGCCAGATTTCAAGGAATACCTAGTAGGAGAGGGCTTGTCGCAGTCCCTCAGGGTAATATGAATAGTGATTTTTTATGTGGGATGATGAACTCTATCGTTGGTTGTGGTGTTGTTGGCATGATAATGCCTGATCGATATCGAAATCCTTCATATGTCGGAATGATACCGATTCCTGAAACAATGGAAGCCCAGAGAGAGATAGAAACAATTGTAAAAAAAATAAGAAAAGAAATATTTGAATTTATCCAAGATGAATATAATTCAGATTTTATAAAAACATTGGTTTTTCATTTTTGTAAGAAATATAACTCATTTCATGAAATTCTAACGGAGATAAAGAGACAATCGAAAATTAAAATCCAAAGATTGATTGAACTTGAAGGCAAATTAGATAAAACCGCGATTAAGCACCTACCTATTGAAACTCGAGACATTAAGGCTCTTAAAATCTTTAGCAATCGACCATCAATAAAAGAGTGGGCTATAGAAGAACTTAAAACCGATCTTCAAATCACAACAAGTTTTATTCATTATTGTTTTGGATTCCCATTTGGAATTTGGGATATGAATATTGCTTTCGGAGGAAAAATAGAGTTACAAAATGATGGATTACAAATGCCTGTCGCCAATATAGGTATGTTAAAAAATGCTTGTGGCCTGCCAGCCGAATCTCATGATGTCCCGGATGATTATCCCATCCGCATTACCTGGCAAGGAATCATCGTTGATGATGAAGGACACCCTGAAGATATCCTGACCCGGGTCAGGGAGGTCCTTGAAGTGATCTGGAAGGAGAATGCCGGAGAGATCGAGCAGGAGGCATGCGGCATTTTAGGTATTAATTCTTTGCGGGATTATTTTTCAAAACCGGGTAGTTTTTTTGCGGATCATCTCAAACGCTATTCCAAAAGCCGCCGCCAGGCACCGATATACTGGCCCTTATCCACACCTACCGGATCTTATACACTTTGGCTGTATTACCACCGGTTGTCCGATCAAACCCTTTATTCCTGTGTCAATGATTTTGTGGAACCCAAACTGAAACAGGTATCCGGGGATGCCGGGGAACTGAGGAGAAAAACAGGCCGCACCCGGGACGAGGAAAAGTCCTTGGAAAAGCTGATCGATCTGGAACTGGAACTGGCAGATTTCAGAGATGAGCTGCTCCGTGTTGCTCAATTTTGGAAACCGGATCTCAATGATGGGGTTCAGATTACAGCAGCACCTTTGTGGAAATTGTTCCAGCACAGACCCTGGAAGAATAAATTAAAACAGACCTGGGAGAAACTTGAAAACGGGGAATATGACTGGGCGCATCTCGCCTATGCTGTCTGGCCGGACCGGGTGATCCGGGCCAGTCACAAGGACAGAAGCTATGCCATTGCCCATGATCTGGAAGATGATTTATGGGAGGAAATTGAAGACGGCACAGACCGCCAGGGAAATCCCAAAATAAAATGGGTGCCGAAAAACTTAACAAAAGACCAGCTGGATCAGATTATTTCCAGAAAAAATAAGCGTGTTGTAACATAGCAGATAAAAAATAAAGGGTGGCACATCATGTCGATTGCACAATTCATTCAAAACAGTATTTTATTACCCCGTTTGAAAAAAAAAGAAGTGCTTGTCGTTTATGATCCGGACAGGCTGTATGAAATCCTTTGTCTTGAAATGGCATCAGACATGATAAAGGTGATTAATGCGGCCAAAAGCAGTATCGAAAGCCGGGAGCAGTCACTTGAGGCTTTAAAAGCCCTTGGAAATACAAATAATGACATAAAGGGGCTGCTGGTATATGTTCCGGCCAAAGCCTCTGAAACCGATGAAGAAAAGCAGTTGGATCCATTTTCCCTGTACCAGGTCAGTGGTTGTTTTTTTCCGGATGGGGCGGGAGATGAATACCTGGATCTTTGTCTGAAGGCAAAACCGGATCAGGGGACACAGATCAGGCGGGTGTTCAGTGAAAATCCAAGGCCCTCCTTTGCAGTGATAGATGCCATCGGCAGCAGCAAAGGCTGGCCCAATCTTCAGGTGGCTTTGAAAGTGGATTCTGCCAATGATATTCTTTTTGCCCTGCTGGCACCAACAGCTGAACAAAAGCAGGCGCTAAAAGGAAACGACAGCTGGGTGCCTGAGGCCAAAGAGCTGTTTTCCGTATGTCTTGGATTGAACCTGATCACCCGGGGCAGGACCTGGTCTTCCATTGCAAACGAGTTCTGGCGGTTTTTGCTGTTCAGTGAATTTGTGTTTGATCTGCCGGAGGCATTGCCGGATTCTCTTGTGAACGTTCCCCGGGCGAACGAAGAAGCAAAGGCAGTTATTGAAGGCCTTTGCGACCGTCTTCGCAATGACAGGCGAACCCAGGCCCCTTACATGGAGATGGCCCAGGCAATTGAAAATGAACTGGAGTTACCCGGCCATTGCAGAGCGCTTCAAGATTTTGGCATAAGAGATACCTTTCTTTTTGAACAGAAGACCTTCCTGGCCCAGGGAATGGATGCATTAAAAATGAATGATACCGATAAGGTGCGGTATATTTTAAAACAGCATGTAGATACCGTGTGGACCGGTGTCGGTGAAAGCCAGGCCCAGTGGGGTTTGATCGGGGCTGCACTTTCCTTGTGTGAGGCGTGTGAAGATTTTGAACGACAGCTTTCTGAGTTTTCCAATCACATGGATCTGCTTATCGATTTTTATATCAACAGTTTAAGGGAGGTGGACCGGCTTCAAAGAGAATTTGAGCAGTCCGTATCCGACATCATCGACGGTTACGGCATGATGGATGAGATGGTCGAAAAAGCCAGAAATGCATATCGAAGGATTTCATCCCGGGTACAAAATGTGTTTGTCTGCCTGCTTGAAAAAAGCGGGTGGCCGCCTTTGGGACATCTTTCCAATACCGATGTGTTTGATAAGAAAATTGCCCCGAAACTCAAAGAAAGTGGATATAAAATTGCCTATTTTATGATTGATTCATTGCGCTATGAATTGGGCGTGGAACTTGAAAAACAGCTGTCGGAAGATGACACAGTGGAACTCATTCCGGCTGCCGTCCAGCTGCCGAGTATCACAAGCGTAGGGATGGCAAGTCTTTTACCTGGAGCCGGGCAGCATCTTTCTTTAGGCAGAAATGATGATAAAGTGGTTCCTGTTCTGGGAGACTCGGAAATTGTGACTGTGAAGCAGCGAATGGAAATTTTACGAAAAAAATACGGTCCCAGATTTGATGAAATGACACTGGCACAATTTATTCGGAGCAAAAAAAAATTGTCTGACGATGTTCACCTGCTGGTGCTCCGGGGGACTGAAATTGACAGCCATCTGGAAACGGCTCCGGAAACTTCCCTGCGTATCATCCATGATACATTGAAACGAATCCGTTTTGCCGTTAATAAAC
>NZ_JAIOSW010000097.1 GCF_021107415.1 Desulfobacula sp.
AGTGCTCGACCAAAAACCGTTAATTTTCCAGGTTACTGCGTTGGGCACAATTTTATAAATTTCAGATATCCCGGCATGGGCAATTATACTACTTGGGACTATTATTCCACAGCTATAAAATCAACCCCAATAAAAAGGTGACCTTGGAATATTCATTAGAAAAAACAATATATGTAAAATTTCTGGACCGAAATGATTTCAGGCTTGCGAAATACCATGGTATTTCTCTGGAGGGATTTAGCTGTTTTTGCAATAAATCCATTGACCTTGGAGAAGAACTCCGGGTTGAAATTAACCTAAAAATGATCACTGGAGGCCTTATTGACGATTTGATCCCCCATATTGCAGTGGTGAAATTTTTAGGCCAGGATACCATAGAAGATAAAAGCATTTACCATTTCAAATTTGTCGATTTTTCTAAAAACTGTTTTGATAATCTAACAAAAGCCATAGATTATCTGGATAAAAAAGAAAAACTGATATCCCTTTCCGACATTTCAGATGAGAGCATGGAGACCCGGCAGACCATACAGGAAATTGTGGAATTTGTTTCAGAGGGTATCCAATCCGAAAAGATCACCCTGCCGGTCCTGCCCACAATTGTCAAGGAAGTGGAAAAAGTAGTGAACAACCCCCATTCCACCAGTGAGGATATGGCTAATGTTATTGAGACAGATGCAGTCATTTCTGTTCAAATACTCTCTATTGCGAATTCCCCCTTTTACAGGGGTGTATCCCATATCGTGACCATCAAGGAAGCAATCCTGCGGCTGGGCATCAATGAGGTTCAAAGCCTGATCTTAACGATTTCGAATAAAAGTATTTATAATACAAAAAACAGGCAATTTAAAAATCTGCTTGAAAAATTGTGGCTCCATTCCCTTGCCACAGCCAGCATTGCCAAAGCCCTGGCACTTGAACTGGAATTTCCTGACACCTCCCGATTTTTCACCCTTGGTATTGTTCATGACATCGGCCAGACGATTTTACTGCGGGTGATCGGTGAAATGATATCAACCAAAAGCACATTTGATACCCATGATATTATAAAAAGCACGGTTGAATACGCCCATGATCTGACTTTAACAACTCTGAAACATTGGGATTTTCCAGAATCATTTGTTCAATTAATCTCCATGCAAAAAAACAATACTTTTGATAAAAATACTGACAAGGAGATCCTGGTTCTCCATATTTCCGAAGCATTGGCCGATATCATCGGGTTTGGTTTAAAGGATTCACAAGGATCTATTGAAAATTTAGAAGCAGTCCAACTAATAAATGTTACAGCAGATTCTTTAAAAAAAATATGCGATGAAACAAAAACCAAAATTAAAAAATCCGTTGATGCCTTTAACTGATACCTTCTCAGAATAAATTGTTATAGTATAGAAGTCATATACTCTTCCCATTCAGAGGGGAGAAGCTGTTTTTTTTTTGTATTGCATTCTTTACAGCATGGCACAAGATTAAACTTTTGTGACCTCCCCCCGCGGGCTAAGGGGATGATATGATCCATGGTGAGTTCTTTTGGCAAAAAATTATTTTTACAATAATGACAAACTCCCAAAGAGCGTTTGCGCTTCCACCATTGACTGGATCGCAATTTTCTTGCTTTGTCCCGTTCTTTTTTCAGGAATACTTCATCTGTGAAACTAAAAAACTGATCCATGGGTTTAGTAACCGAATTCATTCAACATCCTTGCATTGCTGACCCAGTTTTTAGTTACCTTTACAAAAAGTTTCAACAGGACCCTCTGCCCGGTCATTTGTTCAATATCTTTTCTTGCTTTAGCCCCGATTTTTGACAACATAGAACCTTTTTTTCCGATAATGATGCCTTTTTGTGAATCCCGGATAACATGAATGCTGGCATGGATAACAATCAACTTTTTTTCCACTTCAAAGGAATCTACAGTGACCGCACTTGAATAAGGGATCTCCATCCCTGTTAATCGAAATACTTTTTCCCGGATAATCTCTTTCACCATAAACTTTTCAGACACATCTGTAAATGTCTCTTCAGGGAAAAGCCTGGGGCCTGTGGGCAATGACTTTTCGACTTCTTCAAGAATATTCTTTACCTGAATACCTTTTTTGGCCGAAACCGGAATAATGGCTTTAAAGTCATGTAGTTTCTTTAATTCCTCAACAAGATTAAAAACCTCTGACTTTTTAACCAGATCAATTTTGTTCAACGATAGAACTACTATTTTGGGTATTTTCTTTAATTGCGATATGATCAGTTTCTCTGCTGAATAATTTCTATTGGCTACATCCACCATGAACAGGATCACATCCACATCTTCCAGGGCCAGCATGGCCTGATCAACTATCCTTTTGTTTAACAGGGTTGTACTCTTATGGATTCCCGGTGTATCAATGAAGATAATCTGGGATGAAGGACTGTTAACAATACCAAGGATTCTATCCCGGGTTGTCTGAGGTTTTTTGGATGTAATGGAAATTTTTTGCCCCAACACCTGGTTGAGCAAGGTAGATTTTCCTGCATTGGGGGCGCCAATGATTCCGACAAATCCAGATCGGATATTATTTTCATTTTTCTTATTCATTATGCCAGTCTATTAAATTCTCAATTTCCTCTAAAATTATATCTCTTCCCTTTTTCGTCTTGGCTGAAAAAAGAATAACACTATTCTTTTCCCGGTTCATTTGGGAACAAATGGCTAAAAGCCTTTTCTGCTGCTTTGTTTTTGACAGTTTATCAGATTTTGTTAAAATTACCAAATACGGCATTTTATGGGATTCCAGCCAGTCAACCATATCCAATTCTTCTTTTCCCGGATCTCTTCGAATATCAATCAATAAAATTAATCCCAAAAGACTATGGCGCTGGGAAAGATACAGGTTAACCATTGGCTGCCATTGGGATCTGATTTTTTTTGATACTTTAGCATAGCCATACCCTGGAAGATCCACAAAAGAAAGTTCTTCATTGACCAGAAAAAAATTAATGAGCTGGGTACATCCCGGTTTTGAGCTTGTTTTCACCATACCCTTTCTCTGGATCAGTGTGTTGATCAACGAGGATTTACCCACATTGGATCGGCCGGCAAATGCAATTTCAGGAAAATCATACTCTGGATACTGGGAGGGTTTAACAGAACTTTTAACAAAATCGACGGTTTTTATAATCATTATAACTCGCTTAAATAGCCTTCCATACGGTCAAGACCGATTTTCAGATTCTCCATGGAATTTGCATAGGAAAATCGTAAATATCCTTCCCCGTTTGCTCCAAAATCAATCCCCGGGGTGACCCCGATATGGGCTTTTTCCAAAATATCAAAGGCAAGGGCATATGAATCGTTTGAGATATGTTTTGCATTGGCAAATACGTAAAATGCGCCCGTGGGTTCAATCGTAATTCCAAGCCCCATTTGCTTTAATCTTTCAATGACATAGATGCGGCGCTTATTGTATGTCTCCCGCATGACCCGGGTTTCTTTATGGGCATCCTTTAACGCTGCTGCACCAGCCAGCTGGATGACGGAATTGGCACAAATGAAAAAATTTTGCTGGAGAATCTGTAATGCCCGGACAAATTCAGGCGGTGATATCAGATATCCAAGACGCAGGCCCGTCATGG
>NZ_JAIOSW010000426.1 GCF_021107415.1 Desulfobacula sp.
ACAAGTGTGGTGTATATCCGTTCATCAATTCCTTCATACCTGCCACAGACAAAAATAAGCCCCTTATTCCGGCAGGCAAGTTCAAAGGCTTTTTCCTGACTGAACCGGGTTCCCTGGGGGGTCATTAATACAACCTGGGATTCAGGGACCCTTTTTTTGGCAGCTAAAATAGCAGCCTGCAAGGGTTCCGGCTTCATTACCATGCCGCTCCCACCGCCATAGGGCCTGTCATCAACCGTGTTATGGCGGTCGCATGAAAAATCCCTGATATTAATGCAATGCCCTGTGATCAGGTTTTTCTTGATACCCCGTGAAATCATGCCATGCTCAAAAAAAGAGCCGACCAGCTCCGGAAACAGGGTCAATACCGTAAAGTCCATCAATAATCCATTAATAACTCATTAATAATCTGGTAACAATTCCGGTGGCAGTGTTGTCCTTATGACCTTTTTTTCAAGATCAATTGATTCAACAAAGTGTTTATGCATGGGCACAAGTGTTTCCCGAGTTTTGTCCATTATGACCAGCATATCATTTGCGCCTGTCGGGAAAATATCAATTATTTTGCCGATAAATCCTTGTTGATGATCAAATACATCAAGCCCTAAAAGATCCTGCCAGTACCAGGTGTCTTCTTCCGGTTCAGGCAATTGATTCCGGTCAATGAGAATCTCTTTGCCTATAAGCTCCTCGGCAAGGCTTCGGTTATCAATCCCTTCAAGAGTGAGTAAAATTCCTTTTTTATAGGCCAGAGCTTTAAGGATGGTATAGGATTTGCCTAAGCCTTCTAAAGCTTTTTCTGATTTTAAAAGAACGTTTTTACCAGGGCAGAAGGTATCAATGGATTCTGCAAAGGACCAGACCTTAAGGTTGCCGTTAAGACCATGCACTCCGGTTACCCTGCCTATGGTAAACGAAGCGGCTTTGTCCATTATCTATTCAATAATTTCAAGAACGGTACGTTTTTTAAGTTTAGTGGATGCCGCACTTAAAATTGTTCTCATGGCTCGAGCTGATCTTCCCTGCTTGCCAATGACTTTACCCAGATCCTCTTTTGCCACTTTAAGCTCTAAAACAGAAGTTTGATCTCCACTGACTTCTGATACATTTACCTGTTCAGGATTGTCTACCAGCGCTTTTGCAATGTATTCTATCAGCTCTTTCATGACGATTTCTCCTTTGGTTGGATATTGAGGATACCGGGTCGCTTATTAAACAGCTTGTGCTTCGGCTTGTTCCAGTCCCTGCCGTTTAAATATACTCCGGACAGTGGTTGAGGGTTTTGCACCTTCATTCAGCCAATACTTTATTCTGTCCTCTTTCAGGGTAATGGCAGCCGGCTCAACCATTGGATTGTAGGTGCCTAAGAGTTCCAAAAACTTTCCATCTCTCGGGCTTTCAATGTCAGCAGCCACTATTCTGTAAAAAGGTTTTTTCTTTGTGCCTTTTCTGGTCAATCTGATTCTTACGGCCATATTCTTTTCTTTCTCCTTAAAATGGCAGCATGTTTTTCAAAGAACGCATGCCGCCTTTATTAAATTTTTTTATCATTTTCATGGATTGGGAATAGCTTTTCAGAAGCTTGTTGACATCCTGAACCGTGGTGCCGCTGCCATTGGCAATCCTTTTTTTTCTTGAGCCTTTGATAATGGTGTGTACCTGTCGTTCCTTGGGTGTCATGGAATTGATTATTGCTTCAATTTTACTAAATTCCTTATCACCTATATTAATACCTTTAAGTTGCTTTTTATTCATGCCCGGCAGCATTCCCAGCAGGTCTTTTATAGACCCCATTTTTCGGACTGACTGCATCTGGTTTTTAAAATCTTCCAGGGTAAAGGCATTTTTTCTTAATTTTTTTTCAAGTGCTTTGGCTTCTTTTTGATCAACTGCATCCTGTGCTTTTTCAATAAATGAAAGCGTGTCTCCCATTCCCAGAATTCTGGATGCCATTCTGTCCGGGTGGAATGCTTCCAAAGCCGTTGATTTTTCACCCACACCGATGAATTTTAACGGTTTGCCGGTAACCGCTTTTATGGAGAGTGCTGCACCACCGCGAGCATCACCGTCCATTTTGGTCAGAATAACACCGCTCAGATCAAGTGCTTTGTCAAATGATCCCGCAATGTTCACCGCATCCTGACCGGTCATGGCATCCGCCACCAGAAGGATTTCCGATGGATTCATACCTTTTTTGATGCCTTTAAGTTCAGCCATTAAGTCTTCGTCAAGATGCAGCCTTCCCGCAGTGTCAATCAACAGGGTGTCGCATCCCTGTTCCCTGGCTGCCAATTGTGCATCCTGGCAAATTTTTAAGGGCTTCATGTCAGTTGTGGACGCAAATACCGGAACATCCAGTTGCATTCCGATTTTTTTCAACTGATCAATTGCCGCAGGTCTGTAAACATCCACCGGTACAAGGTATGGCTTTCTACCCTCTTTTCGAAGATAGAGCGCAAGTTTCCCTGCTGTTGTGGTCTTACCAGACCCCTGTAGTCCAATAAGCATGACAGAACCTAAAGCCTTCCCATCAAAGTTCAGCCCTTGATGCTCAGACCCCATCATTCTGGCAAATTCATCGTTTACAATTTTTATGACCTGCTGACCGGGTGTAAGGCTCTGCATTACTTCCTTGCCCAAGGCTCGATCTTTTATATCCGAAACAACAGATTTTGCAACCTTATAATTAACATCAGCCTCAAGCAGTGCCATCCGCACCTGCTTAAGACCATCTTCGATGTTCTTTTCATTCAGGGTGCCATGACCTTTCAGCTTTTTAAAGACCGAATCAAGTCTGTTACTCA
>NZ_JAIOSW010000110.1 GCF_021107415.1 Desulfobacula sp.
TATTCATCCTTTAGCCTTTTTTGACTATGATGAAGAAAAGATCAAACAGGAACTCAGATCCATTGGATGGAAAGCACCCGAAGATACGGATACCAATTCATCCAATTGTCTTATTAATGCGTTTGCAAACAAATGTCATATTGCACGCCATGGATTCCATCCCTATGTCTGGGAGATTGCCAATATGGTAAGACAGGGTATTATGAGCCGTGATGAAGGATTAATAAAAATTTATACTGAACAGAATACTGAAATGGTAAATTATGCAAAGGAGAAATTGGGTTAATGGATAAAATAAAAGAAAAGATAAAGAACTTTATTATAGAAAACTTCTTGTTTGGAGAGGACAATGATTTAAAAGACGATACCTCTTTTTTAGAAGAAGGAATTATTGATTCCACGGGAGTGCTGGAGCTGATTGAGTATCTTGAAGAAGAATTTAATATTGAAATAGATGATGAGGATATGATCCCGGAAAACCTGGATTCTTTAAATTATCTGGAACAATTTATCAGCAAACTGCTGAAAGCCTCATGATACACCATTTTCTTGAAAACAGTGCTTCTGCCTTTCCTGAAAAAACGGCAGTCATTACAGAAAAAGACCGCGCTACCTATGCACAGGTAAATTCAGACGCCAACAGACTAGCACGGCTCCTGATGGATCACAATGTCAAAGACAATGACATTGTAGTACTCATCATGGATAACAGCATTGAATATATCATCAGCTACTATGCCATCCTTAAAACCGGTGCTGTGGTTGTACCGTTCAGCAATGACCTTAAGCCGGAAAGCATTAATCATCTGTTCAGTGAACTTGCACCCAAAGCCGTTATTTCTTCAAAAAAATTTGAAAGGTTGTTAAAAGCCTGCGACTTAACTTCATCTACCCTGCAGGTCATGATCATTAAAGATATGAGCAGCCAATTGCTCCAGGCTGGGTCTAAGACTGGGCCCCGGCTTGATTTCCCCGTGATACCCTGGTCAGAGATTTCAAATTACAGCAATTCCTCAAATCTTGACAAAACAATAGACCCAGACACCCTGGCAAGCATTATATACACATCGGGAAGTTCAGGTATTCCAAAAGGTGTCATGCTTTCTCATTTAAACATTACAACAAACGCTGATTCAATCTGCCAATACCTTCACCTGACCAGTGATGATATCCAGATGGTGGTGCTTCCTTTTTTCTATGTCATGGGAAAATCTCTTCTGAACACCCTGTTTTCAGTTGGCGGGACTATTGTTATCAATAATAAATTTGCCTTTCCCGCATCTGTAATAAACCAGATGGTTGAAGAAAAAGTCACTTTCTTTTCCGGAGTGCCTTCCACTTATGCCTTTCTTTTAAACCGTTCCCCTTTGGAAACTTTTAAAGACAAGCTGACCCATCTTCGCTGCTGCACCCAGGCAGGCGGTCACATGGCATCCAGCATCAAAAAAAAGCTGATTAAAATGCTGCCGGATCACACAGATATCTGTATCATGTATGGTGCAACGGAAGCCTCTGCACGGCTGACATATCTTGAACCTGACCGGCTTGAAAATAAAATAAACTCCATTGGCATACCCATACCAGGGGTAAAGATCAAAATCCTTGATCAAAACAATAGGCAAGTCCCTTCCGGGCAGACAGGAGAGCTTGTTGCCTCGGGTAAAAACATCATGCTTGGCTATTGGAAAGACCCTGTAACCACTGCAAAAGCGCTGGATGGAAATGGTTATCACACAGGAGATCAGGGATATATTGATGAAGATGGATTTTACTTTATAAAAGGAAGGAAAGACAGCCTGCTTAAGGTTGGCGGTCATCGCATCAACCCCCAGGAAGTAGAAGATGCAATAATGGAAACAGATCTTGTTGTCGAATCAGCAGTGATCGGTGTCAAAGACGATCTTTTAGGCAATAAACTGATCGCACTTGCAACACCCAGGAATAAAGATATTGATGCAAATATAATTTTATCAAAGTGTTCTGCGCTGCTGCCTAAATATAAAATGCCCTATGAAATAAAAATTGTAAAACTGCTGCCTAAAAATGCAAACGGTAAAATTGATAAAAACAAATGTGCTGAAATGATAAAAGACTCTTTTTAATCATTTTCCGAACAAGGATGCAATATAATCCAAACAAGAAGAATAAAACTGATTTATAAACCCTGACAGATCTTTTCCATCCACATCAGAATCCTGATCAATGTCTGCCTGACAGTCCGGCCAACCCGCAAGCCTTGCCCATAGCCACCATGCAGCATATCCCTTAAGGTTTCCGTTCAGATGTTGACTGTGAGCTGCTTCGGATTCCCACCAGTCTTCACCCAGAGTGTATGAATTCTGCCAGTCCAGGGCCCAGTTTTTGTCCCATAACCCATTCTCGTCACTGTCATAATAACAGCTATCAGTGGCCCTTAACTCCATATAATTCACAAACCCATCCGGATCATAACTTTCAATATCTGCAAAATCATAAAGTATCCTGCCATGGGTCCTGCAATGATTTCTGATATGCTCATTTGCAAGATTAAGCTGGCTGTCGAGGCCGGTTCCATTCAGGTGACCGGTCATGAATATAAAATTCACATCAGGGTATTCTGCGATCAAGTCTTCCATCAGATCCAGATAAATATCAATATTTGCAATGGAAGTATCAGCCTGGCCACACCATGACCAGATCACCACATTCACGTCCGAATTATCAGAGTTATTCAAATAATCACGTGTCCTCTGGGCCCAGGTAACACGATCCGGATTCCCAAGATCTCCAGAGACAAAATAATCGTGAAAATCCAGGGCACCTCCCGTGCCTCCGTTATTCCAGGTATAAAGATCCGGTGTTGCACCATTGGCTGTCATGAACTGGTCAAGGGCAACACCATTGGACCCCATCCCGGATGTCAGCTGGCTGCCGTGGGAGGTATGGCCATAGGCAATGTGCAGATCTGATTTAGCCTGATTGATCCAGGTTTCCGGAACCTGCCAGATGTCAGTACAGGTGTGATCAATGATTAACCCTGCAGCAAAAGAAACAGCAGTAAGATTGCAGACAATAAAAGCAACAAATAAAATTGTTTTAATAGATTTCATACGTTTATCCTTTCAAATCTCTATTTCAGTTAAAATTGTTATTAAAGCAACTACTGTACCACAACATATGAATAATTTTTATTTTTTCCTATAATAACATGAAAAAAGCCAAAAAAGCGGCTATTCATATAAAATTTTATTTTTTAAGTTTATAAAAATTAAGGAAGGAATCCTTAAGGTTCTATCAATGTTCTGAGTAAAAGTATGTAAAACTTTACATACTTTTATGTAAAGTTTTACATAGAGAAAGGAATTAAATTCCTTATATTTTGGTATATTTTCACATACAAAGGTATATTTTTTATCATTTTACTTATAAATTAAAATCAACTATGAACCTATAAAAAACAAATGGAGCGTAAAACAATGTTATCAAGGGAAAAAATCAAAAACAATATTGCAGATTCTGAAATTATCTTTTACCGGGGTGAAAGAATCTATGAAAATGATGCCCTCCTCTATGAAGGTGATGATGGAAACAACTTATTCGACTTTCGATATGACGGTGCTTATGGTGATTATGAAATTAGTATTGATCTTTCCAATGAAAACCGGCCTGGGATCTGTAGCTGCCCGTATCCCGGTGATGGCTGCAAGCACATCGTTGCATCACTTCTTACCGTTCTTGATATAAGCTTTGCAGGTGTTAACAACCCTGCTTTGTCTCCCGTCCCTGAACCTGAGGATGAGATCCCTCTGTACCTGACATATGATGAAATAAGAGCCCAGGCACTGGATGACAGGACAAAAAGGGCAAAAAAAGATATCTTCAAGGTTGTACAAGGAGATACTTTTAAAGGAGAACATCTTATTGAAACTGCCTCAAAGAAGCACTATCAAATTATCATGCATGATCCTGAAGCTGGAATGGGACATTGCAGCTGCCCTGATTTTCTTACCAACAAACTCAATACCTGCAAACATATCATTTTCCTGAAAAATTATTTCTCCAACATAAAAAGTTTTAATAAACAAGTAAAAAAAGAGTCTTTTCCATTTATAGATATTTTCTGGGATTCAAAAAAGAATGCACCCAAACTCTTCTTTGATCCGCAATCAATTGCTGATCTCGGGATCATAAAACTTTTAGCCCAATATTTTAATAAGGATGGAGACTATATTAAAGATGATCTTTCAAGCATTGTTAAACTGATACCATCCGCCCAAGCAAACAAACAGGTCATCATTCAACCTGAAGTTTTAAACCAGGTTCAAAATTATTTACAGAATCATCAGCTTGAAGCTTTCAAAGATTCCTTTCAATTTGATTATTCAAAAATAAAAGCGAAACTTTATGACTATCAAAAGGAGGGCGTACAATTTGCACTCTTTAAAAAATCAGTGCTGATAGGCGATGAGATGGGGCTTGGAAAAACCCTTCAGGCAATTACACTCTCTATCCTGAAAAAAGAACTCTTTGGATTTAAAAAAGTCTTGATTATCACTTTGGCTTCTTTAAAAGACCAGTGGAAAAGGGAAATCATCAATTTCACCGATGAAATCCCCAGGGTAGTGGAAGGGACTGCCCAGAAAAGAAGATCCATCTATAACAACGATTCAAATTATTTTAAAATTACCAACTATGAAGCCGTATTAAGGGTTGTTACCTTCATTGCCAAAATGAAACCGGATCTGAAAATTTTGGACGAACCCCAGGGCATAAAAAACTTTAACACCAAAACCAGATG
>NZ_JAIOSW010000492.1 GCF_021107415.1 Desulfobacula sp.
AGCATGCTGGTCGCTGATCGCTACTGCCCTTAACATACGGTAAGAGTTGTATCTGTTAGAATAGTATCCCTGAACCAGCCAGTTCATGCCTTTTTGGACCGCTTCAACGTAAGGATCTTCATCCGGATCACCATTAATTTTGTGATTATTAATGGCAAAGGCCTGTACACTTGATGCCGTTGGCGCTGCTAAGTAGCGTGCACTTCCCCATGTAGACGTCCAGACCATGAAAGGTGATCCGTCATAGGTATGGAAATAAGAATTGGTATAAGTATGATTAAACAGCCACCACAGGCCGTCATCAATGGCAATATTAATCCGGGCATCCTGGTTATTCTCAAAAAGTTTAACCAGATACGGATCTTCAATAGTTGTGGAGATGAAGCTGCTGTCATCAGCCACCACAAGCTTTGCTGTAAACGGGGTGCCCACTGCGCCTGAATAGGTATTATCCGCCTGGACATGATAAGTTAATGACCCCTGTTCGGAAATGACGGATGATTCTGAACCGTCTCCATAGACCCACTTATACCAGATCATGGACGTATCTGTTGTTTTAATGACACCTTTAAGGCGTGCAGATTCATTGGAAATTGCGGTGTGAAATTTTAAGGGATCTCCCTGCCAGGGAACACATATGACCCTGTCAACAGCTGCAAATCCTGGTGATGCTGTAAATAAAAAACCAGCTAAAGCAAATAATAAAATTAAATAAATTTTCCATTGACTAAAACGCATAATATACCCCGCCATTTCCTGTAATTCGGTTAAATGCCGAATACAGATCCTAATTATTTTAGGTTATGAATTTGGAAACAAACCATATCATAACTATTATTTATCTAAATTATTTAAAAATTTCACAGCTTCATTCATTATTAGGATGCAATATGTATGCCCAAACCCCACTCCTGCTGAATCCTTGAATATACAGCCTTTATTTTTTTAACAGATTTAAGGATTATCAGCTTTGGGAAATTTTTTACCTATTTTTAGGAAAAAAATGTTATAAATTATGTAAATAAATTCCTTTTTTTTAAAAAGGATAAAACTTGAATTTACAAAATAATATGATTATATCAAAGCATTGTGAAATGGATATGGGAATTACGCCGGCTGCTATCAAAATGGCATACCAATTGCAACAACTAAATATCAGGAGTAAAGTAATTGAGTTATTCAAATAGATATATATTTTCGGAGAAAAGATATGAGCAATAAATACGGTGTAATGTTTGTGGGTCTGTGCGGTCATTTATCAACAACAACAATGATTGGAGCAATAGCATTGTCAAAAGGATTGTGCCCGCCAACAGGCATGGTTTCAGCTTCCGACCTTTTCAACAATGTTTCGTTTGCAGATATATCTGATTTTTATTTTGGTGGATGGGACATCCGATCCTGCTCCGAATCCCGATTGATTATGAGAGACACAAACTTTGCTGATCATGATCAGACTGAAAAAATCGCTCAAACCATTGATGGCATCCAGTCATTGACATTCCCCGGAATACTTCTCAATGCCGGGGATGCGATCTCAAGCCTGTCCGAACCCGATCATATTGTCACCAGTAATTCGATTTCATCAATGATAGACCGGATACAGGCGGATATTTCTACTTTCAAAGAAGACAACCATATTAAAAAAATGGTTGTAATTAATCTTGCTTCCACAGAACCGCCACTGATAGATACTGATGCTGCTTCCAGTATTGATGCAATTGAAAATATAATAAAAAAAAATAATACCCATAGTATCAGGCCAAGCTTTATTTATGCCTATGCTGCCATTACATCCGGATGCGCCTATATTAATTTTACACCTTCAGAGGCAGGACTTTCTCGGGGGCTTGTGGATCTTGCCCATAAACACCATGTGCCGGTGATGGGCAGTGACGGCAAGACCGGTGAAACACTTGTAAAGTCGGCCCTTGCTCCGATGTTTGCCATGAGAAATCTTGAAGTGATGAGTTGGGAAGGTTACAACATCCTCGGTAATATGGATGGAAAAGTCCTCCAGAACGAAGAAAACGGGGCCACCAAAATTAAAAGTAAAGACCGGCTGCTGCCGCACATCCTGGGATATTCCCCACATTCAAGGGTTTCCATTGATTATGTTCCCTCCCTGGGTGACAGAAAAACTGCCTGGGATTTCATCCACTTTCAGGGGTTTCTCAATACAAAAATGAATCTTCAATTTACCTGGCAAGGCTGTGACTCGGCATTGGCTGCACCGCTTGTTCTGGATCTTTCCCGGTTTGCATTCCTGGCGCTTGAAAGGGGGGAATCCGGCGCCATGCACCATACAGCATCTTTTTTTAAATCACCCTGGCAGGTGAATGAACATTCCCTTGAAAAGCAGTTCAGAATGCTTGAGGCATATTGTGAGAAATTAGTATAATTTTATAAACCACCCCAGGCATCTTTGCTGTCAATTAATGGTTTGGGCCTGAATTTGTCACACTGGCCAAGAAAATAACAGGGATTATTATAAAACAGGGTTTCAACATCCTTTTCTTTGTGCCCCCGCCTTTTCATTTCAAATACTGCGTCATGGAGTGTGCCGGGATCAGATGGTCCCCAGTCGCCCGAGGCATCAACCAGCAGCCGTTCAAGCCCGTAAATCTCCGCAGCATCAATCACCCGGGTGGCAGAGTTCTTTGTTACGGGATAGATGGTCATGGAGGCCCAGAAACCGGAATCCAGGATCATTTTCAGGGTATGCTCTTCACTGTGATCAAAGGTGACCCTGCCAGGGTCAACCCCCTTATGACCGTTTAGATAATCCAGCATCATCTTTGTGCCCTTGAGCTTGTCAACCAGGTGCGGGGTATGAATCCAGATCAATTGATTGTATTTCAGTGCCAGCTCCACCTGTTCTTCAAATACGGTCATTTCATTTTTTGTATTCTTGTTGAGACCGATCTCCCCTATGCCCAGGACATTGGGCTTGTCCAGAAATTCCGGGATAAACGAGATCACTTCCCGGGACAGTTCCAGATTATCCGCCTCCTTGGGATTCATGCAAATCCAGCAATAATGATCAATGCCGTACTGGGCTGCCCTTGTAGGCTCAAACTGAGTAATATGGGTAAAGTAATCATGAAATGCCCTGGCCGATGTCCGGTCATATCCTGCCCAGAATGCCGGTTCACAGCATGCCACGGTATGCATTCTCGCCATGCGCTCATAATCCTGAGTTGTACGTGCAATCATGTGGATATGGGGTTCAATAATTTTCATTTATTTGCCTTTTTTATGGTTTTAACGGTTTTGCCCGCTCATCTTCAATAAACATGGGGGGCGTACCAAAGATTATAAATTCAAGCGGATCATTTGATTCAGATGTTATTGAATGAATAGTTCCCCTTGGAATTACAGCCACACTGCCCGGCCGAATGGGAAATGATTTTTCATCAAGTGTAATGCTTCCTTTGCCGGAAAGAATATAAAACACCTCATCATATGCAGCATGGTAATGTTTATTGCCCTGGGTCACGCTGATCACATGAACGTTGGAGATACCTCCTTCACCACCGGTGATCACTCGGCGGGCGTTTCCAAAAGGACAGGGTGTCTGTTCGGTTTCATCCAAATGGCGGACAATAGGTTCTGGTTTCAAAAAACATCTCCTTTGTTTAAAAAACTAATCTTTGTCAGACAAGAGGGTTAAAAACTGCTCGGTTCTGTTTTTACTGCTGTCTGTTATAATCAAAAATATTTTAAAAAGATCCTGGATTCTTGTATCCTTCATCATCCGCTCTCCACCGTCCGCCCGTTCAATTCTGTCGAGAATGGCAGCGGTTTCGAGCAGATGCGATCTTGCCTCAAGATAATACATATCCAGAAGTTCCAGCGCTGTTTTCGGCGGTTCTATTCCTTTTTTTTTCATCTATGTTATTTCTCCTGTTATTTCTTTTTATCCTGTTGACAGGATGTGATTTTTTTAATTGCAGGATCTTTTTCTTGATAAATCTTCATTATCACCTTTGTTCCCTTTAAGGGCAGAAGCTTTTCATTGGCAAAAAAAAGCGTATCATCCGCCCCTGTATCACTCCTGTGATCCAGAATAGCAAAAGGATCATGATAAGTGGCAATAATGGAACCTTCAACCTGGGCCATGAAATTGCCGTCCATAATTTTTGATCCGGTAAAGACCCAGACAGTTTTTTCCATGATTTTTTCTGTGGCCA
>NZ_JAIOSW010000119.1 GCF_021107415.1 Desulfobacula sp.
ACTTCCTTTTCCAATTGTGCCAGCTCTTGATTTGTTCCGGGGACTTCATCAAAAACAGGATTTACATTAAGTTTTCCCTCCTTGCCTAGAATATTGTCTGTGTTGGCAAGAGAGGTGACTTTAATTATTGGGGACAATTTTTCAGTCCATGCATCAAGGGTTTTTAAAAGCTCATGGGATTCATTAAAAGAAGACAAAGAAATGGTCTCTTTTATGTCGTCTATACGCATCCATGTTTCAGAATCAATCCTGGTTTTTGCAAGCTGCTGTACTTTTAATGCAATTTCCGGCGGTGCGGTCTGGCCTGAAAGCAGAAGATGCTCCCTGTCTTTATGTGTTACAAGATGAAGATCCTCAAATGCAGCAGTCAGTTTTTTTACCCTTAAAAGTGTATGGGGATTAAATACGCTCTTGTTTGCTTCCAAAAGAACAATAATCGAATAATTAGAACCGGTATAATTATGTCTTAATTTGACCAGATTCACCCGGCTTTCGTGGGAAGGGGGCAAAAGAAAGGGTGTGGGGTCCCTTTCAAGCCCCGGAATAAGTGAGGCTGCCGCGATTGAAAGCATAACAAAAAAAACAAGAATTGTTTTTGGAAATCCTATGGTTATCTTTGTGATAAATTGAGCTGGTTTCATTTTTCTTTCCTTTAATCCAATAAATTCAAACCTCAAAACGGCGGTCACGTTAAAAAATAATAGTCTATTCATGACTATCGGTCATATCCAGGGCCAAAAAAATACCCACTGCGTGAGCATAAAAAAGCACTTATGAAAAAGCCGCTGCTATCTCATAAAGCCTTTAAGAATCATATTTTCAAGAAGATTGTACAATTCTTCAGAAGGTGTAACTTCTCCTGCGAGAACAGAGTCAAACACGCCCTGAAACAATCCTACTGCCGCTGCAACAAGATTATCAACCGATTCATTCTTGAAAATCTGTTCATCAATGGCTTTTTGTGTCAAGCTCCTTATGAACTCGTTTTTCATGTTACTCTGTTTTTCAAACTGGGTTAAGACTTCCGAAGCCATATCATCCATCAACAAAAGCTGGTCACACTTTCTGTAAACTGCAAACTTCCTGATATCTCCAATCTGCATATCCCAGAACACTCGCATGGTCTTTTTCATCTGCACTAAAACCGGTGCGTCCCGGGGAACCGATTTCAACAGTTCAAGAAGCTCACGGCCCTGACGGATAATAAGGACGGCAAAAATTTCATTTTTACTTGTAAAATGTTTATATATGGTACCTTTGCCGACCTCTGCTTTTTCAGCAATCATATCAATGGTAACAAACTCAATGCCATGCTCTGCAAACAAATCAAAAGCCGCCCGGATGATATCCTCTTCCCTGCGCTTGAACTCTCTTGCTTTTCTGTCTGCAACACCCATATTTTTTCTCTTATATCCCTCAAATAACTTTTGTGACCACCAGTCACAAAATAGGGCTTTATCTTTGAATTGTCAATCAATTTTTTTAACCGCCACTTTATTACAGGACAATCGCATATAAAATAAAAAATTGTTTTTAAAACCAAATCAGGTAAGTGATGCGATAATTTTTCTGTAAAAAGTTTCAAATACGAATGCTAACTCCAATAAAGAACATTTCGGCAGATTCTTTCTGAATAAATTATATTTCCACCATAGTTGATTTGTTGAAATGCCTTTACAGGCATTAGAAACATTGCTACAAAATCCTTAATCCAGAATTTTAACTCTTCTGGTTGGATATCATTCAAATTTAAAAGATACACAGATCTGCTGAATTATTTGTTGGGGCTTTTTCTATTGAGTCATTGTGTGTATAAATCAAAGTTAATTACAAAACAAATTAAAGAGAAAGCAATGATATTAGACAATAAAAATGAAAACCAAAAAGTTTACGAATGGCTCAGAGAATACACCGAATCCGGTAAAATGGATACAGGACAAGGAGTTTGAAACTCTGAACGACACTCAAAAAGAGCAGGTAATAACCGAACTCCATACCCGCTGGAGCGATCCAAACAGTGAAATATTCAAACGAATGAACAGCTTTGTTGAAAAATCTCCCGAAATCTTAAAGCCGATTCTGGAGGGTTCAAAATGAGTGAAAAGCGGTTGACCATAAGAAACAGTACAGCGGAATTTTTGATTTTCACATCACAGGCCAATGCTGATGGTATAGAAGTAAGGGTAGAAGATGAAAATGTATGGCTTACCCAGAAACTTATTGCAAAACTATTTGATGTTCAGATAGCTACTATTAACGAGCATCTCAAGAATATTTTAAATTCCGGCGAACTCGAAGAAAATGCAGTTATAAGGAAATTCCTAATAACTGCCACTGACGGAAAAAACTACAAAACAAAACATTATAATTTAGAATCAATAATAGCTCTTGGGTATAAAATAAACTCTGAAAAAGCAACTAATTTCAGAAGATGGGCAACAAGAGTATTAAAAGATTTTGCAATTCGTGGATATGTGCTTGATGATATCAGACTTAAAAATGGAGCATATTTAAGTAAACAATATTTCAAAGATTTAATTCTTGAGATCAGGGATATTCGTGAAAGTGAGAGAAATTTTTATCAGCAAATCACTGATATTTATGCTACAGCCATGGATTATGATTTAAAAAGTCCAACCACCAAAGATTTTTTTGCAAACGTTCAAAACAAATTACATTTTTCTGTGCATGGGCATACCGCTGCCGAACTTATTATGGGCAGAGCCAGCCATAAAAAAAACTACATGGGTTTGACCACATGGAAAAAAGCTCCCAACGGGAAAATCATTAAATCTGATGTGGTGATTGCTAAAAATTATTTAAGTGAAAAAGAGATCAAATCATTAAACCGCATCGTTACAATGTACTTGGATTATGCTGAGGATCAGGCAGAAAACGGTATGCCCATGACAATGAAAGACTGGGCGACAAAACTAAATGCATTTTTACAGTTTAATAATAAAGAATTGCTTGAAAATTTTGGAAAACTAACTGCTGTTTAATTATAGTTGCAATTTTATATGGCTGATCTGATACTATTTACAGATGGAAGTGTAAATCCTCAATCAAATATTGGATATGGGGCTTTTCTGGCTGTGCCTGAAGACGGGCTTTCGCTGGAGTCGTTGAAGATGAGCGTGAAAGTGAGAAGATTTGAGCATACGTCTTCAACGAAACTGGAATTGCAGACGTTGTTATGGGCGCTAAGTGATGTTCAAGAATTGGGCCGCAGGATAATTGTGTATACGGATTCTCAAAATATCATCGGGTTGCCGGGAAGGCGTGATCGGTTAGAGAAAAATAATTATCGGTCAAAGAAGAACAGGCGCATTAAAAATTATAAACTGTATCAGAAATTTTATAGAATAATCGATCAATTGGACTGTGAATTTGTTAAAGTACGAGGACATAAGGTGTCGAATCAAAAAGATGAAATGGATAAACTTTTTACTCTTGTGGACAGGGCTTCAAGGAATGCACTGAGAAGGGATATTTAATGACAGATAGCGAACATTATACAAAATTGGAAAATATGATGCATTCAGCATCATTTGTACAACTGACCGGTGCCAGAGTAAGTAACAAAAAAGGTGAAGCACACATCACACTGCCTGTAAAAAAGGATTTCTACCACGCTGCCGGAGCCATGCACGGCGCATTATATTTTCTTGCATTGGATAATGCAGCCTTTTTTGCAGCCAATTCTTTGGTTAAAAATATTTTTGTCTTAACAACCAGTTTTACAACATATATTACCCGTCCTGTATCAGAAGGTGTTGTAAAAGCAATCGGAAAGGTCGTTAATCAGAATCGGTCCCAGTTTATCTGCGAATCGGTTTTGTACGATTCAAACGGCAAAGAGATAGCCAGAGCGACCGGTATTTTTGTCAGAAGCAAAATACCCTTATCAGACAAAATCGGTTATAAATAGAGGAGGTGAACAAATGCTGGAAATAATAGATATCGGGTTTGAAAAGGCCGTGGCATATCGGTTGGAAGGCAAGATAACAGAAGAGGAGATGTTGTCCGTGCTTTCTATATTCAGGGAAAAAATAGATAAAGGCGAAAAGCTGATTGTGTATCAAGAGGTTGTCAGTATAGGTGGTGCTGAGTTTGATGCAATGATTGAGAAATTTAAGTTTTTTATCGATGTTGGAATATCACATTTTAGCAGGATAGCCGTTGTAACACATAAAAAATGGATACATAAGCTTGTGCATCTTGAAGGTAAATTGTTTAAGCATACAGATATGAAAGGATTCCCGGTTGAGAAGAAGGATCAAGCGGTTGAATTTTTAAAAAATGGATAATATCTGATACGACAAACCTTAGAATCAGGTTTGCCATAGGTGAAGCACGAACAAAAGAAGAAATATCACTTCACTAATGAGAGATACAGGAACGATGGCATATCGTTTAAATAAACCATTAACGGTTCGATTATTTTCTGTTCCAGGATTAAATGCAGGGGATTATACTTCATTTGAAAGTGATGATCTCTGTGATTGTGCAGTACTTAATGTCCCTTAAATTTCATAATTAAAAATTTAAAATATTAACTTGCAATTACCCTTATAATGGCTGGCTGGCCTCTTGACATTATCCTGAAATTGATGGAAACTTGGGGAAAGTTTAAAAAGATAGTATCATCACATGGGGGGAGTCCAATGAAAGATAAAAAAAAGAAAAAAAACATAGTGATTCGTTTGATGGAATGGATTATCAGGGGCAATAAAAGAGCAGCAGAAAACGGAAGCCTGTGTAAATCATGAATAAGCAAGAAATAAGACGCCGGTCAGGCAGATTAGGGAAAAATAAAAAAGAAGAGTGATATATGAGTGCAAGGATAAAAGGAATACTGCAAAAAATTAATTTCATTGAAGCGGATATGGAGCTGCATAAACAGATTCTGTTTTCCATACCGTCTGATAATAAGGTGGAAATGGAAGAAATTATTGATAAAATTGCAGACCAGAAAATGCAGATCAATGAGTTAAGGCAGGAAATTAAGAAAATAGATAAAGATGAATATGATAAGATCATCACGATTGAGCGTGCAGCCGAGACTTTCCGGCAGATATCCAAAGATAAGAAATATGCCCATGTAGAAACCTTAAATGAATCCGGTGAGTGTTTTATTACCTTCAATGACGGGACAAAACTTGATTGCCTGGTGGCGGCAAAAGAAGAAAATGGGAATTGGACAGTCCTCACACTGGAGGGAGAAACTAAAGAATATCCAAGCGGATTTGTGAAATAAAAGGGGAAAAATGTTAAATTATAAAAAATGGATTAAAATATCCTCGGGTTTGTCTGTTGGAGTTATCATGCTTTTTGTTGCAATAGATTTTGCATCATCCGAAGACACTATTCATATTGACCGGTTTATTTCGCCTGATACCTGCAGCGGCTGTCACTCTGAAATTTTTGAACAATGGGAAAATTCCATGCACCATCTGGCCCATAAAGATTCTGTGTATTTAAGAGTGGCACAATTTCTTCGCAAAGGCCTGACAGATGAGGGCCAGATAAAAGAAGCCGAATCCTGTGTGAAATGTCATACGCCGGTGGGATATGTGACGGGATTTCCTAAAAAGCTGACGGATGATTTATCAAAAACTGCGCAGATTGCAACACAGGGTATTCAATGTGATTACTGCCATTCCGTTGAATCAGTGGAAAAAATGTATAATAACGGACTTGTACTGAAACCCGGCCAGGGCGAAGATGAACCGGGTATCAAGTATGGTCCTTTTGATGATTCAGCGCCTGATTTTCATGAAGCACAATTTTCTAAGTTGCACACTGAATCTGAAATTTGCGGAACATGCCATGATGTAAATCATGTGGTGTTTGGAACTCCTGTTGAAACCACTTACACGGAATGGAAGAACGGTCCTTACAATTCAAAAGACCCCAAAAAGAAAATAACCTGCCAGGGATGTCATATGTACCAAAGACCGAGTATTCCTGCCACCGGATCAACAAACAGGCCTGAAAACCCAGGTGCGGCAACCGATTACAGCGATGAAAGACCTCATATCTTCACCCATTACTTTGTGGGGGCCAACTCGTATGTCCCAGGCAAATTTGGTGGACAGGAAAAATCCCGGATGGCCATTGAACGGCTTGAAAATGCAGCAACACTGTCTGTTGATATATCTAAAATCAGTCAGAAAAAATTGAATATCACCGTGACCAATGTGGGAGCCGGGCATTCAATCCCCACAGGGGTTGGTGATCTTCGCCAGGTATGGCTTGAAGTTACCATCCAGGATAAGGACAATCAAACAAACTTTCAGGCTGGTATGCTAAATGATAAACATGAATTGTCAAAAGATGCTGTGATCTTTCGGACTGTTTTTGGAGATGGAAAAGGAAATCCGGTCATAAATATTGCAAAAGCAAAACAAATCCTGTCAGATAACAGAATAAAAGCAAAACAGAGTGTCACCGAAACAATAGATCTTCCCGGGGTGCCTGAAAAAGATGCCTTGGTAATCGTCCGGTTGTTATACCGCGGTATGCCTCAAAAAATTTTAAACCTGATTCCGGGAAAACCGTTTGAACCCTTGCCAATAATAGAGATGGCAAAGGTTCAGAAACAAATTTAGAACGGCCAGAAGTTGTTATCGTTCCAGACGCTTTCAATCAACGATTCTTTCAGGGCCATCAGTTTTTTTAAATGGGTTTTTTCCCAGACGGAAAGCCAGTTGTACATTTTGTATCTACGTATATCCCTTTACATGGCATTGAAATATTGGTATTTATTAATATTATTAGGCAATATAAAATCGAATAATATGGAATTTATTTATCCAGATATATACCAACTTCTTTGTTTGGTATAATTATCATAAACCCTGCTAAACACTAATAAATGGAGGGAGTAATATGCTAACGCTTCCACTTGAACAAATGACGGTCAAAGAGAAGCTGCAAGCTATGGAAGAACTTTGGAGTGACCTTTGTTGTGATCAAAGCCGGATTCCTGTGCCTCGATGGCATAAAGAGATATTGGACAGACGCGAAAAATTTATCAAAGAAGGCAAAGCAACATTCGTGGACTGGGAAACCGCAAAAAAACGGATATTTGATAGAATTTCATGAAAATTCAGATCCTTGACCATGCGGAAGATGATCTTGTTGATGGGTATAATTTCTATGAGGATCATGCACATGGGGTCGGGACATATTTTCTGGATTGCATTTACTCTGACGTTGAGTCGCTTGTGTTATATGCTGGTATACATCGGATCGTCCATAAAAATTATAGGCGGATGTTATCGAATAGATTTCCTTTTGCAATTTATTATACAGTTTCAAAATAAGATAAAGATTCATGCAATTATTGACTGTCGCAGAGACCCGGCATGGATTCGAGACCGTCTCAGCATGTAGACTCTCTCGCCAGTTTAATAGCCGTGCTCGAATTTGGGAGGGAAAAAATATCTCTATGCATATTAAATGAATTGAAATTATCTATGATTCTTTTATTTGACTATTATCGATATAATTCACCAACGCCAAAGACATAAATTTATAAGAGATTTGAAATCATAAAAATCTATAATTTATATTATTTTAACAAATTTTAGCAGAGTCTTATGTATCAAAAATGGAGTATAATAATAGTCATTCTCAAAGGCCTGGGCATGCAATGCATTTACTGTAAAAAAGACAAATCTCTTTCTTCATATCAGAGGAGGGAGCATGTAATACCTCAGGGATTTGGAAAAGTTGCAACAGATAATCTTATTCTTAGAAATATTGTTTGTGACGATTGTAATAAATATTTTGGGGAAAAAATTGAGTTATTCTTATGCAAAGATTCATTTGAAGGTCTTGAAAGACTGAGACACGATATCAAACCCAAAGCCCCTTTAAAAAAACGCAGGAGGATAAAAAGCAAAGTATATTCTGGTCAGTTAAAAGGTTTGATAGTTAGAGAAAAGAGATTAGCAGAAAGTGGCCGAATTGATGTTGAGAAATCTCTGCAAGCTGGATTTTATAATACACAGAGTGGAGAGTATGATTATTTTGAACCAAATGATATTCCAAGTGCAGAAGAACTCAGCCATAAAGGCTATAATTTGAAAACAAAAGAAATTGCAATTATTGCTGAAGATGGCGAAGAATATGATTTTATAATTCAACATATGCACTCTTTAGGGATTACTCTTAAATCTAAAGAAAGGACTGCTAAACATGATAAGATCACGGGAAATATTGAAGTTGAAGCTGATATAACAATCGATAAAATAATTATGCGCGGGCTATGTAAAATAGCATTTAATTATTTTGCATTTATCGCTGGTAGATCTTTTGCACTAAATCAAATATTTGATCCTATAAGACACTTCATTCTTTTTGGTGAAGGAAACGGTGATGATTTTTTAGGTATCAATCTTCCACCTATTTTATACGATGATCAAAAATTGGAAAAATTCGGAGCTAAGGTTACTGAAGGGCATCTAATAACAATAGGCTGGAATGGCAACAAGCTCGTTAGCAAATTAAGCCTGTTTAATTCTTTAACATATGGTGTTGAGTTTTGTAACAACTTTAGTGGGGTATGGCTTCCAATAAACTCAGGGCATCATTTTGATCTAAAAACGAAGGAAGTAACTGAACTTTTATTTTTATCAAAACATATGTTGCCTTAATATAAACTATCCATGAAAATCCAGAGGATAATCCGAGCAATGCAGCGGACCGCAACCATTAAATTTCAACTATATTTCCTGACAAGTTTCATTTAGGGCCTTTACCCCTGCCGGGATATTTGGAATCTTTTCAATCTACTTGCAATCACCCTGATGATCTTGCTTTAATATTTGCATTATAAGAAAATTTTTTATAGATTGCTATGTTTAGTGCCTGCCCGAAAAATGGGCGGTTTTCGGTCGGGCACTAATTAAACAGATAAATAAAGCAAGGCATATGACAATATTTGAAATTATTATTATCGCTGTGGGACTTGCCATGGATGCCTCGGCTGTCTGCCTTTCAGCGGCTGCCGCAGGATATGCAAAGGATGGAAGGGCCATATTTCGCCTGTCTTTTCATTTCGGGCTGTTCCAGTTTTTAATGCCGGTGCTGGGCTGGTTTCTTGGCATCAGGTTTGTGTTTTATTTTAAAGCATTTGATCATTGGGTTGCTTTTTTTCTTCTGGCCTTTGTCGGCATAAGAATGATCCGTGAAGGCATGGATACCTCATCTGAAGTACAAAAAAATGACCCGTCCAGGGGGATGACCATGGTGATGCTCAGTGTGGCCACAAGTATAGATGCATTGGCTGTGGGCTTAAGCTTTGCCATGCTGGATGTCAATATCTGGTATCCAAGTATTATCATCGGTGTGATTACAGCCGGTATGTCATTTGCCGCCATTAAGATTGGAGCTGGACTGGGAGTTTTGTTTGGTAAACGCATGGAAATTTTCGGGGGTATTGTATTGGTTATTGTTGGAAGCCGAATCCTGTATACCCATTTGATCTCATGAAAACAAAAAGAAAGGAGTTTGGATAATGTTACACACTGATCTTCCGATTTTTAATGATAAGGAAGGTGATTTGATTCCGGATAGTTTGCCAAGGGTGATTGATTCCCACGTTCATATTTTTCCCGGTATGATATTTTCAGCTATCTGGTCCTGGTTTGATCAACATGCCTGGAAAATAAGATATCAGATGTCTACTTCACATCTCATCAAATATCTTCTAAATCATGGGGTCAGCCATGTGGTGGCATTACAATATGCTCATAAGCCGGGTATTTCAGAATTCTTAAATTCATACATGACCAAAAAGTGTCATGAATTTAAAGGACAGGTCACCGGAATGGCAACCGTGTTCCCGGGAGAACCGGATGCAGATCAGATTTTAATCAAGGCATTTTCTGACGGGCTGAAAGGGGTGAAACTTCATGCCCATGTCCAGTGTTTTGATATGAACGCCGAAGAGATGGACATTATTTATGATATCTGTGAAAAACAAGACAAACCCATGATCATGCATGTAGGGCGGGAACCCAAGAGCGAAGAATACCTTTGCGATCCTTATGATATCTGCAAGGCAGACAAGCTTGAAGCAGTCCTTAAAAATTTTCCACAACTCAAACTCTGTGTTCCCCATCTGGGGTTTGATGAAATTTGCGAATACAAAGATTTGATTGAAAAATATGATACTCTCTGGCTGGATACCGCTATGGTCTTAACCGATTATTTTCCTCTCGACAACAGGATCGGACTTGAACACTACAGGACTGACAGGATCATGTATGGATCTGATTTCCCCAACATTCCCTATGCCTGGGACCGGGAACTTGTGTGGCTGAATCAATCTTCCTTGTCATTTGAAAATCTTGAATGGATTTTGCATAAAAGTGCTGAACAATTTTTTAAAATTAAACGCCTTGACTGAATCATGGGAAAAAAGATCATATATTATAGATAACGATGAATTTTAATTTTATAACCTTAAATTTTATAGTGTACTCATGAAAATAATCGATATTATAAGCTCGGAAATGAATTTGGAAACAGCCCAGGTTTCAGCGGTGGCTCAATTGTTGGAGCAGGGCTCCACCATCCCTTTTGTCGCCCGGTATCGAAAAGAAGTGACACAATCTCTGGATGAAGTTGTCATTGCCGATATTCGGGATCGTATAGATCAATTAAATGCACTCAATAATAGAAAAGAGGCGATACTCAAGTCTTTAAAGGAACGCGAACTTCTGACAGGGACACTATTGACGGATATTCAAAATGCACTGTCAATCATTGATCTTGAAGATATTTATGAGAAATTTCGGCCTAAAAAAAGAACCCGGGCACAGATTGCAAGGGAAAAAGGCCTTGAACCTCTGGCCATATTTCTATGGCAGCAATCCAATCAAGACCCTTTGATTGAAGCAAAAAAATATCTTTCATCCCAAAAAGAAGTTGAATCAATTGAAGAAGCCATATCCGGTGCCAGGGATATTATTGCACAAAACGTGAACGAAGATGTTGATGTCAGGGCGGGTATCAGGAAATTGTTTTCTGATACAGCACAGATTCAATCTATGGTAAAAAAAGCAAAAGAAGAGGAAGGCATAAAATTTAAGGATTACTTTGACTGGTCGGAAACAGCCTTTAAGGCACCGTCCCACCGGATACTGGCCATGCTCAGAGGGCAAAATGAGTTCATACTTTCCGTACATGTTCTGCCGGATGAAAAAAGGGCACTGAACCTGATTGAAAAACGACTGATAAAAAATCAATCCAGGTCGGCACTGGAAGTCAAATCTGCCATAAAAGACAGCTATAAAAGGCTTTTATCCAAATCCATTGAAAAGGAATGTATCAGTGAATTAAAGACAAAGGCAGATGAATTTTCCATAGATGTTTTTGCCGGGAATTTAAAGGAGCTGCTGTTGTCTGCCCCCCTGGGCCAAAAGAGAACCCTTGCCATTGATCCCGGGTTTAGAACCGGCTGTAAAGTGGCCTGCCTTGATGCACAGGGAAACCTTTTGCACCATGATCTGATTTTTCCCCATTTCAGCAATGATGAAAAAGCAAAAAAGATCGTATTAAATCTTGTGAAAACATATCATATTGAGGCCATTGCCATTGGCAACGGAACGGCGGGAAGGGAGACTGAAGCCTTTGTAAAAAGCCTGGGACTGGATAGCAACATTCATATTGTCATGGTGGATGAAAGCGGGGCATCTATTTATTCTGCTTCAAAGATTGCAAGAGAAGAGTTCCCGGATCATGATATTACGGTCAGGGGGGCTGTCTCCATCGGCAGAAGACTTTTGGATCCCCTGGCGGAACTGGTCAAGCTGGACCCAAAATCCATTGGTGTGGGGCAGTATCAACATGATGTGGATCAAAAATTATTGAGAAAATCCCTGGATGATGTGGTGGTATCCTGTGTGAATCAGGTCGGGGTTGAGGCCAATACGGCAAGCCGTGAACTGCTTTGCCGGGTATCGGGTTTAAATGATACCATTGCGTCCAATATGATCCAATTTCGTAATGAAAACGGTCCGTTTAAATCAAGAAAAGATTTTTTAAAGGTGCCAAGAATTGGGCCAAAAGCATTTGAGCAGGCTGCAGGCTTTTTAAGAATTCATACTGCAACTCACCCTTTGGATAAAAGTGGTATCCATCCTGAATCCTACAGGGTCGTTAAAGAAATGGCAGAAGATGCCGGACTCGGTATTGCAGACCTTGTAATGAATACCGAAGAAATCAAAAAAATACATCTGAACCACTATATTACCGACACCATAGGCATGCCGACGCTTAAAGACATTGTAAAAGAACTGGCAAGTCCCGGACGTGATCCCAGAAAAGTGTTTCAAACCTTTTCCTTTGATGATACCATCCATGATATCAAGGATCTTGTACCGGGGATGAAAGTGCCGGGTATTGTGACCAATGTCACTGCGTTTGGCGCTTTTGTAGACATCGGTGTCCACCAGGATGGTCTTGTTCATATCAGCCAGATGGCAAATCGTTTTGTCAAAGATCCCAATGAAATTGTCACCGTCCGGCAGGCAGTTTTCGTAACAGTCCTGGAAGTAGATGTGAAAAGAAAAAGAATCTCTCTTTCCATGAAGGAGAAATAAAACAGCTTCAAAGTTCATGGCGGTTCCAAAGGCGGGAATCGTCCATGAACAAATGATTATGAGATTACCCGTATACCGCTCGTTTCTCTATCCGCAAGATTTTGCTGCGCCAGCTGCTTTTTTCGCTCGGATGCAGCAAAGATTTTTTTTTCTGCCTGGGTAACATATTTGGGGTTATCTTCAACCCGGTATGACACCAGTACTTTTTCCAGGGCAGCGGCAAATACCGCTTTTCCAATTGATGTCCGCGTGATGGCGGTTGTCCAGCCATTTTCTGCGCCAAGTCCACCAAATGAGATGTCTGCATATTCAGCAGAGAAATCTTTACAAAAGTTACAGGCCGACCGTTTTACAGGGGCAAGTTTGTCTACGGGGATATGGATTTGCTTACCGGAGGAGAGGGAGAAAATAAAATCATCTTTGATATTGATTTTTTCAATATCATCGTATTGAAATTGATATTCTTTTTCCAGATTTTTAAATAGTGTATCATTGAAAAAGAAATTTCCCGAGCAAAAAAGTCCAAAGCAGATCGCAATTGAGTCAGAAGGAACAATATGGAGTGCCTGCATTTTTCTGATGGCAATAATCTGGCAGGGTGTTCCGACAAATGCAAGCCTGTCAAGGGAATTAAACCGAAGCTCAGACAGGGCTTTAATGGAAGGAGAAAAGGTAGAGTATTCCCTTGCAAACTGAACCATTCCCTGGGAGCTGTTAAAATGGGAACCTGCAGAATTAATAATTTCCTGTTTTGTTTTTGCCAGGCAGGGAATTCTGCCATGCCAGGTGTTTCTTGAGACAACAGCACCATCTATTCTTCCGCTGTCAAAAAGATGGGTTAAAACAGCCGTTACAACACCGCCATCGGTTCCATTTTGTCTGATTTCATTGTCTTTGGCACGGGTGATGGAGATTCCGATGATATTCCCCAAAGGCTCTTGCCATTTGGCATTCTGTTTGATTTCTTCATCAAGCTCGTTTGTTTGGGGGCAGATGGAATAACACAATCCGCATTCAAGGCATTTGTCAATATTACTAAAACAGGGCTTCCCGTTTTCGTCAATATCAAGTGCCCCGTAGTTGACAGCTGAACAGAAGGTGACGCATCCGCCACAGTGATTGCATTTGCCCTGTTCTTGAACGTCTTGGATCAGGTGGGAAAATGTTTTTTTCATAGGCCCCCTTTCTGCTGGTTTAAGTTTTTTTATCAACAGGTCGGTTCCATTTTGGCCTTGGTTTATCTGCACCTACAAGTCTAAACCTACCAGGAATTCATCATGTTGATTCCAATGAATTTGCCCACTTCTTCCTGCATTTGTTTGAACCTGTACCCGACAACCTGGACAAGGTAGCGCATTATTTTATACCCGATGGCCGTGTCCTGCATCATGAGGTTATTGAGTCTTGTGGCATCAATTTTAAGTGCCTGACACCTTCTGGAAGTGCAATAGGCTGATAGCCTCATCTGATAAGGTGGAATAAAACAGGACCAGCCAAAAACCTGTGATTCAGGGATGTCGTTATGGTGCGAAGAAAGTGTGCTTTCATTCGTAGTGGGTTTGGTATTTGGCATCTCAAACCGCAGTTCAACAATGCCGGTCATAATAATCCACATATCTTTGGCAAGGTCTTCCTCCAGAAACAGGCTTTCACCGATTTGATAATCTTCCACTGAACAGAAATCAAGAAGCTTGTTTAATTCATCGGCCGCAAAATCTTTAAAAATGTGTAATTCTTCTATGAATTCAAGTGCTACCATGATTTTCCTCCTTTTATTCTAATGATTGGAAAAAATATGAATAACAATTTTATCAGCAAACAGTTCAGGATGGGATGAATAATTTTTCAGGTTTAGACTTGTGAATCATTTTTAATTTATAGACATTATTATTATATTAGGATAAATTTTGGAGTTTGTAAAGAAAGAATATTTTGACTTGAAAGTGAATAATACTATCAATTATTTTTTTCTTCTTGGAAATTATAAGGCTTTGTGATTATATTTTGAATTAACCGTTAATTAAAATATTTGGAGAGATCTCATGAAAAGTATATTCAAGTGGTTTGTCATCATAGGCGGTATTTTTTTAGTTCTCATCATTGCGGCCGTCATTATCATTCCGAAATTTGTTGATGTTAAAAAGTATAAACCCATGATAGAACAAAAAGTTGCTGAAGCCACAGGCCGATCTTTTACGCTGGGCGATGACATAGACCTGTCTATCTTTCCATGGGTGGGGGTAAGGCTGACAGACCTTCATCTGGGCAACCCTGCAGGGTACAAGGAAAAAGACATGGTATCGGTGAAGAATTTTGAGGTCAGACTCAAGGTGTTACCGTTATTGTCAAAACGAATAGAAATTAAAACATTTGTCCTGGACAGCCCAAGGATTTATCTGGAGAAATTAAAAAGCACTGATGCCAACTGGCAGGGGATTGGTAAACAGGAAAAGAAAAAAGAACATAAGAAAAAGAAAACAGAAAAGCCATCAACAAGCCAGGGATTGCCCATTGAATCTTTGCTGGTGGGTAATTTTTCCATTACAAACGGTCAGCTAATATATGTTGATCAAGGAACTGATGTTAAAAAAGAAATATCAGATCTAAATCTGAATTTAAAAAATATCAGTCTTGAAAATCCTATTGGAATTTCATTCAGTGCCAGGATTGACGGGAAACCCATTTCTTTAAAAGCACGGTTAAAAGGAAATAAAGACAGTATATCCCTGTCTGATGGACTGTTAGAGCTTGATGATTCAAAGTTAATATTTTCAGCTTCGGCAAAAGAGTTTTCCAAACCCAACCTGAAGTTTGATCTTCAATTGGATGGAATCGACCTTGATCGGTATCTGCCGGAACCTTCGGAAAAAGAAGAAACATCTCAACCGGTTCAGACCGGCAGTAAAAGCCAGGGAAAAGCCAAATCAACAGATTATGGCCCTTTAAGAGAACTGGTTCTTGACGGGAAAATTAAGGTTGGTAAATTAAAGGCTCATGGCGCAACTATTGAAAATATTGATGTCCATATCCTGGCAAAAAACGGAATTATCACCATAGATCCGTTAGGTTTGAACCTTTACCAGGGAAGTGTTGCATCAAAAGTTGAGCTTAATGTTCAAAAAACTAATCCCAGAACAAAGGTAACACTTGATGCCAAAGGGATTCAGGCAGGACCTTTAATGAAAGATGCCCTGCAAAAAGAATTGGTTGAGGGAACATTGAAAACCAAGGTTATGCTTTCCATGACAGGTGAAAGCCCTGATATGATTAAGAAGACATTGACAGGACAAGGAGAGCTCTTGTTTATTGATGGCGCAATTATCGGCATTGACCTTGCCAATGCAGTACGAAATGTCAAGGTCAATTTGGGAATGGGGGAAGAGGTAAAAGAAAAACCGAGAACTGATTTTGCAGAATTGAAAATTCCGTTTACGGCAAAGAATGGTCTTATCAATACAAGTGGAACCAGCCTGATCTCTCCTTTGATCCGGGTACTTGCAACCGGAAACGTCAATCTTGTAAAAGAACTGCTTGATTTAAGGGTGGAACCTAAATTTGTTGCCACTCTGAAGGGTCAGGGTGATGCCAAGCAGCGCTCGGGCCTGATGGTACCTGTTTTGATAACAGGTTCTTTTTCCGATCCGAAAATTCGACCTGATCTGAAAGGCATGCTCGGTGGAGGCATACCAAGTGCGGAAGGATTAAAGCAGATATTGGGAACTAAAGAGGACCAAAAAGAAAAAGTTGAACCTGTTAAGGAAGATATTAAAAAGCAGCTTAAAACCCTGTTACCAGGTTTGACTAACTAAAAGAGAATTCATTTTTTTAAGGAATAAAATGAAAGATTTAAACGTTAAATTTATATGGATGATGCAAGTGTTTATCGTGACCACACTAATGTTGTCGGCACAGGTTTTTGCCGGTAATTCCTGGTTTGATAAAGGCAGTGATCTTTTAAAATCATTTGGGGTGGGCGATAAAGCAAGTGAATTGACGATTGAAGAAATCGGAGCGGGACTCAAAGAAGCCCTTAAGGTTGGCTCACAAAATGTTGTGAATCAATTGGGGGCGACAGACGGATTTAACACGGATTCAAACATCCATATCCCTTTGCCTGCAAGCCTGAATACAGTAAAATCCATGCTGGATAGGGTGGGAATGTCATATCTTTTTGAGAATCTTGAATTAAAGCTGAATCGGGCGGCAGAGGCTGCAACGCCAAAGGCAAAACAATTATTTCAGAATGCCATTTCCCAGATGAATTTTCAGGATGTGAAAGAGATTTATAATGGGCCTGATGATGCTGCCACCCAGTATTTTAAAGGAAAGATGTCACCGGACCTTGCAATGGAGATGAAGCCTGTGATCGAGGACAGTCTGTCCGAAGTCGGAGCGGTAAGGGCCTATGACAATATGATGAAAGAGTATAAATCCCTCCCGTTTGTGCCGGATGTAAAATTCAATCTGACCGATCATGTGATTGAAAAAGGAATGGACGGCATATTTTATTATATGGCAAAAGAAGAGGCTGCCATCCGGCAGAATCCTGCCAAGCGAACAACTGAGCTTTTGAGAAAAGTCTTTAATAAATAGAAACTAAAAAAGATTTCTATTAATCCTACAACAATGATTGAGGTATTTTATGAATGTGACATTCTATGGTGCGGCAGGTGAAGTGACAGGATCAATGCATCTTCTGGATACAGGCACGGATCGGATTCTGTTTGATTGTGGTATGTTCCAGGGTAGGCGGAAAGAAAGTAAAGAAAAAAATAAAACGTTTCCTATAAATAGAAGTAAAATCACCAACATGATTTTATCCCATGCCCATATTGATCACTCCGGTCGTATTCCCATGCTGACGGGCGATGGTTTTGCAGGCCGCGTGATTACAACCCGACCCACAAAAGATGCTCTGAATTATATGCTGCTGGACAGCGGGCATATTCAGGAATCAGATGCACAATATTTGAATTATAAATCACTCAGATCCTTTTTGCGTCAACTGGAACAGAATAATGTAAAACAAAAGGTCTCCAATAGGGAAAGAAACACCATTAAAAAAATGTTGAAAAAAAATGCTTATGAACTCAATCACGACGCCATCCATAAGCTTCAAAAAGAGCATAAACTTAATATTATCACACCACTTTATACCATGAGTGAAGCAAGGCAGTCCCTTGGCTTTATTGACGGGTATCCCTTTCATTATCCCATCACCATTGGCAAAGATACCACGGTAAAGTTTTATGTGGCCGGTCATATTCTTGGATCTGCTTTTTCCATTGTGACTATCAAAAGAAATAATAAAACCACACGGATTTTATATACCGGGGATGTGGGACGGTTTGGAAAACCGATATTAAAAGACCCGACTCTGATATTTGATGAAGAAGACAGGGATATTGATCTGTTCATTACAGAAAGTACCTATGGCGACAGGGAGCATGAGCCGGTTGAAGATTTAGGAGCAAGCCTGAAAAAAGTTCTGAATGCTACATTTGAAAGGGGCGGCTCTGTGATTATCCCTTCTTTTGCTTTTGGCAGAACCCAGGAATTGATTTATATCCTTCATGAGCTTTATGACAAGGCAGAGGTGCCCAGACGTCCCATATATGTTGACAGTCCCCTTGCATCCAATATCACCAAGGTATTTGGTGAGCATCCGGAAACATATGATAAGGAAACCCATGAAGTTTTTCTGGAAAAAGGGAAAAATCCTTTTCATTTTGATAAAATTAAGTTTGTCCAGACAGTGGAAGAATCCATGCAGCTTACAAAGGACACTTCATCCCATGTGGTGATATCTGCTTCGGGAATGTGTGAAGCCGGAAGGATACTGCACCATCTAAGATATAAGATCCATAATGCGAAAAATACCATTCTGCTTGTGGGGTATATGGCTGAAAATACCCTGGGCAGACGGATTCAGGATTTGGGTCTTAAAAGTATTGAAGCAGGGAATAATGGAGAAGCCCCGGAAATAAAAATATTGGGGAAAACCTATCCTTTGCGTGCAAAAGTTGAAAAAATAGGTGGATTCAGTGCTCATGGAGATAAGCATGAACTGGAAAAAATTATTACAGGATCAAATCTTCGCATAAAAAAAATCGGTATTGTCCATGGGGAAGAAGCTCAAAGTGCTGCGTTTGCAAAGCGTCTTCAACAAAAAGGATATGATACCTTTATTCCAAAGCCCGGCGATAAGATATCCTTATAAATCCTTTAAAGCTTTTGCGATCAGGATATTGCAGCAATGAAAATAGAAAAACATCATAAAATAGGTTTTTTTGATATAGACCAGCACCATAAATTGAGAATTCAGTCTGTTGCACGGTTTTTCCAGGAAATTGCCGTTTTTCATTCAACAAGTGTTGGGGCGGGTCCGGATATCTTATTTGAAAAGGGTGTTGGCTGGTTTTTAAATCGCCTGGAAATTGAATTTTTTCGTTACCCCATGCTGGGTGAGAATATTAAGATTACAACCTGGTCAAGGGGGTTTAAACGATATAAGGCATACAGGGAGTATCTTATAGAATCGTCACAGGGGGAGATTGCCAGGGGATCAAGTATCTGGCTTTTTTTTGATTTTAATCGAAAGCGGATCTCAAAAGTTCATATGAGGTTGACAAAGAAAAATGGTTTGACAAGGAAATTGATGACTGGAAGACCTGCGGGGAGATCAAGCCGGAACAGGAGATAGACATCAGTCTGAGGTATTCGGATTTTGATGTGAACGGGCATGTAAACAATACCATATACCTTGGATTTTTAGAAACCTTGTACCATAAGACCATAAACAGCAAGGCAAAGCCAATCAAGAATATTAAAATCAGATTCAACCGTGAGATTGGAAAAGCCAAAGAAAGCATTCGATCCGGCTGGCATAAGACAAATGGTGTGTATCAATGTAATATATTTGATGATTCTATCCTTTATGCAGATGCCCAGATAATTCCAATGGATTGTGAGCAGGAAAGATAGCAAAGGAGGTAAAAATGGGGCAAAAATTTAAGGTTTCTATAAAAGATTTGAGCAAAAGACGTCCTTTTGGGCTGTTTGATTTTAAGGATACATCTGAACTGGAACCTTTAGACATCATTATAGGTCAAAAGCGGGCTGTTGAAGCCATTGATTTTGGATTGAACATGAAGGGCCCGGAGTATAATATTTTTGTCACAGGCCTGGAAGGTACTGGTAAATCCACCATTGTCAAAAAACTTCTTATTGAGCATGCCAAAAAGTATGAGACCTCCAAAGACCTTTGCCTGGTCAATAATTTTGATGATGTGTATTGCCCGGTTGTGATTGAAATGCCGGCAGGGTCGGCAGTCTATTTCAGCAGAAGCATGATTCAGTTTATCGAAGTATTAAAGACCAAAATACCGGGTTTTTTTGAAATACCCTCTTTTCAGGAAGAACAAAATAAAATTTATAAAGAAACCTCAAACAGGCAAAAAGAGTTATCTGACGATGTTGAACAGCTTGCTGAAAGTACAGGTTTTTCAATCATCAGCACAGAAGAAGAGTATCAGGTTGTCCCGGTCAGTGATGGGCAGCCCATGTCCCAGGAAGCATACCAATCCCTGGATGAGGCAACCCGTCGGGAAATGGATGAAAATAGAGTTCAGGTTGAAGAAATGCTTGATGAATCTCTTTTTGAAATAAATAAGCTTGGCGAGGAAATGAAAGCTGTGTTAAAGCAGCTTGTCACCTCAAAAACAGAGCAGCTTATTTCTGAGCAGATTGATCCTGTAAGGTATTATTTCAGGGATTGCAAAGATATTCAAATATATCTGAAAAATGTCAAGGAAGATATTATTGATAATATTGCCACGTTTCTGGGAGTTAAAGGCTCAAAGGATGCAGAAGGCAGGAAAATTCTGGAAATGACAGGATCTCTTGTGAAAAGATATCAGGTCAATGTACTTGTGGATCGAATACACGAAAAAGGGGCACCCGTCGTATTCGAGCCAAACCCAAGTTTTCATAATCTTTTTGGAAAAATTGAAAAGAAACCGGTTATGGGATCATTTGAAACAGATTTTACAATGGTTCATGCCGGTTCACTGTTAAAGGCCAATAAAGGCTATCTTGTCATTAATATTGAACCGCTTTTAATGAATGCTTCTGTATGGGAATCTTTAAAAAGAACGCTGCAGGACTCAATGCTCAGGATTGAAGATATGCCCGACCAGGCAGATTACGGCATGCCGTCATTAAAGCCTGCTCCAATACCCTTGAATGTTAAGGTGATTCTTGTTGGCGGGTATGAACCTTTCAGGATTTTACAAAGTGCGGATTCCGGATTTAACAAGATATTTAAGGTCAGGGCGGATTTTGATTATGAAGTAGAACTGACAGATGAGAATATTTATAATTATGCCAGGTTTATTGCCCGGGTCTGTAAAAAAGAGAACCTGTTAAGTTTTACCCCGGATGGTGTGTGGGCCGTGATTGAATATGGAAACAGGATGGTTGCAGATCAGCAAAAACTCTCCCTCAGATTTGGCCATATCCTTGGGATTTTGAAAGAAGCTGATTATTGGACAAAAAAAGATAATGCGCTGATGGTTTCAGAAGGATATGTGATCAAGGCACTCAACCAGCACAGGTTCCGTCATAATCTTTATGAAGAAAAAGTCCTGGCGGAATTTGATGATCAATCGGTTCTGATTGATGTGAAAGGAAAGGTGACAGGCCAGGTAAATGCCCTTGCTGTCTACGATATGGGTGAAATCGCTTTTGGAAGGCCCACAAGGATTACTGCAGAATCTTATATGGGAACCCCCGGGATCATTAATATTGAACATGAATCTGATCTTTCGGGTGAGACCCATGATAAAGGGGTGATGATTGTTTCCGGCTATCTTGGGAGAATGTTTGCACAAAATTATCCCTTAAGCGTGAGTATCAGTATCACATTTGAGCAAAGTTATGATGGTGTTGACGGTGACAGCGCCTCGTCTACGGAATTGTATGCGGTTCTTTCCAGTCTTTGCGGCATTCCTATCCGCCAGGAAATCGCCGTGACCGGGTCTGTGAATCAAAAGGGTGAAATCCAGGCCATTGGCGGTGTAAATGAAAAAATAGAAGGATTTTTTGATATCTGTGTAAAAAAAGGTCTGACTAAAACCCAGGGCGTCATGATTCCATCTTCAAATGTAAAAAATCTTGTGTTAAGAAAAGATGTTGCTCAGGCTATAGAGAAAAAACTATTTCACCTTTTTAGTGTAAAAACCATTGAAGAGGGGATTGAAGTTCTTACCGGGGTCAAGGCAGGTGAACCTGATTCAAACGCCTGTTTTCCGGAAAATACTGTTTTTGGAAAGGTCCAGGAAAAGCTTAAAAAATATCATGAGTTGTCCATGCGATATGCAAAATAGCTTGTGAACTATTTCACATTTTGCTACTTGTAAAAAGTTTGTATTGAAGCGACAACCAAAGACGAAATAATTCCTGTAGGGTGAAAGTGAAATTTCTTGTTTCAGGTATATTAATTCTTAGCTTGATTTGCAGGCAGGCCATTGCAGACGAACGTCTGAAGTTTGATCATCCCTTAAGCACTGGAGCCTATAATGCCAGCGTTATGCAGGACCGTGAAGGCTTCATCTGGGTTGGGTGCACCAATGGAATTGTCAGGTATGACGGCTATGAAACCAAAACTTATAAAGCAGGCCCTAATCTCTTATCCTCATCCTATACGCCCGGTATATTTGAGGATGATGAAGGTCTGTTTTGGATTGGAACGGTTGGTGGCGGTCTGAATGTGTTTGATAAGAAAACCCATTCATTTACATACTATAAAAATGATCCAAACAATCCTGAAAGTATTAATAGTGACCAGTTTAACTGGGCACCTGAAACAATTGATCAGGACAGCCGGGGCCATATCTGGCTGGGAACACTGATGGGATTAAACAGATTTGATAAAAAGACAAAAAAGTTTAAAAGCCTCACACATTTGCCGGATAATCCCAACAGCCTGAGTCATAATTCCATTTGGACAATTTTTATCGATAAAAATGATATTATATGGATCGGTACTGAAAAAGGGCTTGATTCGTATCATCCGGAAACAAAAAAATTTGTCAGGTATTTCCATGATCCGAGCAATCCTCAAAGTATTGGCAAAGGACGTGTATATGCTATTGAGGAAGGAAATATTGATATCTTATGGATCGGGACAAGCCAGGGGGGATTAAACAAATTTGATTTAAAAACTAAAAAATTTTCTCAGTACCGTCATGATCCTGATAACCCGGATAGCCTTGCTCATGATGAGGTTTATTCCATTACAAAGGATCGGAATGGAAACCTGTGGCTGGGGCGTTCCTATGCCGTTGCCGCAGGGCTTGAAATTTTTAACCCCAAAACAGAAACATTCAGGCGTTTCAGGCATGATCCTGAAAACGAAGACAGTATTTCCGGTAATATCATCATGGGTTGCTTTGAGGACAGATCAGGTATTATGTGGGTGGTTGAAAATACAGGGCCTGTTGATAAATATGATCCAAATCTTAAAAAATTTGAGATCTATCGCCACAGTCCACATGATTCAAACAGCTTAAGCTCCAATGTGGTGCCCACTATTATTGAAGACAATAAAGGCAATATCTGGTTTGCAACTCAGCTGGGAGGCTTGAACAGGCTTGGAAGAAATTCAAAATTCACAGTGTTTAAAAAAGACCCTGATAATCCCAAGGGTATTTCAGATAATTATATTTTTTCTATAATTGAAGATCATGAAAATAAGCTGTGGGTATCGATGAATAATGGAGTCCATGGGATTTTTAATCCTGCTACGGCCATGTTTGAGAAAAAATATAAAAACCCCTATGCCAGCGTGGTCGCCAGGGGAATGATAGAGGATAAATATGAAAATGATATCCTCTGGTTTGGCTCAGAAGCAGATGGGCTGTTCAGGTTCAGCAAAAAAACAGAAGAGTTTAAACAATTTAAAAATGATCCCAATAATCCCGAAAGCCTAAGTGCCAGCATTGTGCTAAGTCTGTTTCAGGATAATGAGGGTGTTTTATGGGTGCCGACACAAGGCGGTGGGCTGGACAGGTTTGTTAAAGAATCCCAAACCTTTATCCATTATAGAATGGACCCAAAAAATCCTCAATCGATTAGTGGGAATATGGTTACTGACTGTTATATCGACAATTCGGGCAGGTTCTGGGTATCAACAAGCGACGGTGGGCTTAATTTATTTGACAAAGGTGCGGGTACGTTCAAACATTTCAATGAACGCCATGGCTTTAAAACCAAATCTATTCGAGCTATTCTTGAAGACAATGATCGGCATCTCTGGTTGAGTTCGGATGTGGGGCTCATTAAATTCAGTCTTGATACTAAAAGAGTAATTACGGAATATTCCAAACTTGACGGACTTCAGGGAAATAATTTTTCTCTTTATTCTACAAGTGCTTATAAAACAAGAACAGGACAAATGTGGTTTTCAGGGTTAAACGGGGTCAATAGCTTTTATCCGGACAAGATAATAAATAACGGGTATATCCCGTCCATTGTGTTGACTTCCCTCAGGCAGGGGCAAAAAAATCTTGTCTTTGATGACTGCCTGGAGCAGGAGAAGAGCCTGCATCTTGACTGGCGAGATAATTTTTTTGAATTTGAATTTATTGCGTTAAATTATACCCAGCCCAGTAAAAATCAATATGCTTATTTTCTGGAAGGCTTTGAAAAAGAGTGGAATCATATCGGCAACCGTCGGTATGGTAAATATACAAATATTCCCGGCGGAAAGTATGTATTAAGACTGTTTGGTTCAAATAATGACGGGGTATGGAATTATAAAGGGGCATCCCTTCAAATCCATGTGGCAACCAAGCCCTGGAAGACCTGGTGGGCAATTTTAATCTATATCGTGTCGCTGGCAGGAGTTCTGTGGTTTTTTTACTGGTTTAAGACCCAAAGCTATGAAAAACAACTGGCCAAAGAGCGAAGAATATCAGAACAATTGAGATACATTGATAAGATGCGGTCAGATTTACTGGAAAAACAGAAGGCTGTTGAAAAAGAGCTGGTTAAAGCCAGGGACAATCTTGAAGTCATTGTTGCACAAAGGACCGGTGAATTAAAGGTGGCAAAGGAAAATGCCGAGGCTGCCAACAAGGCAAAAGGTCAATTCCTGGCAAATATGAGCCATGAAATCAGGACCCCATTGAATTTAATTTTAGGATTTTCCCAGGCACTTGAAAAAGATATTAAAGATGAAACGCAAAAAGAATACATATCTTCCATTCGTTTAAGCGGTAAAACGCTGTTAACCCTTTTAAATGATATCCTTGATCTGTCTAAAATTGAAGCAGATAAATTCAAAATTGAATATCGTGCATTTAATATTAAACAATTATTCCATGAAATTGACCAGATGTTTTCGGGAAAAATTGAGCAAAAAGGGTTAAAATTTGAACTGAATATTTCAAAGCATCTGCCTGAAATTGTTATTTTAGACGAAATCCGGCTAAGACAGATCCTGGTGAATATTGTGGGCAACGCTATTAAATTCACAGATAAAGGTTATGTTCGTATCCACGTGGAGTATCAGGCAAATGATCAGATTAAAGAGCAAAGGGATTTGGTTATCTGTGTTGAGGATACAGGTATCGGCATTCGTGATGATGAAAAAGAAAATATATTTAAAGTTTTTTCCCAGCCCAAAGACCAGGATACAAGCAAATATGGTGGAACAGGTCTGGGACTTACCATATCCAGGCGCCTTGTTGAAATAATGGATGGCAATATTTTTTTTGATTCCGCCCCGAACCAGGGCAGCCGGTTTACGATTCACATTAATAATGTCCGGCAGGCACCTTTAATCACCATGAGCCGGGAAGAACAAGCACATGTTAAACCCGGTCAAATCACACAGGATTTGTCAAAAACATTTGATGGTGACCTGTCATCCCAAACAATAGACAGACTTAAACAATTACAAAATAAATTAAAAGATATTGAAGAAAACACCTGGAATGATCTGAAAGATGCTATGGTGATTGATGAGATCAAAAGTTTTGCCGGGCAATTAAAATTTCTTGCTAAAGAATTTGAATATCAATATCTTTATTTATATGCTGAAAAACTTGAAAAACAGGCTGTAAAATTTGATATGGAACAATTGCCCGGTAGCCTGAATTTTTTTTCCAAAATAGGCAAACATCTTTCTAAAATAATAAGAGAATCAGGAACACAATCTTAATTCGGAGTTGTTATATGAGCAAGCAAAAATCATTAGTGCTGGCTGTGGATGATAAACCTCAGAACCTTCAGTTTCTTGGCAAGCTTCTGTCAGATAATGGATATGAAGTGGGCATGGCCCAAAACGGTGAGCAGACGTTGAGTTTTGTAAAGAAGAATGAACCTGACCTGATTTTGCTGGATATCATGATGCCGGGCATGAACGGGTATGAAGTGTGTGAACGATTAAAAAAAGATTTCAGTGCCCGTCACATTCCCATTATTTTTCTCACGGCTAAGACCGATTCAGAAGATATTGTAAAGGGATTTAATGTGGGGGGTGCGGATTATGTTACCAAACCGTTTAATTCTGCCGAACTGCTTGCCAGGATAAAAACCCATATTGAAATCAGGACACTCAGGGGACTTCTCCCCATGTGTTCCAAGTGTAAAAAAATCAGGAATGATGAAGGGTTTTGGAAACAGGTGGATTCATACATTGAAGAACATTCCCAGATAACCTTTACCCATGGAATCTGTCCGGATTGCTTAATAGAGCTTTATGGGGACGAAGACTGGTTTAAAAAGAGAAAATAAAGCTTCCTTGATTGCTTTTTTAAAAGATTGCCTTATGTTTACATGAAATATAAATTAAATAGTTACGTTTGGAGTTAATATGAGCAAAGTAATCGCAATGTCCGGCAAAGGTGGAGTTGGAAAAACAACAGTTTCAGCACTTGTGATGCGATATTTTACAAAATATCTAAATGATCCGCTTCTTGCAATTGATGCAGATCCTAACAGTAACCTGGGTGAAACCCTGGGACTTGAAATTGAAAAAACAGTGGGCGACATCCGTGAAAATTTTATGAAAGACCCCCAAGGAGTCCCTTCGGGTATGGATAAAATATTGTATCTTGAAATGCTGATGAATCAGGTGTTGATTGAGGAAAAGGATTTTGATCTTTTGGTGATGGGTCGACAGGAAGGCCAGGGATGTTATTGTATGGTCAATAATATTCTTAACCGGTTTGCCGATGAGCTGGAAGGCAATTATAAATATCTTCTTGTGGACAATGAAGCCGGGATGGAACATTTAAGCCGGAGAACCAGTGGTAAGGTGGATATCCTGTTGATGGTCACCGATTATGCCTTAAGGGGACTTCGAGCTGTTGGAAGAATCAATGAAATGCTGGATAGTCTTAAGCTGGATGTAAAACATAAGGGCCTGATCGTTAACCGGGCACCGGAAAATTTAAGCAAAGTCTTTCTGGATGAGGTTGAGAGTATCGGTGTTCCCATATTGTGCAGCATACCCGATGACAATAATCTTCTTGAGTTTGATATGGAAAGGCGGTCGCTTCTTGAACTGGAAGATGACACCCCGTCAGTTGTTGCCATCAACCAAATGATGGGAAAGGTCAAAGAGATTATTGATTAACCTGATGGAATAATGGTGGATTAATTATGGGCTATGTATTTGATTTTCAGGATGCAGGATCATATGATGCCTGGTTTGACCCGGCCAAAAATAAGTATTGCCTGGATTTTGAAATCAAATTAATGATGGATCTTTTGTCCCCTAAAAAAGGACAGCGAATTCTTGATATCGGCTGCGGCACCGGTATCAGCCTTGAGCCGTTACTGGATAAGGGGTTGAATCTGACAGGGTTAGACCCTTCTTTGTACATGCTGGATCTTGCATCAAAAAGACTTGGCAATCATGTGGATCTTCACCGGGGCTCGGCTGAAGATCTTCCGTTTGAGGACAATGCATTTGACGCGGCTTTTTTTTTCACAAGTCTTGAGTTTACAGACAGGCCTGCTAAGGCCATTGAAGAAGCCTGCAGGGTGGCAAGGGAAACTGTAATTGTCTGTGTCTTAAACCGGTATGCGCCATTAAATATGGTCCGCAGGGTTAAAGGTTTTTTTGTGCCCAATATCTTTACCCATGCCCATTTTTTCAGCATCTGGGAACTGAAACAAATTCTGTTTGCTATTCTTGGAAATGTTCCTGTTAAATGGAGAACAACCTTGCAATTTCCTTTTGCCTGCGGACAGATAGCAGCGTTTGTTGAAAACAATAAAATTGTTCAAAAATCATTTTTCGGCACTCTCATTGGCATGAAGATTAAACCGGTGCCGAAATTTCGGACCCGGCCCTTGATGCTGAAGATAAAAAAATCAAAGGCCTATCGCCCTGCAACAGGGCTGGCCACACGGATGAGGTCTTAAATATGGAAACCCTGATCTATGATAAACTGGATAAAAAAAGAGTAAAATGTCAAATCTGTCGTCATTTTTGTGTCATTAAAGATGGGGAAAGGGGAATCTGCCGGGTTCGGGAAAATAGAGGCGGCAGGCTTTATTCTCTGGTATATCCAAAAGTGATTGCCACCAGCATTGATCCCATAGAGAAAAAGCCCCTTTTCCATTTAAAACCTGGCTCATCATCCTATTCCATTGCCACAGTGGGATGTAATTTTAAATGCACTTTTTGCCAGAATGCCAATATTGCCCAGATGCCGGGGGATTATAATGACTTGATACAGGGAAAAGACTTTTCTCCGGTGGCCATTGTCAAAGACGCTGTAAAAACGGGTTGCGACAGCATTTCATATACCTATACTGAGCCCACCGTCTTTTTTGAACTGGCCTTTGAGACGGCAAAGCTTGCAAAAGACCAAGGTTTGTCTAATGTTTTTGTCACCAACGGGTTTATGAGTACCAAGCTTCTTGAAATGGCTTCTCCTTATCTTGATGCAGCTAATGTGGATCTGAAAGCCTTTAATGATAAGTTTTATCAGACCTATTGCAAAGCAAGGCTTGAACCGGTTAAAGAAAATATTAAAACAATGAAAGATATGGGAATCCTGGTGGAAATAACCACCCTCCTGATCCCGGGTTTGAATGATGACAGGGATGAAATTCAAGCCATGGCTGAATATATTGCCAATGATCTGGGTTGCGAAACACCCTGGCATATTTCAAGATTTCATCCCTGCTATCATATGATGGATAGACCGGTAACCCCGGTACCCGCATTGGAAAAAGCATATAAGGCAGGTAAAGCTGCTGGCCTTAGATACGTCTATATTGGAAATGTGCCGGGTCTGTCGTCCGAGAATACCTATTGCCATTCCTGCAATGAACTTCTAGTGAGACGTGCGGGTTATCAAGTAGAAACTTATTTGCAGGAACAGGGGAAATGTCCTGAATGTGATACAATTGCCTATGGAATATATTAAAAACAAGATATTGGTTTATGGGAGAATGATTAAATTTTCCCATACAATTTTTGCACTTCCCTTTGCATTGTCCGCCGTGGTGATGGCCTGGGAAAATCATTTGCCCTCAATCTGGGATTTTATCTGGATCTTAACGGCCATGGTGGGGGCAAGATCTGCGGCAATGGGGTTTAACAGGATTGTGGATGCAGATATTGATCTTAAAAATGAAAGGACAGCCATAAGGGAAATCCCATCAGGATTATTGTCAAAAAAGGAAAGTTTGCTTTTTGTTGTCCTGTCATCCCTGGTATTTATTTTCTGTGCAGCCATGTTGTCACGCCTTTGTTTGATCCTTTCTTTCCCGGTATTATTTTTTTTATTGTTTTATTCCTATACCAAACGGTTTACAAAGTTTTGTCACCTTTATCTTGGATTTGCCATCTGTCTTGCCCCTGTGGGAGCATGGGTGGCC
>NZ_JAIOSW010000515.1 GCF_021107415.1 Desulfobacula sp.
GGACATACTTTTTAATACAAAAAAAAATGAAGATGCAGTCATTGCCACAGGGGGTGGTATTATTACTGCCCCTGAAAACCAGAACTTTATAAAAAAGAATGGCTTTTGTGTCTGGCTTGATGCAGATCTGAAAACAATTTTACACAGATTTAATAATGATAATAAAACCTGTTTATCCAGACCATCGCTGACAAATAAAGATCTTTTAAAAGAAACTAAAGAATTAATAAGTTTAAGAAAACCATTATATGAAAAGATCGCCAATATAAGGATTGATGTCAGCTCTCATACACCCGAAGAAATTGTTAATATTATTGACAGGAGATTATCTTAATGTCAGGCAGTAGTTTTGGAAAAGCATTCAATATCACCACCTTTGGAGAATCACACGGTAAGGCAATCGGTGTTGTGATTCAAGGTTGTCCACCGGGTCTTAAGATTGACAAGGACATCATACAAAAAGCCCTTGATAAAAGAAAGCCGGGCCAGGGGGTATCGGGTACAAAAAGAAAAGAACCGGATCACCCCCTTATTCTATCGGGTACATTTAAAGGGCAGACCACAGGAACTCCCATTATGATTTTGATTGAGAACAAAGATGCAAAACCAAAATCCTATGACGCTATTGCCTCCCTTTTCAGACCGGGGCATGGTGATTATACCTATCAAGCCAAATATGGCATCAGGGATTACAGGGGCGGCGGAAGGGCCTCTGCACGGGAGACAGCAGCAAGGGTAGCCGCAGGAGCCATTGCTCAACTGGTACTTGACCAGCACAATATCAAAATCAAGAGCTATACACTGGAGCTTGGCGGCATCAGGGCTACTCATATTGATGATTTATCTGAAAGAAATAAAAATACTTTGCAATGTCCTGATTTAGAGGCTACCCGCAAAATGGAAAAAAAAATCAAAGAGGTAAAAAAACAAGGGGACTCTTTGGGGGGTATTGTGGAAATTGTCGTATCAAATGTACCGGCCGGTTTAGGAGAACCGGTTTTTGACAAGCTGGATGCCGATATTGCCAAGGCTTTGATGAGTATCGGGGCTGTCAAAGCTGTTGAAATCGGTGCTGGAACGGGTGTGTCTCAAATGACAGGTTTTGAGAATAATGACCAGATTTTTCCGGATGGATTTCAAACAAACCATTCAGGGGGCATTCTGGCAGGAATTTCAAACGGGGATGATATTATTGCAAGAGTTCATGTCAAACCCATACCTTCGATCCTGAAAACTCAACTGACTATCGACGAAAATGGTCATTCAACCCAGATTTCAACCAAAGGCCGCCATGATATCTGCGCTATTCCAAGAATTAATAAGGTCTGTGAGGCCATGATGGCAATTGTACTCACAGACCATTTGCTGCGGCAAAAAACCTTAATTTGACAGTTTTTATTTTTTTACAATATCAGATTCAAGTTTATCTGCAATTTCAAGTGCTGTCGTTAAAGCATCATTAATCATAAATAATTGAATTTTCAAAGTTTTCAATGAAGCAGGGGTTGCGGAGATCTGCTCCGGACCGGATAAAAGCCTTGCAAGTTCCTTAGATTTTTTTGCAAACTCAGACAATTTTTCACTGAAATTTACAATTTCACCTGCCCAATTATCTCGCTCTTCTTTGGAAATATCAATATTTGCATTACCGGTTCCGTTGATAAGATGATCAATCTGATACTCTTTAGGATCTGCAATTATTTCATACATGTGATTCTCCTTTTAAAATGCTTTCATACCAAGTTTAAATGTCATGGTTTAAGATTATTTTATCAATTTGTTTAAGTCAAGCTTTACACACCTAAAACATTACGGATTCATTATCAGGCCTGGTTTAAAAAAAACACAATTAAGTCACCTTTTGTGTAAAGAATATTAAGCACAGCAATGTAGTAAGTATATTTGGCATCTGAAATTCTTCTCTGGGCAGTAACCAGCAAAGTGTTTGCGTCCATCATATCAATACTGTTTGCCATACCGTATTTAAACTGCATTTGAACCGCATTGTAATTCTCTTTGGCAGATTTCAGCTCATCTTGTAAATTCAATAATGTACTTTTTGCAGTTTGGTAAACCAGAAAGGAAGTCTTTGACTCAAGAATGATCTTTTTTTTCTGTAGAACTAATGCATTTACTGTCTTTCTTTGGTCTGCAAGGGCCTGCCTGATTTCGGCTTTTCTTAAACCACCATCATATAAGGTAAAGACAAGTTCCCCTTTGAGATAAAGGTCTTCGGTATCATATTCTACAGAGGTTGGCGTAAAATCATACTTGATATCTGTCTCTTTGTATCCTGCCTCAAGTGAAAGTGTGGGCCAATAATCACTTTTTTTGAACTTTACAGTTTTTCTGGCGATTTCAAGATTTTTTTTTGCTTCTTTTATTTCCGTTCTGTTTTTTAAAGCATAGGTTTGAATATTTTCCAGCGTACTATCATAATTTTCAATACCCTCAATATTTTCTTTTGAAAGATTGAATTCATCCTCAATTTTTACAAGATTATGCAAAATGGCCTTGGTTTGCAATACTCTGTTCTCTGCTATTACCTGTTCCGTCAAAGATTTCGACAATTCAGCTTCAGCCCTGTATAAATCGGTTTTGGTTACATTCCCAACGCTTAGATGCTCTTTTACGGCATCTCTGTGAGTTCCAAGACGTTTGACATCTGATTGTGCGATTTCAAGAAATCTTTGTGCACTTAATATGTTATAATAGGCCTGGGCAACCTGTAAGAAATACTGAGAACGGATACTTTTAAGGGAAAATTCTTTGCCTTCAATGGTTTTTTTAGTAACATTCAGAGCAATCAGTTCTTTTCCATTGAGCGTAAAGGACTGTGTCAGCTTGATACCCAGTGTGAGTGTATCGGAAGCAGCAATATTATTATTTTTATACTTCATCATATTGCCATAGGTTGTGACTTTGGGTATTAAGACAGATAATGCTCTGGCCTTATCCTGTTGAGCGATATATACATCCTCTTGAGCAATTTTAATGGTCTCACTATGCTTATTTGCAAGTTGTGTTAATTCATAGAGAGAATAAGTTGTTTGACAAACTGCAGGGATATGGCTGAGAACAATAATGAAGAAGATGAAAAATAATTGAACCAACGTTTTATTCATTTGAAAACCTCCATATAATGAAAATTAAAATACAGTCGACAATATTATCATTTAGTTACCCGCGTCAAGTTTACAAAATATTAAAATCAAATTATTGGTGATTATTGATGGTATAATCCCTTTAAATCTTTTTATCAACAATGGATAAATATCGTATTTTGTGATATTAAGCACCCAAAATAATATTACCAATTAAATTACAATAAGGAGATTGAAATGGGATCAATTCCAAAAACTCAATTTGATGACCTGTCCCTGGTCAGGCAGGGTAAAGTCAGAGATATATTTGACACGGGAGAATCTCTGTTAATGGTTACCACTGACAGGCTTTCCGCTTTTGATGTTGTCCTGCCGGATATTATCCCTGATAAGGGAAAAGTTTTAAATCAGATATCCGTATTCTGGTTCAAACAAATGGAAACCATTGTAAAGAATCATATTATCACCACCAATGTAAATGAGTACCCAGAAGATTTCAAACCGCATTCAGATGCTTTGGACAAACGAAGCATGCTGGTAAAAAAGGCCGAACCGCTTCCCGTTGAATGCATTGTGAGAGGATACATCACAGGTTCGGGTTGGAGTTCCTATCAAAAAGAAGGCCATGTCTGCGGGATCAAATTACCTGAAGGCTTAAAAGAATCAGAGAAACTTGCGGAACCGCTTTTTACACCTTCTTCCAAAGCCGAAATCGGTGATCATGATATCAATATCAGCTTTGATGAGGCTGTTAAGTTGGTTGGCAGTGATACGGCGTTAAAATTAAAGGATTTAAGTCTTGAAATATATAAAAAGGGTGCTGAATATGCTCTTACAAAAGGAATTATTATTGCCGATACCAAATTTGAATTTGGTATGTTAGATGGAGAAATTATCCTTATAGATGAAATCCTTACCCCGGATTCATCCAGATTCTGGCCTTTGAAGGAATATGAACCCGGAAAGAGCCAGAACAGCTTTGATAAGCAATATGTCAGGGACTGGCTCATTGAATCCGGATGGGATAAAAACCCGCCGGGACCCAAACTTCCCCAGGAAGTTATTGATACGGTATCAAAGACATACAAAGAAATATATACACGTTTGACAGGTGTTAATGTCTGATCTTTTGTGCAAAATAAATATTTGTGATATTGATTTAACAGATGAACGATATAAAATTTCATTTTCACAAGATGATATAACCTTTCTGGCAAACTCCATCAGGCAGGCAGGCTTGGTTGCCCCTCCGGTCGTCAGGCCCTTGAATAATAAATTTATTATTATTTCAGGTTTTAACAGGGTCAGGGCCCTAATTTATAATAATCGGATTTACAATAATGAAACAAAAATACTTGTATATAAAACAAGGCCGGATACACCAGACTATTCTTGTTTTATAAAATCCATAGCAGCACTTGCTTTTCAACGGCCGTTAACTCATGCTGAACTCATAATAAGTATCAGACGACTTTATCAATTTTTGGATAAAAAAGAGATCGCAAAAAAATCACCTGGTATTTTTAACATAGAACTTAATGCTCGATTTGTAGAGGATTTGTTAGCCATTGGTGTTTTGCCTGATCCGGCTTTGGAATTAATCCATCACGGCAATCTGTCTTTCAAGTCTGCTAAAAGAATAGCATCTTATGAAAAAGAGACCATAAAGATTTTTTTAAAGATTTTTTCAAAAATTAAAGCTTCCAATAACAAACAGCTTGAAATCATACAGCATATAATGGAAATTTCAGCCAGAGATACCATTAAACCGAAAATTTTTTTTAATAATCAAGCCATACAAGATATTCTTTTTGCTGAAAATAAAGAGCCGGGATTAAAAACCAAAGAGTTACGCGCCTGGCTCTTTGAGCAGCGGTTTCCAACTATTTTTAATACGCATCAAATGATCCGACAAAAAATTACATCCATAAAATTTGGCAACAACATTAAATTTATACCCCCGGAAAATTTTGAAAGTCAAAATTATTCCATCTCTTTTACTGCCAAAAATTACAGCGAATTTGTGACAAATGTTCAGAATCTCAATAAAGCTATAGAGAATAAGGAACTAAAAGAAATTTTCAACCAATGAAAATCGATACTCTTTTTATTGATAAAGCCATTCCTGAGACTGTTGAAATCGACTATCTGATTTCCAGGCTTAAAACAGATCCCCAATGGATAGAAAATTCAAGAACAGTCTATGATTTTATCAACTCTGCTGATGATCCCGTCTCAAAGGCCAAAAAGACACTCTATATTACCAAAAACAGGGGAGCTGTCGTCAAGGCTTGCCCTGGAACCAGTTTTTATACCTGTTGTGATTATACTATTCTCCATACCGGGACATTTTGTACCATGGATTGTTCGTATTGCATTCTTCAGGCCTATTTTCATCCACCTGTTTTGCAATATTTTGCAGGGCTTGAAATGCTTGCTCATAATCTTGAGAAAATATTCAGTCAAAATAAAATATTCAGAATCGGAACGGGTGAATTTACAGATTCACTTATCTGGGAAAAAATAAGTCCCCAGCCCAAATTTCTTATTGAAACATTTGCAAGGCAAAACAATTGCCTTTTGGAACTCAAAACCAAAACCATTAATATTGATTCCTTGCTTCCCCTTGATCACAATGGCAAAACCGTTATTGCCTGGTCATTGAACACATCGGATATTATCAGGTCTGAAGAAAAGGGTACCGCCTCCCTTACAGCCCGTCTTGAAGCGGCCAGGCGTGTCGAGTCAAAGGGATACAGGCTTGCGTTTCATTTTGATCCAATGGTGATCTATCCGGAATGTGAGATTCAATACAAAAAAGTGATAAAACAGATTTTTGAATATGTACGCCCTGAAAGTATTGTATGGATCAGCATCGGTACTTTTCGGTTCATGCCTAAATTAAAGCAGATCATTGAAAAACGATTCAAGCATTCAACTATCTGTTATGGAGAGTTTATTCTTGGACTTGATAATAAGATGCGATATTTCAAACCATTAAGAATAGAACTTTACAAACAAATTATTTCATGCATAAAAGAATATGCTCCGAATTTGGCAGTATATTTTTGTATGGAAGATGAAGAAGTCTGGGAAAAATGTATAGGATTTTTTCCTAAAAAAGAAGGGGAACTTGGACATTACTTAGATAAAAGTGCGGTGGCACATTGCAGCTTAAATTCTAATTTTTTATAAAGGGTTTTATGAAAGTTGCCTTAATCGTCAATCCTTACGCGGGTGGGAAAAAGGGCAAAAAACTGCTGCCTTTGATTGAAAGAAAACTTTCATTAAATCGCATTGACTATCATACCTATCTATCCCTTTATCATGGACATATCCTCAAAATTACCTCTGGGCTAAAAATAAAAGACTATGACGCCATTATTACCATAGGCGGAGATGGAACCAATTACCATGTTTTAAACGGTCTTCTGACCCATTTTGCAGCTAAAGAAATCCCACCTCTTGGCATTATTCCTGTGGGTTCAGGAAACTCCTTTGCCAAAGATTTAAATATCCAACACTATGAGGATGGCATCAAATCAATTGTTGAAAACAATCCAAAATGGATAGATGTCTGCTCTTTTACACAGGCAGAAAAAAAGTTTTATTTTGTTAACCTGATTGGATTGGGATTTGTCACGGATGTGGCAAAAACAGCTCAAAAATTTAAATGCTTTGGGGATTTTTCTTATATTCTCGGTGTTTTCTACAGGACCGCAAAACTTAATTTTCATTACATGGAGCTTGAAATTGATGGAAAAATGATATCCGGGGAAAATTGTTTTGTTGAATTTTGCAATTCTCGTTTTACCGGAGGGAATATGCTGATGGCCCCTGATGCCATAATAGATGATGGTTACATGGATATTATTGTCGCAGGCAAATTGTCACGAACAAGTCTTTTGGCGACCCTGCCAAAAATTTTTAAAGGAACTCATATCGAACATCCTTTGGTAAGGTCTTTCAAGGCCAGGAAAGCCACAATCAAAACATTGCCTGAGAAAATCTTATTGCCGGATGGTGAATTATTCGGTGTCACGCCATCAACTATAAATATACATCACAAAATGATAAGGTATCTTTAGTTGGAAAAAGTTACTTCAATTGGGTTGTGGATTATTGGCGGACTCTTTTTTTTATTTTCATTTTTTATTCTTGTATTCTGCCTGTTTTTTTTACCCCCAAAAATCACATTCAGCATTGCCAGGTTTTTATTTGGTATTTTAATCAGATTAATGGGAATAAAACTTGTTGTAACAGGCAGGGAGTATATTCAGTCTGATAAATCTTACCTGATCATGGGAAATCACCAAAGTCTTTTTGATGTTTTTGTTATTCCAACGGCCATTCCCCTATGCTTTGTGGGTGTCGAGGCTGCCTATCATTTTTCGTTGCCTGTATGGGGATACCTGATCCGTAAATGGGGATGCATCCCTATAAAAAGAAACAACCTTAAAAAGGCAATTTTAAGCCTTGAAATGGCAAGAAAAACGCTCTTGTCCGGAATGAGTATCGGTATTCTGCCTGAGGGACACAGGACACTTACAGGAGAAATATCACCCTTTAAAAAAGGACCGTTTCATTTAGCCAAAGGTGCTAAAGCTGATATTTTACCCTTTGCAATAAATGGTCTGTTCACTTACAACCGAAAATCAAGTTTAATTTTAAGGCCGGGAAAGGTTAAAGTAAATATTGGAAAACCGGTTCCTTACGATACTTTTAAAAATTTATCCGTAGAGGAGATAAGACAAAAACTTTTTGATAATATCTTCAAATTAAGCCAACAATAAAACCGGGCAGTTAATTATAAGTTTGTTTATTTACTGCCTGACCGAAAACCTGAAAATTTTTGTGAGCATACGCTCCTCTGCGAGCCGAGTACAAGGCGGGCGATAATTTTAACCGGAGGAATACATTAAGTATTTCAAGGATTAAAATTATCGCCCAACGCAGTAATCGGGAAAATTGGCGGTTTTCAGTTGACACTATTTGTTCTCTTCTTTCTCAGCGTTAACCCTGTCAATGATTTTTTGTGCCATATCACCCGGAACGACATCATATTGTTCAAATTCTATGGTAAATGTTCCTCTGCCGGCTGTCATAGAACTTAAATCAGGTGCATATCTAAGTATTTCAGCCATGGGAACCAGGGCATTGATAATCTGTTTATCGTCTTCGGAATCCATCCCAAGAACCCTGCCGCGTCTGGAATTAAGATCCCCCATAATGTCGCCTGTACTATCATCCGGAACTTTTACAGCTATCTTCATGATAGGTTCAAGCAGGGTCGCTTTTGCATCTTTTGCAGCATTCTTAAAGGCAAGAGTCCCTGCCATTTTAAAAGCCATTTCAGAGGAATCAACAGAATGATAGGATCCAAAATCAAGAGTTGTTCTGAAATCAACACAGGGAAAACCCGCAAGTATACCTGTTTTTGAAGTTTCCCTGATACCGGCTTCGACTGCAGGAATATAATTTTTAGGGATAACCCCGCCGACAATTTTATCTACAAACTCAAATCCTCTGCCTTTTGGAAGGGGTTCAAGAACAATCCAGCAGTCACCATACTGCCCATGCCCACCAGACTGTTTTTTATGCTTGCCCTGAACACGAATTTTTTTCTTAAAGGTTTCCCGATAGGCCACCTTTGGTGTTTCAATGTCCATACCCACATTAAATTTTCTTTGAATTTTTTCAGCAGTCACTTCTATATGAACAAGACCTCTGCCGGAAAGGATAGTCTGTTTGGTTTCTTCATTCCTTTGAAGTTGAAGCCCTGTATCTTCTTCAAGAATTTTTCTAACGGCTTCATGAATTTTATCTTCGTCATTTTTTGCTTTGGGTGAAATAGCAAAGGAAATAACAGGTGGCAAGGGCTGCGGAGCCGGTATCTGGATATCTTTTCCGCCTGTCAGCGTATCACCGGTCAAGGTGCCTTTGAGTTTTGCCACAGCAACAATAGATCCCGGTAGAGCACTGGTTATGGTTTTTTGTTCCTTACCGGCAATTTCAAGAAGCTGTGAGAATCTCTCTTTTATATCCTTTGTTGTGTTAACAACATTGCCTTCCTTTCCAAGAGTTCCTGAAATCACGCGAAATAAAGAAAGTCTTCCTGCATATGGGTCAACAATGGTGTTGAAAACAAAGCCGCAAAACTCAGCATCCGGGTCGGGAGAAACAATAATATCCTCTCCATTGGCATCTTTTGCAATCCAATCGCCTCTATCAAGGGGAGAGGGCATATAGTCATTGATAATATCAGAAATGGTATCGACACCGATCATCTTTGTGGCGGAACAGCAAATGGCCGGATAAAACTCGGCATCCTGAACTCCCTGTCTGAATGCTACTTTTAGTTCATCTTCAGTAATTTCTTCACCTTCCAGATATTTTTCAAGAAGTTCATCATTGAGTTCAGCTACATTTTCAATAAATTCTTCTTTTGCCATTTCAATGTCATCTGACAGGTCGGAAGGAACATCAATCTTGCCTGGTTTCCCATCTGCATCATATTCAAAGGCCTGGCCTGAAATAATATCCACAAACCCTGTAAAGTCATTTTCAGAACCGATGGGATAAAAAATAGGAACGATCTTGTTTTTAAGTGCAGTTTTGCAGGCCGTAATACAGGTTGAAAAATCTGCTCTTTCCCGGTCCAGCTTATTCACAATAACAAAGCCGGGCAAATTATATTCCAATGCACTGGCTGCAGCTTCCTCGGTCATGGCAGACGGTCCGCCAACCCCGTCAATCACAAATGCCATGCAGTCTGCAACAGGAAAGCATGTCTTAGAAGCAGAGAAAAAATTCTGATCACCAGGAGTATCCATCAAAGTAATTGTATGTTTATTATGCGTATACTTAATAAATGATGTATTAATACTCTGCTGTTTTCTGGTTTCTTCAGGCTGAAAATCCATGACGGTATTGCCTTCTTCAACTTTTCCAAGACGCTTGGTAACTCCGGCTTGAAATAGCATAGCCTCAGCAAGAGTTGTCTTGCCTGCACCTCCATGACCAGCCAGAGCTACATTTCTCATGGTTTTAATTTCTTCGCTCATTACTGCTCCTCTTAAACAATTAATAAAAAGTTATATTTAAATAATCGAATTTAAATAAAATTAATAGTGTTATTTTAAATTTTTTTTAAAAGTTAAAAATATAATATACTCAATATTTCCTTTTGGGCCTGAAATAGGGGAGGGGACTACCTGATTTATCTGATACCCTTTTTTTTTAAAAAAAAATTTTAAATCTTCTATCACCAATCTTCTAATTTCAGGATCCTTTACAACCCCCCCCCTGCCGACATTCTTCTTTCCTGCTTCAAATTGAGGTTTGATCAAGGCCAGAACCTGTGTATCATCTCTCATAAATTTTTCAGCAGAAGGGAGAACGATTTTAAGTGAGATAAATGAAGTATCCGCAACAACTACATCCACTTTTTCATTAATGACTTTATAGGGCATATGCCGGATATTGGTCCTTTCAATAACTTTTACCCGTGAGTTCTGTCTTAAAGACCAGTCAAACTGCCCATATCCTACATCAACTGCATATACTTTTTCTGCCCCATTCTGAAGCAGACAATCGGTGAAACCACCGGTTGAAGCCCCAATATCAAGGCAAGTCATGCCTTTTACTGACACTGGAATACTCTTTAACGCCTTTTCAAGCTTTAAGCCCCCCCGGCTGACAAATGGATTGTCATCCTGCTTTACAATGACGTTTGCATCATTGGCAATCAAAGTTCCCGGTTTATCCACAGGTATATCATTTACAAGCACTTTGCCTGCCATAATAAGAGCTTTTGCACGAGCTCTGGAGTTAACCAGTCCTTTTTCAACAACAAAGCAATCAAGCCTGATTTTATTCTTTATGGCTTTATTTAATTTTATTGCCATGTAACTCCAAACCTGCGTTTACAATAGCGGCACTGTCAATTCCATAGTCTCGTCTTAAAATATCCTGAGGCCCATGCTCGACAAATCTGTTTTTGATGCCAATCCTTTTTATGGAAAATCCTGTTACACCCTTATCTGTCAGCATCTCAAGGACAGCAGATCCAAATCCTCCATCAAGAACGTGGTCTTCCACGGTAATGATTTTTTTAATTTTCAATGCATATTCAATTATCAGGTTTGTATCAAGCGGCTTGACAAATCTGGCATTAATTATCGTTGCATGAATACCCTGTTTTTTTAGTAATTTATTGGCTTTTAAAGCCTCGCAGACTGATTTTCCAATGGCGATAATCAACACATCATCACCTTCATTAATCACTTGGGCTTTTCCAATTTCCAAAGGTTTTGGATTTTCCTCAATTTTGACACCCGTTCCAATTCCCCTTGGATATCTTATGGCAACAGGGCCATTATAATTGACTGCTGTGACAAGCATTCTTGCCAGTTCATTTTCATCCTTTGGTGCCATAATGGTCATGTTTGGCATGCAGCGAAGATATGAATAATCAAACAAACCATTATGTGTTGGGCCGTCTTCACCAACGATTCCCCCACGGTCAATGGCAAATACAACCGGATGTGCATCTATACATACATCATGGAGGATCTGATCAAAGGCTCTTTGCAAAAAGGTAGAATAGATAGCAACAACGGGCTTTAATCCCTTGGATGATAGTCCTGCTGAAAATGTAACTGCATGCTGTTCTGCAATGCCCACATCAAAAAACCGGTCCGGATAAAGTTTTGAAAACTCAATCAATCCAGTACCCTCTGGCATGGCAGCCGTCACTGCGACAATTTTTTCATTGGTTTTGGCAAGTTTGATCATTTGAGAGCCAAACACCTGGGTATAAGTTGGTATCCCATTGGATATATGATTGCTTTTACCTGTATCCACTGCAAAAGACCCTACACCATGAAAATAGACCGGATTTTTCTCAGCCGGTTCATATCCTTTGCCTTTTACCGTAGTAACATGTAAAAGGACCGGATCTTTGGGATTTTTGATATTCTTTAAAATATCAATCAAATGTTCTAAATTATGTCCGTCAATGGGCCCGAAATAATCAAAATTAAATGCTTCGAATAACATGCCCGGTGTAATAAACGCTTTAAAAGATTCTTCAGACCGTTTGGCAATATTGTAAATATTATCACCAATTTTCGGCAAAGATTTTAAAAAAATACCAAATTGATTTCTCAAATTTTGAAGATATTTGGCTGAAAAGGTTCGGCTTAAAAAAGAAGACAGGGTACCCACATTGGGAGAGATGGACATGTCATTATCATTTAAAATAACAATCAAATTGCGTTTTAAATCCCCGGTCTGAGTAAAACCTTCATAGGCAAGTCCTGCGGTTAAAGAACCGTCTCCGATAACTGAAATGACATCAGAAGTGTCCTTGTTTAAATATTTGGCATAACAAACCCCAAGTCCGGCAGAAATTGAGGTGGAAGAATGCCCCACAGTGAATCCGTCATAAGCGCTCTCCTTGATTTTCGAAAATCCTGATATGCCTTTGTATTGACGAAGACTGTCAAAGATGTCATTTCTTCCGGTAATCAGCTTATGGGCATACGATTGATGTCCCACATCCCATATCAATGTATCCTTTGGCAGATCAAAGACATAATGAATAGCCAAAGTCAATTCTACCACACCCAGGCTTGAGGCCAGGTGCCCGCCATTTTTTGATACCACATCAATAATTCTTTCACGAATTTCTCCGGCAAGAGCTTTTAGTTCTTCTCTGGAAAGTTGTTTAATGTCTTTGGATATTTTTATTTGTTCAAGAAGACTCAAAATCTATTAACCTCAATTTTTGTTAATGGTCCCTGTTTATAGTATAGTCGGCAATTGCCCTTAAAGGATCTGCCTTTTCATCAAATTGTGAAATCGCCTGGATGGCATCATCAATAAGGTTCTCTGCATATTTTTTTGACTTATCAAGACCAATAATTGCCGGAAAGGTCATTTTATCATTCAACGCATCAGATCCTGTCGCCTTCCCCATAATTTTGGGATCACCTTCAATATTTAAAATATCATCCACGACCTGAAACGCTAACCCTACTTTATCTGCATAAACTACTAATTTCCGAATCATTTCCGGATCAGCCCCGACACTTACCGCACCTGCCTCAACACTGACGGTGATTATTTTGCCGGTTTTAAAAGCATGTATTTTTTTAAGATGAATCAGGCTATCATTTTGTTCGGGTTGGAAAGACTGCATATCAAGGATCTGCCCTTCAGCCATGCCTTGTATTCCAGCGGCCTGTGAAATCAAAGAAATCAACTTAAGTCGTGTCTGACTATCCGGATATATCTTAAAAATATGTTCCGGTTGAGAAATAATATTAAATGCATGGGTCTGTAATGCATCTCCCGCCAGAATAGCAGTCGCTTCTGAAAATTTTTTATGGCAGGTGGGTAATCCACGCCTTAAATCATCATTATCCATGGCCGGCAAATCATCATGAATCAAAGAAAATGTATGGATCATTTCAATGGCACAACAGGCGGGCAGGGCGATAAAAAAATCCTTTCCACAGGCCTGGGCAGCAGCAATTGACAGAATGGGACGCAGCCTTTTCCCACCGGCCATGAGAGAATGATTCATTGCCATGATTAATTCACGGTCTTGATCAAACTGCTGAAGAATCATCTTAAGATATCGGTTCACCAATCCCTGTTTTTCTTCAAGGTATTGCAACAGGTTAAATTCCATACTATTCATCTTCAAAGAGTTCTTCTTTTATATTACCATTACTGTCTTTTGTAAGCATTGATATCTTTTTCTCGGTTTTATCTAAAAGGTCGAGACAAAATTTTGATTGTTTCATCCCCGACTCATATTTTTTTACTGCATCTTCAAGACAAAGATCTCCGGATTCCATTTGTTTTACAATTTCTTCAAGCTCTCTTAAAGCTGCTTCAAATGTTTTTTTCTTAGCCATTTATTTTTTCCACCCTTGTAATCAGTGCTCCTTTAAAGAGAAGTACTTCTATTTTATCATTTTTTTTTACCTCATTTGAATCTGTAATCACTTTTTTATCTGAAACAAACCGTGAAATACTGTATCCTCTTTGTAAAACCGCTTCAGGATTAAGTGCTTGAAGTTTTAAATTAAATTTTAAATGATTAGTTTTAATCTCTTTAAAAATTTTTTGAAAATTATGTGTTAGAGACAAAGAAAGTGTTTTTACACGTTGCTTGTATTCTGAAATCTTTGTCACTGGCTGTTGGGAGTAAAGGGCTTGGGACAACCAGTGAAGTTTTTCCTTATTATATTGTACCGTGTGTTTCATCATATTGATTAATCTTGATTCAAAATCCTCAAGCTTGAATCTAAAATCATAAACAATTGTATCAGGGCTTTTTAGTCTTGAAATCAAATGAACAACCACCTGACGATGCGCAATAATTTTATTTTTTAACGAAGAATTCAGGCTTTCCTGCAAGTTAAAAATTCTTTGAACCAGATCGTTCTTATCCGGAAGTGCCAGTTCTGCAGCAGCAGAAGGTGTTGGGGCTCTTAAGTCCGAAACAAAATCAGCAATGGTATAATCGGTTTCATGGCCAACACCTGTGATAATCGGTATGTCAGAATTAAAAATCGTATTGGCAACTATTTCTGAATTAAATGCGGCAAGATCTTCCAAAGATCCGCCGCCTCGTGCAAGTATGATCAAATCAGATTTTTGAAATTGATTCACAAGGTTTATGGCATCGCAGATTTCATTTTCCGATCCATGTCCCTGGACTTTAACCGAAACTATTTCAAGCGGGCAGTTTGAAAACCGTCTTTGGGAAACATTGATAATATCTCTGACAGCAGCACCGCTACCAGAAGTAATAATGCTGATTTTGGAAGGTAAAAACGGGATTGGCTTTTTGTGTTTGTCATCAAAAAGACCTTGATCTGATAATTTTTTTTTAAGCTGTTCAAATGCAATCTGCATGGAACCTGCACCTTCGGGTTCCAGATGTTCAAAAATAAGCTGATATGATCCTCTGGGTTCATAAAGAGTAAGTCTTGCCAATCCCATAATTTTCATACCGTTTTCAGGCTCAAATTTTAGATTGCGTTTTTGATTTTTAAACATCACGGTATTGATAACGGCCTGATGGTCTTTTAATGTAAAATAAGAATGGCCTGAAGCAGGAACAGCATAGTTGGAAATTTCACCGGTTACCCATATAAAGGGAAAAGTTTCTTCTAAAAGAGATTTGATTTCCCTTGTTAATTTAGAAACAGTATAAATCATCTCGGTCTTTTTTCCTAACACCCTAATCAATTATATAAACTATTAATTCTAACGCAAAATTAATATATATAAAACAAAGGAATAGTTTTAACAATAAAATTTTTGTTTTAAAAACCTATTGCAGCATTCATACAATAAATAAAAATTTTGTTTAAGAACGGTATATTCTATTAACGTCCGATAATATATA